>CBFCZU010000125.1:0-12709 GCA_965602635.1 uncultured Planctomycetales bacterium | reverse complement strand
GCTCGCCCTGCTTGAACTCGACGCCCTTCAGCGGGCGCTCGATCGTGCCGCCCGACGCCTTCTTCTCGCGCTTGACCGGGCAATCGTCGCACACGGAGCGCTCCGGCAGCTCGAAGGGCTTCCCCTCGAGCAGGCAGGTGAGCGCCTCGGCGATCAGGGCTGGAGCGGTCGGGCAGCCGGGGATGTAGGCGTCCACCTGGACGACCTCGTCGACCGCCTTGAGCGATTCGAGCAGGGGCGGCAAGTTCTCGCTCGGGGTATCGGCGGGCTCGGTGGTCTTCGAGTCGCGGTAGACCTTCTCGTACAGGTCGTCGAGCTTGAACATGTTGGCCATGGCCGGAATGCCACCGAAGCAGGCGCACGAGCCCAAGGCGATGAGGGTCTTGCACGACTTCCGCATGGCCTCGGCGACGTGCTTCTCCTTCTCGTTGCGGACGCCGCCGCTGATGATCCCGACGTCCGCCTCCGGGATCTCCAGCTCCGTGCCTCCGCCCGTCTGCCCGAAGTACTTGTGGTCCATCAGCACGGGCATGTGCACGAACTGGAGCTGGGGCAAGAGGTCGAGCAGCGGCTCCCCGATGTCGAGGATGCTCACCTCGCACCCGCCGCAGATGTTCAACCATTCCTCCGCAACTTTGACAGCCATTCGCGGTCTCCTTTCTCGTGGGCCTTGGGGCGTGTCAGGCCGTGGGCGCCTCACCCTCGACCACCACTTCGGTCACGACACGACGCGTGTAGACGAGGAACTGGTCCTGTTCCTCGACGAGCTGCGTCTCGAACTCGTTGTCGGCATACTCGTTGCGCTTCGCCTCGGCGGCCTCGCGGGACTCGTACGCTTCGCCGTCCCACATGTACTTGTGTCCCTCGAGGAAGCGGACGTTCTGAGGCTCCATGGTTGCTCCTACATCGTGCGGTACGGGCTCGGCCCGATCTCTTTGATTGTCTCGGTCATTTCCGTCATCACCTGGGCGAAGCGCGGGCCTTCGGAGGCCGAGATCCATTCCAGGCGGAAGCGCTCCGGCTCCAGGCCGAAGTCCTCGAGCAGGAGATCGATGGCCTCGGCGCGCTTCTCCGCCTTGAGGTTGCCCTCCAGGTAGTGGCAGTCGCCGGGATGGCAGCCGCAGATCAGCACCCCGTCCGCGCCCTTGCTCAGGACGTCCATGACGAGGTTCGGATGCACCATGCCGGAGCACATCACGCGCACGATGCGGATGTTGGGCGGGTACTGGAGGCGCGAGGTACCCGCCAGGTCGGCCCCGGCGTAGGAGCACCAGTTGCAGCAGAACGCGATGATGATCGGGTCGAACTCTTCGTCGCTCATCGCTTCCTCTCGTCCGCGTCAGACGGGATCGGTCACGGTTCCAGTGCGGCCTCCAGGACGGCCGCGATCTGGTCGAGCTTGTAGTGGCGGATGAAGATGCCGCGCTTCGGGCAGGTGGCCTGGCACACGCCGCAGCCCTTGCAAAGCGCCTCGTTGGTCTCGACGGTCTTCTTGATCTCGCCGTTGCGCATGAACTCGATCAGCGTCAGCGCCTGGTACGGGCAGGGCTCGATGCAGTACGCGCAGCCGTCGCAGTTCTTGTCGATCACCTCGGAGATGGCCGCCTCGAGCGGCAGCTCGTCCTTGGCGAGAATGGTCGCCGAGCGCGATGCCGCGGCCGTGGCCTGCGCGATCGTCTCGTCGAGGCTCTTAGGCGCGTGGGCGAGGCCGCAGAGGAACACGCCGTCCGACGCGAAGTCTACGGGCCGCAACTTGAGGTGCGCCTCCAGGAAGAAACGGTCCTGGTTCAGCGGCACCTTGAGCATCTGCGCGAGCGCCTCGCCGTCCTCCCGCGCCACCACCCCTGCCGAGAGGACAAGGTGGTCGCAGTCGATCGCCAGCGTCCTCTCCAGGATGGGGTCCCACGCCTGGACGCGCAGCGTGCCGTTCTCGACGGAGACGAGCGGCTTGCCCTCCGGCTCGTAGCGGATGAACCGCACGCCCTTCTCGCGCGCCAGCCGGTAGTACTTCTCGCGGAACCCATACGTGCGCAGGTCGCGGTAGAGCACGAAGACGTTCGCCTGGGGCCGGAGCTCTTTCAGCTTCAGCGCGTTGCGGATCGCGTGGGAGCAGCACAGGCGACTACAGTAGGGCCGCTCGTCGTCGCGCGAGCCGACGCACTGGATCATGACGACGGTACCGGCCGCGACGTCCCCGGCCGAGAGCCTCTGTTCGAACTCGACCTGTGTGAGCACCCGGTCGTCTTCGCCGTAGAGGTACTCGGTCGGTTTGTGGATCTGTGCGCCTGTGGCCACGACGACCACCCCGTGCTCCACTTCCTCGGCGTCTCCGTTCGTGCTGATCTGGGTCTTGAAGTTGCCCACGAAGCCGTCCACCCCCGCGATCGAGGCGCCGAGGTGGGTGGTGATCCGCGGGTGGGCCAGGGCCCGCTCGATCGTCTTCGCGAGGAAGCCCTGGGGGTCCTCGCCGTCAAAGAGGTACTGCACGTGCTTTGCGTGGCCGCCGAGCTCGGCCTCGCGTTCGACCAGGTGGACGTTGAACCCTTCGTCGGCCAGGGCGAGCGCGGCCGTCATCCCGGCGAGCCCGCCGCCGATGACCAGCGCATCGTGGTTCAGCGGCAGGGTTCGCTCGGCGAGCGGCTCGATCAGTCGGGCCCTGGCAACGCTCATGCGGACCAGTGCCTTGGCCTTGGCGGTGGCCTTGTCGGGTTCCTGCATGTGGACCCAGGAGCACTGGTCGCGGATGTTGGCCATCTCGAAGAGGTACTGGTTCAGGCCCGCGTCGCGCAGCGTGTCGCGGAAGAGCGGCTCGTGGGTCCGCGGCGTGCACGAGGCGACGAGCACGCGGTTGAGCTTGTGCTCCTCGATCGCCTCACGGATCTTCTGCGTGCTGTCGGTGGAGCACGTGTAGAGATTGTGCTCCGCGTGGACGACGTTGGGCAGGCTGCGGGCGTACTCCACCACCTCCGGCACGTTGACCACCCCGCCGATGTTGCGCCCGCAGTGGCAGACGAAGACCCCGATTCTCGGCTCCTCGCCCGAGACATCTCTCTCGGGAGGATACTCCTTGGGCTCGACCAGGGTCCCCCGCACGTCTGCAAGGAGTCCCATGGCGCGTGCGGCGGCGCCGCTCGCCTGCATTACGGTCTCGGGGATATCCTTGGGCTCGGCAAAGGGGCCGCACACGAAGACGCCTGGGCGGCTCGTGTCCAACGGGGCGAGGCGCTGGGAGAGGGCGTAGCCATTGGCGTCGCGCTCGACGCCGAGCCGCTCGGCCACGTCGCCGGCGCCTGCCGAGGGCCGCATGCCGCACGAGAGGACGACCAGGTCGAACTCCTCGTCCTTGAACTCGCCGCGCTCGTTGAGGTACTTGATCCGGAGGTTGCCCTCCTCGCCGACCTCTTCGACCGCCGCGGGCCGCGCGCGCACGAACCGCACGCCCTCGTCCTGGGCCCGCTGGTAGTACGCGTCGAAGCCCTTGCCGAAGGCGCGGAGGTCCATGAAGAAGATCGTGTGCTCGACGCCCGGCAGGTGCTCTCGGGCCATCAGGGCGTGCTTGACCGCGTACATGCAGCACACCGACGAGCAGTAGTTGGTCTCGTCCTCGCGCGAGCCCACGCACTGGATGGAGGCGATGCGCTTCGGCTCCTTGCCGTCGGAGGGGCGCACGACGTGGCCCTGATGGGGTCCGCTGGCCGAGAGCAGGCGCTCGAACTGGAGGCTGCTGATGACGTTCGGATACTGCCCGAAGCCGTATTCCGCGCGCAGGGTGTGGTCGCACAGCTCGAAGCCGGGCGCGATCACCACGGCCCCCGCGTCCAGGTCGACCAGCTCGTCCTGCTGGCTGAAGTCGATGGCCTTGGCCTCGCAGAAGTTCTCGCACGAGCGGCAGGCGTCGGCCTCCTCGCCCTTGCGGAAGTGGATGCAGGTCTCGCGGTCGATGACCGGCACCTTCGGGATGGCCTGCGGGTAGGGGATGTAGATCGAGGGGCGGTCGATGAGCCCGGCGTCGAACTCGGCGAGCACGGGGCGCGGCTCGCGCGCGGAGACCTTCGCCAGGTCCACCGCCTCGGTCGGGCAGACCACTTTGCAGGCCCCGCAGGCCATACAGATGGGCGAAGTCTTATCGTAGGCCGGGCCGACCTCTCGCTGGTGGCCGCGGCCCCTGAAGTCGATCGCTCCGCTCTTCATCCGCTCCGCGCAGACCCTCACGCACAGGCCGCACAGGATACAGTCCTCATCCTTCTTCGGGAACCGGGTCTCGGTGACCCCGAGCTGCGCGGCCACTTCCCTGACCTTCTCAGAGCCCGGGCAGCGGGCCAGGAGCAGTTCGGCCATGATGCGGCGCGTGCTGATCACCTGCTCGGCGGCGGTGCGGACGACCAGGCCCTCGCGGGCCGGGTAAAGGCACGACGCCTGAATCTGGACCCGGCCCCGTTCCTCGACCTCGACCAGACAAAGCCGGCACGCGCCGTAGGCCGGCAGCGACCTGTGGTAGCACAGCGTGGGGATCTCTATGCCGAGCCCCAGGCACGCCTCCAGCACGCTCGTGCCGGGCTCCACGCTGACTTCTTGGTCATCGATCACCAGGTTGATCATGGCTGTCTCAGTTCTCGGGTATCGAGCCGGGTGATCTCCGCGCCCCTCCGGTGCTCGTAGACGAAGTCCGCTTCGGGGCTCCCTGCCACCAGGGTGTGCAGGGTCGCGGAGATGTCGCCCAGGGGCTTGCGGTCAGGATGGCCGTGGCGGAACGTGGCCCAGACCCTTGTCCCACCATTCGGGTGAGAGGAGACACTGAACTCCCCGCCGGCCTCTCTGGCGGCTTGGGCCAGGAGCGCCAGGCCCAACCCGATCCTCCGGTCAGGCCTGGTCGTGAAGAAGGGGTCGGCTGCCCGCGCACACTGCTCCGGGTCCATGCCTTTCCCGTCGTCTCGGATCTCGAGCGTCAGCAGGTCCTGCTCCATGTCTTCCACCACCGATATCTCGACCAGCTTCGCCTCGGAGCGAAGCGCGTTCTCGACGACATCCAGGATGTGCAGCGACAGGTCCTCCATCAGCCCTCCAGGATCCTGCGGCCCTCCGCCTGCCCCAGGGCCAATCCGATCTCCGCGGCGGTCGGCCGCTCGACGAGAAAGCGGGTGCGCCTGGCCCCGATCTCCTCCGGGCGGTGGGCGTCGGAGAAGCGGACCACGGCCAGGCCCTCAGGGATGGGCGGCACGTTCTCCGAGCAGACCTCCACCGCGTCCAGCCCGAGGCCCTCGGGGATGAACCCGAGCTGGCTCAGCACGCTGAAGCTCGGCCGGTCCACATGCGCGGCGATCGCCAGGCCCCCGAGCTCGTGGACGGTCCGCACGACCTCGGCCAGCGTCAAGGTCGTAGCTCCGATCAACAGCCGTCGATTGTGGCGGATCACTTGGCCGCGTTCGTCCGTGACCAGTTGTTCGCCGAACGTGCCGGGGTCGTTCTCGCCCGGGAGATTGTCGTAGACGACCTCTTGGGCCGCGCGGAGAAGGCCGTCCTCCTGGAAGAGCCCGAGCACGTGCACCTCCTCCCGGGAGGTGATCTCCATCCCCCCGATCACGGCCAGCCCGGCCCTCTCGGCGGCGCGGCTCACCGCGTCGACGTTCTCGGCCGAGTTGTGGTCACAGATCGCGATCAAGTCCAATCCTCTCCCGAGCGCGTGGCGGACCACGGTCGACGGGCACATCTCCCGCTCGGCGCAGGGCGAAAGGCAGGTGTGGATGTGCAGGTCGGCATCGAAGGTCCTCACGTCCTGGTTCCAGACAGACCGAGGCTGTACAGGCGGCCGATCAGCTCGAAGGCCGGCAGCGTGCTCACGAGCAGCGGGATGTTTTCCTCCACGGCCTTCTGGAGCGTTTGTGCTTCGGGCTCGCGCTCGTTGACGAGGACGATGCCGGCCAGGGCCTTCAGGCTCGCCACGGCGACGGTGTTCTGGTGGGTCTGGAGGGTGACCCACAGGTCTCCCTCGCGGCCGTGGGCGAGCACGTCGCTGACGAGGTCGCCGGCATAGCCGCCTCGCACCTCGTTGGTCAGGGCGCTGTTGCCAGCCCTCACTTGGAGCTGGAGCTTCTCAGCGATCTCGCTCAGGTTCACCTCGTGGCTCCAGGAGGATGTCGGCCTCCAGCCGTGTCCCTTCGCCGACCGTCGAGTCGAGCTGCATCCGGTCGGAGCATCTCTGGATGTTGTTGAGCCCCATCCCGGCCCCGAAGCCCAGCTCGCGGACCCACTCGGGCGCGGTAGAGTAGCCAGGCTTCATGGCCCTCTCGATGTCCGGGATCCCCGGGCCGCGATCCTCCACCACGAGCCGGATCATCTCGGGTTCGAGCTTGGCCCTGATCTGGCCGCTGTCGGCGAAGACGATCAGGTTCATCTCTGCCTCGTAGGTGGCGATGGCCGCGCGGCGTGCCGTCTGGGGGTGGATGCCGAGTCGGCGCAGGGTGGTCTTCAACCCGCTCGCACCGGCGCCCGCCCGGCTGAAGTCTCTTCCGATGACCCGGTACTCGAGAATCAGCGCGCTTCGGTCGGCGACGATGTCCTCGAAGATGTGCTTCGACCTGGCGCCGCGCATCTCGGCCTGGCGATAGTCCACCTCCAGATGTTCCAGCAGCCCCCCGATGATGTCCCCCTTGGTGATCACCCCCACGAGATGGCCGTCGCTGCGGTCGACCACCGGCAGGCGACCGAAGCCAAACCGCTCGAGCTTGTTGACCGCCTGGACGAGCGGCTCATCCTGGCAGATGGTCGTGACATTCCCGGTCATCCGGTCGGCGATGGGGCAGTCCGGCCCGCCGTCGGCCAGCCACCGGATGAAGTCCTCGATGCTGATGATGCCGACCAGCCGGCCTTGCTCGAGCACCGGGGTCCCGGCGATGCGGTTCGCGCGCAGGATCTCCCGCAGCTCGCTCATCGGGGTCGAGGGCTCGACGCTGATGACCTTCATCTTCATCACCTCGCCGACCCGGAGCTCATAGACCATCTCCTGGATCTTGGTTATTTCTTCGTCTGGCAATTCGCAGCGCCCTCCGCTTTGTGCCCGCTGGGCAGTCCCTTCACGAACAGCCGGCCGCAGGACTCGAACATCGACAGCGGCGTGACGAACAAGGGGATCCCCTTCTCCTCGGCCAGGTGGACCGTCTCCGGTTGCGGCTTCTTGCCTCGGACGAAGCAGATCGCGATGAAGTCTGACATCTCGGCCGTCCGGATCACCTGGGCGTTGGTCAGCCCCGTGAGCAGCAGCGAGCCCGGGCCGCGGAAGGTCAACACGTCGCTCAGCAGGTCGCTGGCGTGGCACGAGCGGACCTCCCGGTCGCCGCAGCCGGGGCAATGGGCGGTCCACGCTAGCGTCGCGTCCAGGACCTCTTCAATGTCCTTGAGTTTCATTGGACTACGACCCCATCGAACTTGCACACGTCGCGGCAGACGCCGCACTTGATGCATTGCTCCTGGTCGATGGTCTGGGGCTGTCGCTTCTCCCCCGAGATCGCCCCCTGGGGGCAGTTCTTCTTACACAGCAGGCAGGCCGTGCACTTCTCGGGATCGATGCGGTACGTGATGAGCGCCTTGCACACGCCCGCCGGGCAGCGGCGGTGCTGGATGTGGGCCTCGTACTCATCCCGGAAGTAGCGCAGCGTGCTCAGGACCGGATTCGGCGCGGTGCCGCCCAGCGCGCACATCGAGCCGTTCTTGACCGCGTGGCCCAGCTCCTCGAGCAGCGGGATATCCTCGGGCTTGCCCTTGCCTTCGCAGATGTCGGTGACGATCTGGTACATCACGTCGACGCCCTCCCGGCAGGCCGTGCACTTGCCGCACGACTCGTCCCGCAGGAACTCGAGGAAATACCGGGCGAGATCCACCATGCAGGTCTCCTCGTCCATCACGATCATCCCGCCCGAGCCCATGATGGAGCCCGCCTCGGTCAGGCGCTCGTAGTCGATCGGCAGGTCGAGCAGGGAGGCCGGGATGCATCCGCCCGACGGGCCGCCCGTCTGCACGGCCTTGAACTCCTTGTCGCCCTGGATGCCGCCGCCGATCTCGTAGACCATCTCGCGCAGGGTGATGCCCATGGGCACCTCGACCAGCCCCGTGTTCTTGACCTTGCCCACCAGGGCGAACACCTTGGTGCCCTTGCTGGTCTCCGTGCCGATCCGGGCGAACCACGCCGCGCCGCGGTTGATGATCTCGGGCACGGTGGCCCAGGTCTCGACGTTGTTGATGCACGTTGGCCTTCCCTGGACGCCGCGCTCGGCGGGGAAGGGCGGCCGGATGCGCGGCTCGGGCGGCCGGCCCTCCAGGGAACCGATGAGCGAGGTCTCCTCGCCACACACGAAGGCCCCGGCCCCGCGGTGCACGGAGATGTCGAAGCCGAAGCCCGTGCCCAGGATGTCCGTGCCCAGGAGCCCGTAGTCCCGCGCCTGACCCAGAGCCTGGTTCAGCCGCTCGAGGGCCAGCGGATACTCCTGCCTGATGTACACGAAGCCGTGGGAGGCCCCGATGGCCTTCGCGCCGATGATCATCCCCTCCAGGACCGAATGAGGGTCGGATTCGACGATGCTCCGGTCCATGAAGGCCCCGGGGTCGCCTTCGTCGCCGTTGCAGATCACGAACTTCCCGTTCCCCGGCTGCTTCGCGGTCAGTTCCCACTTCAGCCCCGTGGGGAAGCCGGCCCCGCCCCGCCCGCGCAAGCCCGCGTCCTTGACCTCCTTGATGATCTCCTCGCTGGCCATCGACGTGAGGGCCTTGGCCAGCGCCCGATAGCCGCCTCGGGCGATGTACTCGTCGATCCTCTCCGGGTCGATCAGGCCGCGGTTGCGCAGGGCGATCAGCCGCTGTTTCTTGAAGAAGCCGATGTCGCTCATCTTCGGCACCGGCATCTGTTCCGCTGGAGGGGTGTACATCAGCCGGTTCACGGGCCGCCCCTTCAGGAAGTGCTCCTCGACCAGGTGGGGGATGTCCTCCTCGGTGAGCAACTGGTAGAAGATGCCGTCGGGCTGGACGGTCATCACCGGCCCCTGAGCGCAGAAGCCGTTGCAGCCGGTCATGACGACGGCGACCTCGCCCTGGAGGTCGTGCTTCGCCAGCTCCCGCTCCAGCGCCGCCTTGACTCGGTGGGATCCGTTCGACACGCACCCCGTCCCGGCGCAGAGCATCAGATGCATGCGACACGTGCTCATAGCGTCCACTCGCTGCCCATGGCCAGGGCGTAGTCGGTGACGATTCTTCCGTTCACGACGTGCTCGGCGAAGATCTCCTTGGCCTTGTCCTCGGTGACATCGCCGTATTTCACCGGGGCCTCCCCGGCAAGCTCCACGGTCAGCATCGGCTCCCTGCTGCACAGGCCCGCGCAGCCAGAGGTGGTGACGATGACGTCCTCGCCTCCGTACTCGTCCACGCAACCCAGGATCGTGGTCATGATCTTCCGCGCGCCGGCCGCGATGCCACAGGTGCCCATGTGCACGGTGAGCTTGGCCCGGCCCGCGCCCTCACGCAACGACATCGCCCTCCTCATCCGCTCGGCGATCCCATCGATGTCCTCTGGCCGCAGCTTGCCCACCTTCCGCCTCCTTCGTTACGCGGGATACCGGTCGAGCACATCGACGATCCGCTGGGACGTGATCTTGCCATAGACGTCGTCGTCGACGGTCACCACCGGGGCCAGGCCGCAGCAGCCCAGACAGCGCACCGCCTCGAGCGTGAAGCGCCGGTCGCGAGTCGTCGCTCCGGCCTGAACGTCGAGCTCGCGCTCGAGCCGTTCCAGGATCCTCCCCGCGCCCTTGACGTGGCAGGCCGTTCCGAGGCAGACTCTGATGAGGTGCTTGCCCCGGGGCTCGAGGCTGAACATGTTGTAGAACGTCGCGATGCGCAGGACGCGCGCCAGAGGCAGTGCCAGGGCCTCGGCGACGCGCCGCACCGCGCCCGGCGGCAACCAGTTGTACTTCGCGTTGATGTCCTGAAGGATAGGGACGATCGCGCCGTCCTCTCCTTCATGCTCAGCCAGGGTGCGGTTGACCTCGTCGAGCTCGTCGTCGGCGAGATCCAGCGGCTCGGGCTCCAGCGGTTCCAGGTAGGCGCGGTTCCGCACCAGGCAGCTCGCCATGCACTCTCCGCAGCCGGTGCACTTGTCCGCGTTGACGGAGCGCGCCTTCTTCAGGACCCTGGCCCGGAAGCGGCCTGGCTCTCCCTCGAGGGCCAGGAGCTCGGCGTAGGTCAGCTTCTCGATGTTGGGGTGCTTGCCGCAGTCCACCAGGCGTGGGGCGAGCGTGCACATCGCGCAGTCGTTGGTCGGGAAGGTCTTGTCGAGCTGGGCCATCGCGCCGCCGATCGCGGGGCCTTTCTCGACCAGGTAGACCTTGTATCCGGACTCGGCAAGGTCCAGCGAGGCCTGCATCCCGGCCACGCCGCCGCCGACGACGAGGACCGCGCCCACTTTGCCGCGACTCGTCCGCGCCTGTTGAACTGCTTGCATAACGACCAACCCCGTCCTTTACTCTTCTGGCGCCGACGGCGTCCCTCGTCCCTCCAGCGGGAGGAAGACCCGGAACGCGGCGCCTTGCCCGGGGGCCGTCTGGACGTCGATTCGGCCCCCGTGCGCTTCGGCGATACGCTTCGCGATGGGCAGCCCGAGCCCCGTGCCCGGGATCGCTTTCTGTGCCTTGGCCCTGTAGAACGGCTCGAAGATGCGCTCGAAGTCCTCTGGGCGGATGCCCGGCCCTGTGTCGCGCACCGTCACCAGCGCCTCGTCCTCCGTGCGGGCGACCTCCACCCGAACGGAGCCGCCGGCGGGCGTGTACTGCACCGCGTTGTCCAGAAGGTTGCCGAAGAGCTCGCCCAAGGCGCTCGCGTGGGCCTGGACAGTGCCAGGGCCGTTCACCGTGGGGCACCCAATGGCGAGCTTCTCGGCCTCAGGGCGCTCCTTCGCTTTGTCGACCGACTCCCGGACGAGCGCCAGGAGGTCGACGCCGGTGGTCTTCTGGAGCCCGGTACCCTCCTCCAGGCTCGACAGCGTCAGCCAGTCGTGCACGAAGCGAATCATCTGGTCGGCCCGCTGGGCCGCGATCTCGATCATTCCTCTTGCGCGGGGGCTGACATCCCCGGCGTAGCCCTGCAAGACGACCGCGACGCACTGGCGCAGCGCGACGAGCGGCGCCTTGAACTGGTGCGCCAGCACGGCCAGGTGGAGCTCCGCGCTGCGCGCCCCGCGGCGTACAAGCGCCGAAGTGCGAAGGGCCGCCGAGCGGTGGTCCAGCCCGCGCCGCACGACGCCCCGCAGTTCCTCCGGCTTGAAGGGCTTCGGCAGGAAGTCATAGGCCCCGGCCTTCATCGCCTCGACCGCCACCTCGAGCGTCGCGTAGCCCGTGATGACGATCCCGACGATGTCGGGGTCCAGAGCCGTCACGGCGCCGAGGTACGCCATCCCGTCCATCCCGGGCAGCCGCAGGTCAATCAGGACGAGGTCCGGGCCGCGGGAGCGCGCAAGCTCCAGTCCCGTCTGCCCATCGGCAGCCGTCAGCACCTCAAGCCCCTCGCGCTGGAGGATCTGCGTGCAGGCGTCGCGCATCCACTCTTCGTCATCGACCACCAGCACGCAGGGCGGAGGCTCCCGCCGGCCCTCCAGGTCCCTCGGGTTCGTCATGGCCATCCCCACGCCCTGGCACAAGTCTGCTCAGCTCGGAAAGCAAGTCCTCCGGAGCCACGGGCTTCCGGAGGTACCCGTCCACGGGAAACATGTCCCGCTCTTCACCGGGTGGGCTACTGAGCCCGATGCGGTCCTCGATGGCCGAGACCCCGAGGATCGGTGTGTGCTTGATCTGAGGATCGTGTCGCGCCTCGCGGCAGAACGCGAAGCCGTCCGTCGTGCTCTCCATGATGATGTCCAGGAGAATGACGTCGGGTCTCTCTCGGCGGGCGAGGTCGAGCCCCTGCCGCTCCGAGTAAGCCGACGACACCTCGTACCCGGCCTTCTCAAGGATCGCGCGGACCATCGTCTGATAGTCGGGGTCGTCGTCCACGACCAGGACTCTCGGCCGGGGCCTTGCCCTGACAGGCCTGGGCGCGCCGACCGCTTCCTCCACCGCGGCGACAAGCTCCTCGCGGTCCGCCGAACTGATGTAGTAGTAGAACACGTCCAGCGCCCGCACCTGAGCCTCGAGCTCGCGCGTGTTCTGTGGCGCGGTGAAAACCATCTTGGCCTCCGGGCACATCTCCTGCACGATTCGAACGGCCTTCAGTCCGGGAATGTCTGCCAAGTGGCTGTCGACAATCGCGCAACTGCACGGGACTCTCCGCATCAGACCTGCCGCCTCGGCCATGCTCGATGCGGACAGAACGTTTTCCCAGCCCGCGGTTGACAGGACGCGCACGAGTTCTTCCCTTCGGCGTACGTCCCCACAAATCACGAGAAGTGACACAGCCGACATCGGAGACTCTCCCGACCCCGTGCCTACCTGCAAGCGCCGTACCGTGCGCCCGTCCACACGTGCGACCAGCGGTCCCTCAGCCTGCGCGAAGGGGCTGCACGGCGCCGCTCGCGGGAGCGCCCGCGCCTCAATGTATTGGCAGGGAAGGACTTGTGAGGAGGTTGGGCGTGAGGAGATTCGGCGGGAAGTGTGGCCGCCCCCAGGGAATCCTGGGGGGACGACCATCGAGCTCGGGCCGCAACGTCACATGCGCATCCCATGGCGGGGCGTTCGGC
>CBFCZU010000124.1:0-12755 GCA_965602635.1 uncultured Planctomycetales bacterium | reverse complement strand
GCGCGAGACCTGCCCGAGGCAGCCCGCTTGACCAGCACCAGCACGTCGTTTGGCGACCCGCCGCCCGGACACGTCGCCAGCAGCTCGCCCTCGCCCGGCGGCGGCCAGAGGTCCGAGCCGGGCTTCACGCCGACGTGCCCGGTCGCCTGGGCCGGAAAGTGCCGCATCACCCCCCTCTCCTTGAGGAACAGCACGGCGCTGTCGCCGGCGGCGCCCAGTCCCTCCAGTTCGCGGGCCTGCGCCGCGCGCGGGTCCTCCCAGTCGGGTGCCCCTGCCGGCCTGACCGACAGCGACCAGGAGCCACCGTCTGGATTCCAGCAGGCCAGCCAGACCGCCCCGGCGTCGCCGGCGAGGAGTATCCGCTTGTCACCCATCGCCGCGGGCGCGGCCAGGCCCAGGGCGGCGGAGATCAGCACCAGACGGGTTATGGCCGCGCGGCCTCTCACCAGCTCGGGCGCTCCTTCCTCACCGGGCCGTAAACCGCGTCCGCCAGCTTCACCGGTATGCCCGGCGGCGGGCGGAAGCGAAAGACCGTCTCGCGGAAAGGATGCGTCGTGGACATGTCCGACAGCCGGATCTCCAGCGAACTGGCCGACTGCACCTCCTTGATCGCCGGCCAACAGATCCGCAGCCAGGTGGGCACGACCGGGGCCTCGTCCTCCGGCCCGTCCCACTCGACGGGTTTGTATTCGCCCACCTCGGCGACCATGCGGCAGAGGCCGTCGGGGTCGAAGAGGCGGACGCGGAACGGGCGGCGGGGCTTGTCGTCGGACCAGTGGAAGCTAACCTCGCGCCAAAGCTTCAGCTCGCGGGTCACCGGCTGGGGCTTGAGATAGCTGACGACGTAGGCGGGCGGGCTGCCGGAAAGACGCATCACCACCACGGCGGGCATCTTGCCGGGGGCCACCTCCGGCAGCTCGGTGACGCCCAGAATGGACACGAGCTGCATCGGGTCGATGGGCACGGACTTGACGGCCGGGGCGCCGGCGAAGCGGCACCGCCCCAGCCAGCACTCGCCCCGCTGGCCGAACTTGTACCAGAAGTAATACAGCCCGTTGGCGGCATCGACGCCGAGGCGGAACAGCTCGACCGAGAGCTCGCGCCCGATCATGACGAACTTGTCATCCCCGGGTGACTTGGCGTCCTTGGAGAGGATCAGCACGGCGTTGGGATCGGCCAGCGGCGAGGACGACCCCCAGCCGCCCTTCCCGTCGGGGAGCGTCACCTTCACGCTCGCCCGCGCCCACAGCTTGGGCATGGCGGCGGCGTTGGCGTTGTATCCGGCCACCAGCTCGCGCAGGGGGACGTAGGTGGCCGGGCAGCGGGAGTAGTCCTCCGGGCAGGTGGGCGGGCAGCCGGTGAGGGTCAGCATCCCGCCGGCCGCCAGGACCGCCGCTATCGCGCGGACGCTCATGACTGCACCTCGAAGATGGCGCCCAGCTCGGCGGTGACCTGGGCTATCTGGTCGTCGTCCATTTCCGGATGTATCACCTCGACGGCGGTATCGCCGTGGCGGTAGTGCATGGTCCAGACCTCGCCGCCGGACTCGTCGCGGCGGCTGGCGTCATAAACCAGCAGCTTCTTGCGCATCAGCATCAGCGCCAGGACGAACCGGAAGTTGACCTTGGCCGGGTCGTCCTGCCCGTCGAGCTTCTCGAAGAAGTCCATCAGCACGTCGTTGCCGACGAACCGCTGCTTGGGCTCTTCGGGCGTGGGGACGCGGCTCTGCCAGAGCGAGAACGGCTCGCCGCTCTCTCCGCCCTGGGCGGCGGAGCACTCGTCGCAGAGGTCGTCGCGGCGGAAGCCTTCGTCGGTCTCGAACAGCGCCACGGTGAAGCCCTCGCCGGCGGCGAGCTCACGCCCGCAGCGGCTGCACGCGCCCGAGGGCTTCTGGATTTCGTATTCCCGTGCCATCGGCCTACAGGTGCTCGGCGACGATCGCGTCCACCGCCCGGCGGAGTTCGCCGGCCCGGCGGCAGTCGCGCTTGGCTACCTGTCGAAGCTCCCCGGCCGCCTGCGCGTCTGGCAGGCTGTTGGCATTCACGCGGACGTTCAGGTCGCACAGTTGCACCGTCGCCTCCGCCAGCGCCCCCGCCGCGCCCAGGTCGCTGAGCAGATACTGGTTGCAGTTGGCCCCCAGCTCGACCAGCGCCTCCAGCACCGAGATCGACAGGGCGGTCATCTCGCGCGGGACGTTAATCGCCGCCGCCAGGGCGGTCTGCATCTTGGCGTCCTTGGTCTCGTCCTGGCAGCGGTTGGCCTCCTGATACAGCAGGTATCCGGCGGCGTCGTCGGCCGTCAGGTCCGAGAACATGCCCCTGGCGCGCGCCAGCCTCACCGCCAGGGCGTCGTGGGCGGCTGCGTGGGCGGCGAACTTCTTCTTGCCGCGGGTGAACGCCAGCGTCATCTCGCCCAGCGCCGTCGCCAGCGCCCCCACGACCCCGGCCACACTGCCGCCGCCGGGGATGGGCATCTTCCCCGCCGTGGCCGCCGTGAAGTCCTTCACCGTCATCCGAGTCAGCTCGTCCGGGCGGGGTGTCCCGCCGCCTGCCTCAGCATTCATTCGAACACTCCAGATTATTCCGGTTTCGGTGCCGGGGGTTTCTCATTCCCGCTGCCGGCGGCCTTGCCGATCAGCTCAGGCTTGGGCGTCACTATCGTCGTGACGTAGCCGCCGGAGAGGTACTTCCTCGCCGCGGCGCTCACGTCGGCGGGGGTGACCGCCCGCAGCAGCGTCTCATACTTCTTCCGGAAGTCGTAGCCGAAGCCGTACAGCTCGTCTAGCGCCGCCTGCATCGCCAGGGAGCTCATGGCCTGGTTTCTCAGCAGCTCGGCGGTGAGGATCATGTTCACCGCCTCGTCCACCTCGCCGCGGCTGAAGGGGTGGGTGAGCGTCTGGCGGAACTTCTCGCGGATGATCCCCGCCACCAGGTCGGCCTTGTCCGGCTCGCAGTGGGCGTAGGCCATGAACGCCCCGGGCACCAGGTGGGGCCAGTTGTAGGCGTGGACGACGTACACCAGCTTTTGCCCGCGCAGCTCGGCGTGCAGCCAGCCCCGCGGCAGGCGGTAGCCGCTGATGATCGTGTCCATGACGGAGATGGCCATGCGGTCCTTGACGTCGGAGAGCCTCATGCCCGGCGCGGCCACCATTATCGCGCAGCCCTTGAGCTTGCTGGGGTGGACGAATGTCTCGCCCCGGGCGGCGACCTCCCGGGCGGCAAACTGCGGGACCTCGTTGTCGCCGCCGGGCATGCCCGAGAAGAGCCTGGTGATCTGCGCCCGCGCCACCGCCGGGTCGAACTTGCCGTAAACCGCCAGCACCGCCGCGCCGGCCTTGAGGTAGCGCTTGTGGTAGGCGGCTATCGCCTCGGTCTTGGCCGACTGGACCACCTCGGCCGCGCCGACAGTCTGCATGGACAGCGGCGAGTCGCGGAAGAAGTCGTTCCGGAACCGCTTGGACAACTGCCCGTGCCAGTGCTCTTCCTGTCTGCGGATCTGCGACAGCAGCGGCCCGCGCATGATCTCCAGCTCCTTCCGCGCGTAGGTCGGGCGCTGGACCACGTCGGCGAAGATGGGCATAGCCTTGCCGAACGAATCGGCCAGCACCGTCGCCTGCCAGTAGAAGGTGTTGTTGCCGCACCGCCCGGCGACCCCCCCGCCGGCAGTGGCGAAGAAGGCGCCGATTTCCTCGGCCGAGAGCTCGCCGGCGCCACGCGTCGAGAGAACCGCCATCAGCGTGCCCATGCCGTTGGTCTTGGGCGTCTCCACCAGCAGCCCGCCGCGGACGGTCAGCGCCATCGAGACCAGGTCCACGTTGGCGGCCGAGTGCAGCACGACTCGCAGGGCGTTGGGGAGCTTGAAGAAAACGGTCTTGGCCGGGATCTCCTGCTTTCCCGCGGCGGCGGCAGCGGCCTCGGCCCCCGCCGGCAGCATCCGCGTCACCACCATCCGGTCGAACGCGAAGTACTTCCGGGCCATCGCCTGAACCTGTTCGGCGGTGACCTTCTGGATCCCGTCCGTGTACAGGCGGGAGAACTCCACGTCGCCCGTCGCCAGGTAGTCGGTCGCCAGCGTGGCGGCCTGGCTCTCGACGGTCTGCTGGGAGTACACGAAGTCGGCCACCTTCTGGCGCTTGGCCCTGGCCAGCTCGGGGGCGGTGACGCCTTTGGCGACGACCTCGGCCAACTCGGCGAGTATGGCCTTCTCGGCGGCGTCGGCGCCGCCGACCTTGCAGCGGAAGTCGAGCAGGAACTGGCCAGCCCCCCAGGCGGGCGTCCACGACGACGAGCTGATCGAGGTGACAAGCTTCTGCTCGCGCTTGATC
Organism: uncultured Planctomycetales bacterium; assembly: GCA_965602635.1. GTDB lineage: Bacteria > Planctomycetota > Phycisphaerae > SM23-33 > SM23-33 > CBFCZU01. Next base: position 8,431 of record CBFCZU010000124.1, on the reverse strand, counting down.
TTGCGGACCAGGCGCGACGACTCGCCGTTGGTCAGGATGTAGCTGAGCACGTCAAGGGCGTAGAGGTCATCGTGCACCAGCGGGATGGTGCGGAAGCTGAGGTACTCCATGGCCTCGGTGACGGACTTGCCGGTGAGCACCACGCGTCGGGTGTTGGCCACCGGCGCGACGGCCGGCAGCGACAGGTCGGGCGCCCGGGCCGGGGCGAAGCCGGCGAACGCGCGGCACGTCCGCTCCAGGACCTCGCCGGCGTCAACGTCACCGGCGACGACGAAGACCATGTTCCGCGGCGTGTACATACGGCGGTGATAGTCCAGCACGTCCTGGTGCGTCAGGGCGGCTGTCACCTCCGCCCGCCCGATGACCGGCAGCGCCCCCGGGTGCGTGCCGTAGAAGTTGCGGGCGTGGGCGTACCAGATCTGGCGGCTCGGGTTGTCCTTGCCCATCTCCAGCTCGCGCTGGACGACGCCGTGCTCGCGGCCGAAATCCTCCAGCGTGATCTCGGGCCGGGCCATCCAGTCCGCCACCAGGTCGATGCAGTCGTCGGTCTTGCCGGCCGCGGCGGCGATGTAGTAGCAGGTCAGCGCCCGCGACGTGTAGGCGTTCGACTGCCCGCCGATCTTGTCCACGCGGGAGGAGGTTTGCTTGGCAGAGGCGGCGGCGCCCTCGTGCCCGTGGACGGCGCCCTTGGCGACGAGGTGCTCGCAGAGGTGGCTGATGCCCGAGCCGAGGTACTCGCCCTCGTAGAGCCCGCCGGCGCGGACGTACGCCCGCACGCAGACGACCGGGGCGTTGTGGTTCTCGGCGATGATGACCGTCAGGGCGTTGGACAGCCGGCAGACGCTCACGCCCGCCCGCGCCGGCGTCCGGTCCACCACGGTCAGCGGCTGGAGCTCCGGGGCCACCGGCGGCTCGCAGCCGCCCAGAACCAGCAACCACACAACGCAACAGAGAACCGCGGCTCTTCTCATGGCTTGCCTTTCCTGCGCGCCCACATTGGGAAGGTGCACCGACTCACTCACCCGGTGGAGTCGTCTCGACGTCCTGGAGGTACGCCAGCGTCCGCTCCAGGTCGTCCTTGAGGTGCCTGACCTTCAGCAGGCTCTTGACCCGCGTGATGAGCTCCAGGCGGTTGAACGGCTTGGAGAGGAAATCGTCCGTGCCCGACTCGATGGCGCGCTCCATGTCGCCCAGCTCGTTCAGGGCGGTGACCATGATCACCGGTATGTCGCGCGTCTCGGGGTCCGACCGGAGCTTCCGGCAGACCTCGTAGCCGCTCATCCGGGGCATCATGATGTCCAGCAGGATCAGGTCGGGCTTGTCGCGCCCGACCACCTCCAGTGCCTCCAGCCCGTCTGTGGCGGTGAGCGTCCGGCAGTTCTCGATCGACCCGAGGTACTCGACGAGCAGCTCGAGGTTCTGGAGGTTGTCGTCCACCACCAGGACCTTCGAGCCTTCCGCCCTTTCGGGCATGTCCGCGGCCATGTGCGTCTCCTTGAGATAGCGGCCCCATCGGCCGACCCGCGGCCTAGCCTGCTTATTGCATGACGCCTTCCGGGTCTATGCAATAAGCACCTTTGCGAGAGACGGTTCTCTCGCAAAGGTTTCGACTCGGCGCTTCGCGCCTCGCTCAAGGCTAACCCTGAGCAAGAGCGACGTAAGTCGCTCGCGTCGAAGCCGCCGCGGCGGATGTTGCACGGGCATCGTGCAACACCCGGGCTAGAGCTTAGCCCCTTCGCCGGCGAATCTCAATGGTCGTGGCGGCGCCTTGGCAGGCGAACCGGGCGGACATAACATGGGCGGCGTGGGCAAGCTCTTCCAAGGCGAAGGCGAAGTCCAGGGCGGCCGGGTCGTGGGCGTCGCCGTGGCGGCGAACGTCTGGCGGAGCTTCGACTACCTCTGGCCCGACGCCCTGGGCGAGCCGGCGCGGGGGCTGCGAATCCGCGTGCCCTTCGGGCGCGGCAACCGAGCCGTGCTGGGCTTCGTGACCGAGACAGACCGCCTCCCCGGCGAGCGGGCGCTGAAGGTCGTCGCCGAGGTCGTCGACTCCGAGCCGCAGTTGGACGAGCGGCTGTGGGAGCTGGCCGGATGGATCAGCCAGTACTACCTCGCCCCGCTGGGGATGGTGCTGGCGGCGATGATTCCCTCGGCCGTGGGGCGAACCGGACCGAGGACCGAGACCGTCGCCTACCTCCAGGCCGAGCCGCCCGACTGGCCCAGGAGGCTGGGGGCCAGGCAGCGGAAAGTGCTCGACGAGCTGTTCGAGGCACGCAAGCAGGGCGTCGAGCCGCTGACGCTCGAGCAGCTCCGCGCCCACAGCGGCTGCTCGCGCGACACTGTCCGCCGGCTGGCCGGGCGAAAGCTGATCCGCCTGGAGACGCGTGACCAGAGGCTCGAGCAGCTCTCCCAGGCCGTCAAGGACGACCCATTCGAGCTGAACGACGACCAGCGCAAGGCCCTGGGCGAGATCACCGCCTCGCTGACCGAGGGCTTCAGCGTGACGCTGCTTCACGGGGTGACGTCCTCGGGCAAGACGGAGGTGTACCTGCGGGCGATCCGCGAGGTCGTCCGCGCCGGGCGGCAGGCGATCTTGCTGGTGCCGGAGATCGCCCTGGCCACTCAGACGCTCCAACGCCTGGCGGAGCGGCTGCCGCGGGTGGCGGTGCTGCACTCGGGCCTCGCGGCGGCGCAGCGCGACTTCCACTACTGCCAGATACGCGACAACCACGCCTCGGTCGTCCTGGGCCCGCGCAGCGCGGTCTTCGCCCCGACGCGGAAGCTGGGGCTGATCATCGTGGACGAGGAGCACGAGGGCTCCTACAAGCAGGACACGGTCCCGCGCTATCACGGGCGTGACGTGGCCGTCAAGCGGGCCGCCGTCGAGAACGTGCCCGTGCTGCTGGGCTCGGCCACGCCTTCGCTTGAGTCGCTGCACAACGTCCGGCAGAAGCGCTACCGGCTGCTTCGGCTGCCGCGGCGGATCCACTCCCTGCCCATGCCTGCCCTGAGGCTGGTGGAGCTGCGGAAGGAGATCACCCCCGGTCGGATCGAGCTGATCGGCAAGACGCTGGAGGCCAAGCTCGCCGACCGCCTCGACCGCTCCGAGCAGGCCATCCTGCTGATGAACCGCCGCGGGTACGCCAGCTACGTCTTCTGCCCCTCCTGCCGCTGGACCTTCGAGTGCCGCGACTGCACGCGGACGATGGTGTATCACCGGGCGGTGGGCCTGGCGGTCTGCCACTACTGCCAGGCGACGGCGGAGGTGCCGGCGAGCTGCCCGGCCTGCGGCAAGAAGCTGATTCTCTTCGGGCTGGGCATCCAGCGGATCGAGTCGGAGCTGGCGCGGAAGTTCCCCAACGCCGCCGTGGCCAGGATGGACTCGGACACCATGACCAGCCCGCGTCAGTTCCGGGAGGTCTTCGACCGCTTCGCCGCCGGCGAGGTGGACATCCTGCTGGGCACGCAGATGGTGGCCAAGGGGCTCGACTTCCCGACGGTGACGCTGGTGGGCGTCGTCAGCGCCGACACCGCCCTGGCGATCCCCGACTTCCGGGCGGCCGAACGAACCTTCCAGCTTATCGTCCAGGTGGCCGGGCGGGCCGGACGGGCAAAGGGCGGCAGCGAGGTCATCGTCCAGACCTGGCACCCGGGCGACCCGGCCATTCAGTTCGCCCTCTCGCACGACTACGCGGGCTTCGCGAGCTACGAGCTGCCTTTGCGGGTCTCGGCCGGGGTCCCGCCGTCGGTGAGGATGATCCGGTTCGTGGTCCGCAGCCCCAGCCTCGGACGGGCCGAGACCGCCGCCGACCGCCTCGGGGAGCGGCTGCGGGCGCTGTTCGCCCAGGCGGGCGACGTGAGATTCGTCGGCCCCCTCAGGGCGGGCGTCTTCAGGATCCGCCGCCAGTTCCGCTTCCAGATCGACTGCTTCTTCCGGCGCGGCGGCTACGTCCAGGGCGTGCTGGCGGGCGAGATGCCCGCCCTCTCCGGGCAGTTGGGCGCCGAGCTGGTCGTGGACGCCGACCCCGCCGCCCTGCTGTAGAGAAGCCCCGTGAAGACCCGCAGGCATCGGGCCGGGGAATGCTCAGGCAGCGACCTCACTTCGAGAACGCCGCGAGCTTCTTGGCCTTGAGCGATCGGATGCGCTCGAGGATGAGCCGCTCGAGTTTCTCGTCCCGGCCGAGGGGGGTGCTTCCGCCCTCGCCGGCTGAGCCCTCGCCGGGCCCGCCGATACGCCTTATCTCCGGGGACCCGCGGAACATGTCGTACGCCTCGGACGTGCTGGTGACGTGCGGGGCCGCCAGGTTGGAGCGCGACTTCATCACTACCACGCCCACGTCGTACTCGGCCCGCCACTCGTCCGACCCGGCGGAGACCACCCGGCGAGCGACGGTAACGGTCACCCGGCGGCGTATGGTGTGCAGGGCGCTTTCGGCGACGTCCGTGCGGGTGGTGGCGTCGCGGCGCCAGAACTCGAACCAGTGCCGCCCGACCAGGGAGAATGTGGTGATCACCCCGGCCCGGCGGTCGGCGCGGTCCACCCTGAAGCGATACTTGCCCAGGGCGGCGATGGCGGCGTCCCAGGTGGCCTCGAACTCGACGTCCCCCGTGGGCCGGGCCGGAGCCACCCGCGGCGAGGGCCACCAGGCCTCACGCCAGCAGCCGCCCAGGCAGCTCACCGCAAGGGCCGAAATCAACACGTATCGCAGGGCTTTCATAGTATGTCCGCGATGTCGGCTCCACCGCCTGGGCCCGTTGGCACCAAGGCGGAAACGTATCTTATACTCCTTTTGGCAACCAAGGCAACCGCATACCGGTGCCAAGCGCCAATGCCCACAGGCCTCGGCTTCCCGCCCTTAGCCGAGGCCGCCCTTTTGCGCCCCCGGCGGCTCGTCTTCCGACATTGATTAGACATTCCCCGACGGCCCCTGCACATTATGTGGCGATCGCCTGACGCGGCAGAGGTCCTCGAGGAGGCAAGCCCGTGCGGATCATAGCCGGCGAGCACAAGGGGCGGCGGCTGCTGGGCCCCAAGGGCAGCGTGACTCGCCCGATTACCGACCGGGTCAAGACTGCCCTTTTCAGCATCCTGGGCCCGGCCGTGGAGGATGCCGTCGTGGTGGACCTGTTCGCCGGGACCGGCAGCATCGGGCTGGAGGCCCTCAGCCGCGGCGCCAGGTCGTGCTGCTTCGCCGAGCGCGAGCGGACGGCCATCGAGAGGCTGCGGTCCAACATCGACCTGCTGGGCCTGGGCGGGCGCTGCCGGATCTGGCGGGGCGACGTCTTCGCCCGCCTCCGCGGGTGGCTGGGCGAGCTGACCGAGCCTGTGGACTTGGCCTTCGTGGACCCGCCGTACGACCTGGTGGCCGGACCGCCCTGGCAGGCGGCCGGGGCGAAGATCTTCGACCCGCTGGCCGAGAAGCTCGCGCCCCAGGGGCGGGTGGTCTTCCGCTGCCGGCGAAACATCCCCACCCCGGAGGCGTTGGGTCTATTGTGCGTGCGTGAGAGGCGCGACTATGGCAGGATGTCCCTGCTGATGCTGGGCCGCCAGGGCCTGACCGCCGACGCCGGGCAGGACCAGGGGCAGCCCGGCGAATCGCAATAGCCATGCCCGAGAGTCCGTACGTCTATTTCGAGCCCGACAAGGCCGCCAAGCTGGCCAACCTCAGCCTCGTGGCCAGGCAGGTCGTCGAGGGGTTCATCTCCGGGCTGCACCGGAGCCCCCACCGGGGATTCTCCGTGGAGTTCAGCGAGCACCGCGAGTACTCACCCGGCGACGACCTGCGCCACCTCGACTGGGTCGCCTGGGGGCGGACCGACCGCCTGTACATCAAGCAGTACGAGCAGGAGACCAACCTGAGGGCGTACATCCTGCTCGACATCTCCGGCTCGATGAACTACCGCTTCGACGCCGAGCTGACCAAGTTCCAGTACGGCTGCCACCTGGCGGCGTGCCTGGCGTACCTCATGTGCCGCCAGCAGGACATGGTGGGCGTCATCGCCTTCGACGAGCGGACCAGGCTTCACCTTCCGCCGGCCTCGACGCCGGCGCACCTCGACCGCATATTCAGCGGTCTGGAGAAGCTCACCCCGGGCAAGCAGACGGCCATCGCCACCACCTTCCACGAGCTGGCCGAGCGCATCGCAAAGCGCGGGCTGATCATCATCATCTCCGACCTGTACGACGAGCCGTCCGAGGTGATGCGGGCCCTTCAGCACTTCTGCTACAAGAAGCACCAGTTGATCCTCTTCCACACCTTCGACCAGGCCGAGCTGGAGTTCCCCTTCAGGCGGATCACCAACTTCGTTGACCTGGAGAGCGGCGAGCGGCTCCAGATCGACCCGCGGCTGCTGCGCGACGCCTACCGCGACGAGCTTGGCCGCTTCATCGACCGCTACCGAAAGGAGTGCAGCGACCGGAGCATCGAATACATCACGGCCTCGACGTCCGACCCGTACGACATGATGCTTCTGAACTACCTTGCCCGCCGTCGGGCCCTGGTGCGGCGATGACGCTGGCGTTCACATTCGGCAACTGGTGGCTGCTGCTGGGCGTGCTGGCGGCGGCGATACCGGTGGTGCTGCACCTGCTCTCCTCGGTCCGCGCGCCGGAGGCGTACTTCCCGACGCTGCGGTTCCTGAGGATCAGCATGGAGAAGACCGCCCGCCGCCGACGGCTGGAGCACTGGCTGCTGCTGCTGGTCCGGTCGCTGCTGCTGGCGCTGCTTGCGCTGGCGGTGGCCGAGCCGATACTCAAGGCCGCCGGGGGCTTTCTGGTCGATCCCCGCTCGGCGGCGGTGCTGATCGTGGACAACTCGCACTCCATGGGCGTGCGATCGGGCGGCTCGTCGCGCCTCGACCACGCCCTCCGCGAGTCGGGCAAGCTGCTGGGCGGCTCGCAGCGCCCCTCGTCGGCCGCACTGCTGGTGACCAACGCCTCGGGCAGGGCGGAGGTGCTCCAGGGCGACCTGAGCGCCCTTCGCGAGCGACTCGCGGCGACGACCCTCGCCTCCGGGCGGGCGCCCGTCGCCGAGCTGCTGGCCAGGGCGGCTGACCTGCTCGAACGCTCCCGCGCGCCGAAGAAGGTCATATACGTCTTCTCCGACCTCCAGCGGATCAGCTTCGAGGGTCTGGCCAAGCTCGACCGCCTGACCCGAGCCGGCATCCCCGTCATGCTCGTCGACTGCTCGGGCAAGCAGGCGGCGAACGTGGGCATATCGGAGCTGACGATCACCGGCCGGCGGGTGGTTGACCAGTCGCTTCAGGTGGCCGCGACGCTGGTGAACTCCTCACCGACGGCGCGGACGATCGAGGTGGGCCTTCAGATCGACGGGCGCTCGCGCGGCGAGCCGGTCCGCAAGACCCTCGCCGCCGCCGGCCGGCCGGGCGCGAAGGCGGCCGTGCGCTTCCCCGCCTTCCGCTTCGCCACGCCCGGCCCGCACTCCGGCCAAGTCGCAATCCAGGAAACCGACGACCTGGCCATCGACAACGTCCGCCGGTTCAGCCTCGACGTCGCCGAACGGGTGCCGGTGGTGCTGGTCCGCGGCTCGGGCCAGGCGGGCGACTCCCTCGACCCCGCCGCCCCGCTGCAAATGGTGCTGAACCTGCTGGCCTCGCCCGTCGGGCCGGAGAAGTGGCCGGCGTCGGTGCAGTTCCGCACCATCCAGGCGGCCGAGTTCGACGAGGAGGCCCTGGCCGCGGCGCGTGTGGTCTTCTTCGCCGACGTCTCCGGCTTCACGCCCGCCCAGGCCGAGGCGCTGGAGCGGTTCGTCCGCCTTGGAGGCTCGGCCGGGATCTTCCTGGGGCCCAAGACCGACGCCGCCAACTACAACGAGCAGCTCGTCCAGCGGATTCCCGACTTCGGCGGGCTGCTGCCCGGGCGGATCGGCAAGGCCGTCGGCATGATCGGGCAGACCGCACCCGCCGTCCGGGCCGTCAAGAACTTCCGGCACCCCTACCTCGCCGGGTTCCCCACCCCGTCGGAGTCCCCGGTGATCCTCATTCAGCGCTACTACTCCCTGGCCCCAGGGCCGGGCGGGGCCGAGGCCATCCTCTCGACGCCCGCCGGCGAGCGGATCGTCTCGGCCAAGGACTTCGGCAAGGGGCGGGTGATCCTCTTCGCCACCACCGCCACCACCGAGTGGAACAACCTCGCCAGCGACGAAGGGGCCGGGATCTTCCTGCCGATCATCGACCGCATCTGCCTGGAGGCGGGCGAGCGACTCGGCGGCGAGCAGACCTACCTCGCCGGGGCGGCGGTGACGATCCGCCCGAGGGGTCCGCTGCCCGCCACGCCGTCGATCGACCTGATGCTGCCGGACGGGCTCGTCGAGCCGCTGGCGCTGAAGCCGGGCCCGCAAGGCCCGCAGGTGCAGTTCACGCGGACCGCCACGGCGGGGCTGTACCGGTGGCAGGTCAGCGGCACCGACCCGGC
>CBFCZU010000123.1:0-13211 GCA_965602635.1 uncultured Planctomycetales bacterium | reverse complement strand
CGTGGACCCCATGAAGACCTTGAAGTCCATGTCGTACGTCCCGTCACCGATGTTGAAGGCACCGGTGTCGTCCGTCTTGGGGAGACACTCGAAGATCGAGCCGTCCCACCGCATGAACACGTCTCCGCCGGTCGTTCCGCCGAAGCCGAGCTTCTCGCCGTCCTGCAGCTCGAGCACAACGCTTTCGGCGTCGCCCTCCGCCGCCTGTCCCATTCGTTGATGATTTCTCCAGCCCATGACGGGCTCCTTTCGTGTCTTGTGCCTAGTGCGGCAACGGCGTGATGTTCAAGATCGGGTTGTTACCCTCGGCGTCGATGGTCATCACCGACACCGCGAAGACCTTCACCGTCTTGGTGCTCTGCAAGAGCGCCTTGCCGACCCCCGAACTCTGGGCGGCGGTCGTCCCCTCGAACCCCAGCATCACGTCATCCGTATCCGCGTTCCCTGCGGCATCGACACCGAGGTGCGTGATCTCGTAGACGCGATTCGGGCTCAGGTATATCGTCGCCGGCGTCGTCGTCGCCTCCAGGATCGCCGGCAGACTCAGCGGGTTCTTCAGTGTGGTCGTCGGGTTCGCCATTGGAAACCTCCTACGGCTCCACTCCGCCGACCGTGACAGGGTCGACGATCCTTGACGCGGTCACGTAATCGGACCGGTCGCTATTGTACCCCAGGTTTCTGGGTGAGCCCATCCGCCTGTCATGCGCGATGCTCGCAGCGAGCAGCCTCGCGGCCGCCCGGTGATGCACCCCTTCCTCGTCGTCCATGCCCAACTCAGCGGCACGGAGACAGAGTTCCAGCACCGTCTCGGAATGAAACATCCCCCCGAGCGGGGTCGTGTAGGTCGCCGACAGCGCATTGACCATGACCAGCTTCGGGAAGTTCAGCGTATAGACGGCGTCCGGCACGGGCCACAGGAGAATCTCCGCCAACTGCGTGCTCTCCCCTGTCGCTTCCTTCCACCGGATCGCGTAGTGCGTCGGACGTCCGGATGCCGGGGTGGAGCTCTGCTGCCGCATCGCCCTGATCTGGCCTTCGCCTCTCTGGATCAGTTCCCGGTATCCGTCCCCAGGCGTGTAGGTCATCTTGCCTTCGATGCCTCCGAAGTCCGCGTCCTGAACGTAGCGGTACTCCGGGCCGCTGCTTCCGGCGCCGGCGCCTGTCGTTCCCGTGTAGGCGTCCCTGAGCACCAGCGCCGTGTCGCTCGTGATGCTGGACACCGTGTAGTACGTCCCGTCTGCGTCGAGCTTCACCGTGTCGCCGACGTCCAGTTCCGTCGTGAACGCCGTACCGGAGCCCGTGACAGCGGTGCTGTCCTCCGTGAAAGTCAACGTCCCCGTGAGGGCCGTCGTGATGACGGTCGCGAAACTGTCCATCGGGTGCATGAAGCTCCACTCGTGCACGAACGACCGCCCGAGAAGACCGGGCGACAGGAAGAGCCTGTAGCCGCTCTCGATGTAACCGTCCACGCGGCTGGAGTTTTCCGTCGACCACGCCGACGCAGTCCGACCCAGGCCGAGGAAGTCCCCGACCCGAGTCCGAATGTCCGAGTAGCTCGTCTCCAGTGTCGAGGCCATCTACTTCGTCTCCTCCGCCGACACCGTCACCTCACTGGGCAACTTCCCGTCCTTCCGTCTGACGCGGCAAACGGGCACGCTCTGCACTTCGCCCTTCAGGTCGTCCAGCGAGACCATCAGGTTGTACTTGTTGTTGGGATCGGGTGCCATGAACGTGCCGTGCCTGTTGAGGCCGGCCCAGTCCACAAGCACCTTCACGCCCTCGTCGCGGAGCACCTCTACCTTCTCGCCCCCCTCGACGGTGAGCTTCGTCTTGCTCCAGTCCCTCACGACCGTCTTGCGGTCATCTGCAAGGCGGCCCTCCAGCATCGGGTCGGCACGCACCGCTTGCATCCAGATCACGGCCAGCACCTCGCTGCGGAACTCGCCTCCCTTGATGCGCAGGTAGGCGGCGGCGACCTCTTCGACGTAGGCCAGCACGCCCGGCGGTATCTCACCGCCACACAGCTCTCTGAGGTGATTCAGATTCTGGACGTTCACGGGTCCTCCCTTCTCGAGAAACCGGCAAGGTGCCCCACCACTCGGCAGGGCACCCAACCGGGTTGAATGCTACCAGCCTGCGCCCTGGTACGCGACGCGCCACCAGTCCGCCTCGACGTACTCCGCGCTCCCGCTGACCTCCTTGAAGGCGAGCACGGGCATCAGGACATCGCTGTCCGGGAAGTCCGTGTCGTCCGTCTGGGCGGTCCCGACCGACGTGCCGTCCACGTAGAAGGTGATCGTCTTCTTGCCGTCGAAGAACAAGCCGAGCTTGTAGTTCGTGGCGATGGTGATGTCCTGCGCCGACTCCTTGATGACGACTTCGGCCGTCTCACCACCGCGGTGAACGGCGTCGATCCCATCAGGGTCGGCTGCCAGAACGCGGAAGCCGACGTAGTTCACGTCCGGCAACGCACCCGAGGTGTCGGTCAGGATGGTGTTGGCGACGATCTGGCCTTCCACGATGAGCCCGGCGAAGAAGGCTTGGGTCGTCACGGCTTCGCTGAACAGCACGCGCGTCTCGAAGGCGACCTTGCGGTTGCTGTTCTCCACGAAGTTGACCATGCCGCCGAGGTTCGCCCCGGTGCCGATCACGATGCCATCGTTGGCTCCGCCGTCCGTCAGGAGTTGAATCCTGCCGTCGGCCGAAGCCGTCTGCACGATGGTCCCGCCGGTGTCGATCTGGCTGTGGTACCTCGCGGTGGAATCGTTCTCCGTGTTGTTCCCGAAGTTCTCGAAGTCGTCGAAGAAGTGTATCCCGTGGTTGGGATCCTCGTCCATGAGGGCGGTGTTGATCTTCGACCAGATGGCCGGGCTCGGGCCCCGACCATCGTTCTTGCCCGCGTATTGTATGACAGGCATCTGCGTGCCTCCGTTCGTCCAGTGTCCTTTGCTGAACGTCTCCCGCCAGCCCTACACCTTGTAGATGACCCCGTTCGCGCGCCTGTTGAGACAGACGTACTGGTAGCTGAGGTCGATGAAGACGACCGAGGTGTTGTGCTGGTTCGGCGCCGTCGTTGCCGGCGACTCGCGGAGGTAGTCCCCGCTCCGACAGTACACCTTGAACGTCCCGTGGTCGACGGCGTAGATCGGGTCAGCGGTGTCCTGCTCCTCGATCTCCGGGACCCAGATGATCGGCATGCGCCTGAGCGTCACCTGATCGCCCACCTGCCTGACCGACGACGTGCCGCGACGGTTGCCCGCCGACTTCGAGGCCACGTCGTTGCCGAGCTGCTCGTTCTGCCCCTCGGCGATGTCCTCCATGTACTCCACGATCGCTTCCGTGGTGTAGATGCGCTGCATCTTCGGCAGCTTGGTGTCGCGGAGGACGGCCGGCGGCTTCCACCCGATCTGACGAAGCATCCGCTTCACCTTCTTGACCATCTCGCTCTGAGTGTAGGCCGAGTAGGTGCCGGAGTAGTTCTTCCACTTCGAGTACGTCGCAGGGTTGATCCCGGCGACGTTGGTGAAGCCGGACGGCGCCGCACCGTTGAAGCCCTCGGACGAGTTCTGGACGATGTAGTACGGAATCCCGTTCGGACTGGTGTCGTCCGTCGCGTCCCGCAGCGTCCACGCCTTCTCTTCGAGCTCCTGCGCGAGGTCCAACAGCGCACCGGCCCGCCTGGGCTCGATGATGTTGGTGATCTGCGCCTCGCCCTTGTTGTCAAGCAGTTCGCGCCGCTCGACGACCCACCACGTGTCGGCCTGGACCCACTCGACGTTGAGCGTCGCCAGGTGGTCGCCCACGTTGACGTTGTCCTGGTGGAACAGGCCGTGGTGCGCTGCGACTCCGTTCGTCGAGAGTTGCAGGTTGCGCTTGACGCCCTTCCCGCCGTCCATCAGCACCTTGTCGTCGCGGAGCCAGAAGTCCATGATCTCGTACCGCTGACGCTCCTGTGCGATGGAGTGCCACTTGTTCCTCCCCAAGTCGTGGAGGGTGGCATTCAGGTGGTCATTCATGTCCGTCAGTTGGACAGCCACTGTTCATGCTCCTATCCTGGTCTGCGACCAGGCACGCCCGGCTAGACCGCGTTGGCTGCGTCCTGCTCCGCGGAGTACGCCTCGGCACGCTTGATGGCCTTCGCTCGGCCCCCATCCTCCGCGTGCTTCTTGCCCGTCGGCCGGTTCGTGATCTGACGAGATCGCTTGCTCGCTTTCTTCGTCAGCGTTTTCCTGGTCATCTTCTCGGCGTGCTTTCCGAACGTCACACGCGCTGCGAGTTCCACAAGGCTCACGGTACTGGGCATCCGACCGCTTCGCTGGAGTGCCGTTCCCGCTATGCCTGCCAAGGCGGGCAGGATCTTGTTCCGGTTCTCGTGCTCCCGAGAGCCGTCCCTGATCTGGCCCTTGCCGAAAATCTCGGCCCACTCGTCCGGAAGGCTGTCAATGGCTCGGTTGACCTCGGCCCTGTCAGCCTCCAACTGCTTGGCGTTGACACCGTCCCGGAAGTCGTCGAAGTCCTCGCGCATCTCGTCGATCCGCTCGTCTCGCTCCGCCAGTTCGGCCGCGTGACGCTTGTTCAGCGCCTTCATGGCCTTGCTGACCGTCGGGTACTCCTCGGCGTCAATCTCCGGATCGTAGTCCGGCAGCTTCTCCTTCGGCTTCGCGTCTTCGCGGCTGCGTCCCCGGTTCGCCCGACGCCGTGACGGCCGCCGACGCGCCGGCTCCTCCTCGTCATCGTCTTCGTCCTTCTGGGTCCTGCTTCGCTCGTCGAACTCGGCACGACCCACATCCGCCATCTTGCCGGCCACCATGTCGACGGCCTTCTGCAGATTGGCGGGTGAACCCAGCTCGCGAGCCTCCTCTTCGGAAAAGCCCACGACCTCAGCCTGATTCAGAAGCTCGGTGGAATAGCCGTCACCGCCTTCGTCCTCGGCGCCCTTCCCGGCGGAATCTTGCTCGTCGCCGGTATCGTCGTCGTCGCCAGTCTTTTCACTGGCGTCGTCGTCTTCTTTCTTGCCACCGCCCTCGGCCTTCTCGTCGTCAACTTCGGTCTTCTCTTCGAGGGTGTCCACATCCGCCACAAGTCACCGTTCCTTTCTCCGGCCTACCGCTGCACCGGGTCTCCATACCCAGCGTTGAGATCGTGCATCCCGATATGCTCGTAGTACCTCTTGCGCTCCTTCCGGCTCTTGTGAATCGGCCCGCCCTCCGGAGTGAAGTCGACGTCGATGCCGGCGGCCCTCGCCTCCGCGCGCGCCTGCGGAATGTCCGCGGGGTCGATCCCGTCAATCGTGCAGACCTGCGGCCAGCACGCCGACGGCGAAGGCTTGGCGCTCTCCGCGCCGTAGTGGCGCGAGCCCATCGTGCCGTCCTCGAGCCTCATGCGCCCGTCCGGCTCCTGAGTCCTCAGCATCTCGTCGATGCTCATGGTCAGCTCGACGATCTCGTCGTTGTCTTCCCTGCGGTAGCAGTAGGTCGGCATTGCTTACCCCAGTATGGTCGCCAGTGCGATCCCCGCGCCGCTCAGTAGCACGGCGATTATCCCAAAGACTAGGCGCCGAGTCAGGACACCGCTCTGTTCGACGGCCTTGATCTCGCCGTCATGTCTGGCGAACTTCACGGCGCCCTGTTGCAGTTCCTTGAGAATCTCGCTCGTATGCGTCTCGATCCGCCTGACGCCCGCGGCGACTTCTCCATGCTCCGCGCAGTGCGTCGAGTCGCGAGTCTCAGGTGCCATATCTCTACCCCTGTCCCGCCGGTGCCGCTGCCTGTTGGCTACCCGCCATCTGCTGAAGTGCCTGTATCATCTGGCCGCTCGTGCCGTTCGGGTTCGCATCGGTCCTGTTGCGCCGCTCGTAGACGCGATGGGTCGTCGCCGCCTTCGCCGGAGGCTTCCCCATCATCGGCCGCGCCGGTCCCTTCTCCCCGCCCGAGAAGATGAAGATGTCCTTGACCTGCTCCACCCCCGTCAGGTCGCTCGTGGTGTTCAGCAACTCCGCGATGTCGATCACGATCCCCTGCGCCTCCATCATCGGGAGGAACGGGGCCAGCTTCTCAAGCGTCTGGTACACCACCGCCAACCGCGCCTGCGGCGACAGGAACTGCATGGAGTGCGGCTCCATCTTGAAGTTGTAGTCGAGGAAGTCGCCCTCCCGGCTCTCTTCGTTGAAGGATGTCGGCACCTCGATGGGCGTCCCGGGCACGCGCTTCGTCAGCGGGAGATCGATGAACGGATCCTCCCACAGATACCACGCGAGCGTCTTCATGATCTCGTGGGCGAACTCGGTCGTCACGATCTGCATGGCTTCGATCCGGCCACCCGCCGCGCGGCTGATGAGACGATCCTGGCCGACGGTCTCGGACTGCGCGGCGAGTCCCGCGAGCGCGTCCAGGTTGCCCGCCTGATAGGAGAAGAGGTCGCGGACCTGCAGGAGAAACGCGAGCATCTGCGGCTCGATGCCTCCCGTCTTGATCTCTCTGAGCTCGTCGAGGGTGCCGTTCATCCCCAACATGTCGCCGTCCCGGCCCTTCTTGAGCGTCTCGGCATCGTCCTCGTCGCCCTTCTGGAAAGCAGTCATCGACTTCTGCCGACGGGCCTGATCGTCGAGCTTGCGCAGGACGGAGTTGGCGAGGAGGTGCATGTCCATCATGACGGCCGTCTCCGGCAGCGGCATGACGTTGTCCTCGACCTCGGAGAAGGCGAGCCTCCGATACGGTCCGCCCTCGGGGCCATCGTACTCGGCAATCCGAAGAGGCTCCTGGATGTCGCCACTGTCCTCGAAGGGCAACGTCAGTACGACGTTGTCGAACGGCAGGTAGATGTCCCAGAGTTCGACGTAGTCGCGGTAGCCGCCGTCCAGGCGTCCCCCGCTCTCCGACAGCGACTCCGCCTTCTGGTCGCCCGACCTGGTGGCCTGGTCGTACTCCGTGACCGTCAACTTCTCTCGCAATTCCTTGTCGAAGGTCGGCTCGTTCTTCGCGTGCTCGATGAACAGCCGATACCGGTTGCCCATGAAGGAGCACTCGCCCCACTTGCGCGCGGTCGTGTCGTGGACCCAGTCGTCGAGGTGGACGACGTCGGCGTAGGGCTGGCCGAGTTCGTGGGTCTCGCCGTCGATTTCGATGTGTCCCCCGTGCTCGAGCCCAATCTTCACGATCCCGACGCCGAAGAGCGCGGCCACCACTGCGTCCTGCAGGGTCTGCTTCAGCTTGATCTCGCGGACAAGGTGCTCCAGCGCAAGTTCGAGGTTCGCGGCACTCGGCTTGAGCTCATCGAAGGGCGTGGTGATGAGTTCTCTCGGCGCCTGAGCGGCAAGAAGGTGCTTGTAGGTCTGGACCGCCAGTTCGAGGAGGTTCAGCGGCACGGCCCTCTTGACGTGATTGTCGCCGCCGTAGTGCTTGCCAACGTACTGCTTCAGCGCGGCGAGCCGCGCTTCCCTAAAGGGCTTCAGGGCATCGGTCGAATACTTGATGCTCTTGTAGAGCCCCGGGATGTCGTGCGGGTCTGCCTTGTCGCCGTGCTCGGGCATCGCTCTACCAGTCCATCTCCACGACGGGGTGTGCCAGCTTCTCAGCCTCGCGCCTACGCCACGCGAAACTACCCTCCACGACCTTCGGCTTGTCCGGCGCGCGTATGCCGCGCCGGCCCGCCTTGCACGTGCTCCACGCGAGCGCCGCCGCCATCGCCCGGTCGCCGTGACTGTCGCGCGCCCCGGTCGGGTCCATCGTATTCTCGGCCTTGACGTGGACGATCCGGTTGTCCGGCTTCATGATGTAGCCGGCGGCATCCTTCAGGATGAGGTCCGAGCGGATCACGCAGATGCGGTCGCTCAGTCCCTTTCGGAAGTTCGTGAGCATCGTGCGCTTCGCGTCCTTCGTCGGCATCCAGCCCGGCTTTCTCGTGCGCTTGACGCTGGTGCCTCTCACGATCCGTTCGTTGTAGTATTTCCGGTAGCCCGCACTGATGACCTCGCGCTCGAACGTCCGCCCCGGCCCCTGGCACTCCCAGATCATGTACGCGGTGTTGAACCAGCGCGCCAGCGCGACGCCGAACCGGCCGAACTCATGAGCCGGGATAGTCGTGCTCGCATACTCGGCGACCTGCACGCCAGTCAGTTCCTCGAAGACGCACGCGACGGAGTTTGAGGCCCCCGTCCCTTCCGCCACGTCGAAGCCGATCACGTACCGCGTGCCCTTCGGTGGCCTGCGCAGGTCGTCCAGCTTGAGCCAGAGGTAGAGGTTCCCGGCGTCCGACGATGTGTTCTCGAACTTCTCGACCTCGCACTTGAGGTTGTCGTACGCGAGGTAGCCGCGCGTCCAGGGCGCTTGAATCATGTCCTCGCCGCGCAACTCCTCCGCCAGTTCGGCGGTGAAGAAACGGAAGTCCGCCGCGTCGGAGTCGATGTCCAGTTCCTGCGCGATCTCCTGGGGGTATGCCGCGCGCCCGCATTCGATGTCATACCACGGGCTCCGCAGCTTGCCGTCGAGAATGAACTTGTACTCGTTCGGCGGATCGGGGAAGTCGTAGTCGTGGTCGATGACGTGAAGCTGGCCGTCGCGCGTGGTATAGAGGCCGGGCCGCTTCTCCGGGTGTTCGCTCCAGTGAATTCTGAGGGTCTTGACGCTGTCTTTCTTGGCGAGATCATCGTAGCAGCGACCCGGGCCTTTCGGAGTGGAGTTTATCAGGCGACAGTTCGTGTTATGCTGGGACGCCTTGTTCGCCTCGTAGGAGTCGTTGGGGTTGTAGGACGCGAACTCATCCAGGAGCATCGCGGTACGACGCCCGCCACGCCCGAGGTCCGTCGTCCGCGAGGAACCCTTCAGTGTGGCCGCAGTGTTCAGGTTGATTCGGTTCGTCCGTGTCGACGCCGCCGCGGCATGGAGCCAACTCGGCTGATACTCCACGACAAAGTCGAACTTCCAGAAGAGACTGTCCGGGTCATTCGCGTCGATGACCAGGTCCTCGTTCCGTGAACTGAACATGAAGCTCGTCATCGGCCTGAACTGCCAGAACCACTCCATCGTGAGAATGCACATCCAGGTTAGCCCCATGTCGCGCGACTTCTCGACGAGGAGGTCGTGCCGACCGATGGCCTCCTGCATCTCCATGAACGCGGGGTCCTGGTAGGCGTAGGTGATAAAGGGCATGACCGGGAACTGGTCGTCCACGGCCTTGCGCGGGTCGAAGGTGTAGACAAACGTGTTGATCCAGAACAGCATATCGCGCGAGCACATGATCCAGAGCTCATGCGCGACCTCGGGGTCCGCGTATCCGGCTTCGAGCACGCTCCTGCGGAATGCGAGGTTGGCCTGGAGTCCCTTCGGCACGACGTAGTAGTATTGGCCGAATGAGCGCCGGTCCTCAGCCATTCTGCGCGCCCTTCGCCCGCGCGGCACACTGTTCCAGATTGTCGAGAAGGTTGAATAGCTTCCGACCGTCGTCGGTGGCTTGCTTCTTGATCTCGTCCTTGCTGGCGAACGTCTTGGCCCAGAGGCCCATGAATCCCTTGCGGTCGTCGCGCGCCCATTGCAGCATGTTCCAGGCGCCACCGCTCGGGGCCTCGGCCGGGTCGATGTCGTCGATGTCGAAATTCTCGAAGACCCACCCGATGACCTCGCGCTGGTCAGCCGGGCCGCGTTGCTCGAAATCCCGCTTGTGCAACTTCCCGACAGCGTCAGGCTCAGGAGGATCAGACACGTCACCAGCACCGCCAGCCCCGCCCAGAACAGGAACGACTTCCTGCAAGACCTCGCCAATGCCCTGAATTCCGGGCTGAGCTTCACTCGATGGGCCGCCTTTCCCGCCTGGAGTCATCTCGGAGGCAGACTGCCGCCTCAATGTCGCGTTGTCAACACATTTCCGTCCAGAATTCGGACATGTGTCGAGGATTCCGGACACTTGAAGGGCCGTATATGGCGTCTGACGGGGGATTCTGCACTACATAGGAGGGGCATCGGAAGGGACGCAAGGGGGCCAAATCGGCCCCCTGACGGCTTCTTGGGGAGGTGCGCGCGAGGTCAGATGACGACGGCTGCCTGCAGGAGCTCGACCCGGCGGGTGCTCTCGATCACCGCGTCGGTTTCCTTCTTCGCCTGAGCGTCACGGCAGGCAGGTCGGTCCAGACAGATCGGGATGGGATGCTTCCCGGCCCGGTTCCCGTCCTTGACCATGAGCATCCGGTCGTTCCGATAGCTCTGCCCGCAGAGCACGCAATCCTTCGTCACCTTCCGCACGTCCATGTGCTTTGTCGTCGCGGCGATGCCGTCTTCCTTCAGCGACTCGACGATTTCGTCAAGACTCGCCATCTTCCACTCTCCCTTTCAGAGCTCCACCACATCCTCAATCCGCCCATTCATCCTGCTGATCGACAGCCCGTCCCTGACCTTCCGGCACTCGCGGCGATTCAGGCAGAGGGGCGTCCCCGGGCTGGCGGTCGGTCCAGCCCTGTCTTCGATCACGAGCGCGACCTTGCCGTCGATGCTCCGCTTGCAGCAGTCGCAGTTCTTCCGCGTGAACCCGCGCCAGAGACGCGCCCAGGAGACATCGTAACCGTCCTCCTTGAGCGAGGCGAGGATGGCGTCACGCGTCGGCATTGGGAAACTCCTTGCGTGGGAAGAGTGCTTCGCAGTCGGGGCAGTAGACTTGTGCCCGGATGTCGGTGCCCTCCACAGACTCATGTGGGCACCGCCGCACCAGTTCGGCATAGACCTTCTTGCGCTCCTGTGTCTTGTCGTAGAACAGATTCCGCGCTCTCCGCACCTCGGCCCGTGCATCGCCTCGCGCGCGGTGCAGCTTCGCGACACGGCTCCTGATCGTCTTGGGCTTGAGCGGCTTGAGCCGACGCGCCATCACTCCGCCCCCTTCTTCCTCGCCGCCAGCGCCGCCTCCACCACAGCGTCCGCGTCGCCCTCCATCCACACCCGAGACGTACCCACCATCTCCGGCTTCGCAACGAGGCCCCGCGCGATCAGCGAGTCCAGCTTCGACTTCGTGATGTCAAGGCCGCGGTCACGCCGCAGGTAGGCGACGAAGTCCATTGTGCTCATGAGCATGGGCGGCTCCTATTCGCGGCAGACGATCCAGGTCTCGCCGGGCTTGGCTTGGTCGGTCAAGAAGTGTCCGGCACTGCTCCGGCTATCGTTACGTGACCAATGTATCCCCACCGTGCAGCCCGACTTCACGTCACCCCAGGTCAGGTCGTAGCGGTTCCAGCTCATCCCTCCGCCGCCCCTTCCGCCGCCACGTAGTCCTTCACGGCGTCACCTTCCGCTTGAACCTGCCGGTCACTCCGTCCTCCGTCGCGGTGTAGTCGAGGTAGAGCTCGAGTTGGACGAGTCCGAGGTCCTGCCTCGCCTTGTCCATCGCATAGCAGATCATCTGATTGAACATACCCGCGGGGCTGGAGCCCGCGACGACTGGATTCTCGTGAAGCGCCTCCTCGCCCTTGACCTTCCGGACCGCGGGCGCCAACGCATCGACGAGAGCGGCCGCCAAGCGCGCGGCGCACCTCTCCTCGTGTCTCGTGCCGACGAAGGGTTGCACGGCGTCACCTCACTTTCCGGGGCGAAGTAACGGGTGGGCCGACATGCCCGTCGACCCACCCTACATTGTACCGATGCTGGATTTGAACCAGCGACCTACAGGTCCTGAAACCTGTTGCTCTGCCAGCTGAGCTAATCAGTGGTTTTGGGCTCCATCGTCTCTCGGCAGTCCCTGCGCGTGAACCTGACTCCGGCGCTCTACCACTGAGCTACGAGGGCATCGTGTGGGGCCCTCAGCGGGGCTCGAACCCGCGCCTCCGGTTTCAGCTTTGCACAAGCACGCCTTCTCTGGGCGCCCGTGACCAACCTTCCAAGCGTTCCCCTGACCCTATCCAGAAGTGCGGGGCATCGTTGGCCCCTGGATGAACCTGAGCCTGAGCCTTGCTTGGATAATCGCCTCCGTTTCTACCGCCTGAGCGGGAGATCACCGTGGATGAACTCGAAGACCTGACGGCCGATGCGGTCCTTCTTGTGCTCGGCCTTGTTCGCCGCGGACAGCGCGCGCTTCACGGCCCGCTGGAGCAGGTCGATTCGCTTGAGGAGCTCGTACTTCTGCTCGGGGGAAATGGCGCCCGTCCACCGCTTCGTGGTGAACCTGCCGATGACGCGGTCCTCGTTCCAGCCCGCCACCTGCGCCGGGTGGTGGTCCGTCGCCGGCACCAGAATCTTGTGGACCGGCACCTTCTCGGTGCGGTTCCTGGTCTCGGGGGCCGCGCCGAAGATGCCCTTGCCCTTGTCGTTGGAAGCGGACCACTCGTACTTCGGGTCGAGCGTCGGGATCGCATCGTAGACGCCGCGGAGTTCCGAGAGCCGCTTGTCGAGCTGCATGAGAAACGTGCTCGGGACATGCTCGATCTTCAGGCCCTCGACTTCGACCGTGCCCGTCGCGATCCGGTTCGTCTCGTCGATCTGGAACTCGACGTCCAACCAGGGCGAGTAGCACTCGGCCAGGTGTGCGAGCTTCTCGCCCACCGTCGTCACGAGTACGCTGGTCTCGTCGGGCAGGCCCGGGTCACCCTCGTTCAACGGGTCGTAGGATTTCACCGACCCCTCGAAGTGATGCGACTTGTCCTTGAATACCTTCGCAGTCTCGGCGAGTATCTTCTGCGCAGCGCCCTTGCAACTCGGCAGCACGGCCAAGACCTCATGCAACTGACCACCCATCGTCCACCTCACTTTCCGCGGGGATTCTACGCGACCCAGGGGGCTTGTCAAGGAAAATGCGCGTGCATTTTAGGGGGAGGAGACGGGGAAGTACTCGACATCAAGCCACGCGCCCGGGTCGGGGCGCCCGCTGAAGTAGATCATCCGCGACTCGCTGAGCGACGGTTCACCGACGTACCCGCGCCCGTCGATGTCCGCCCAGATCCGTCCGTCCTCAGTGACGCCGGCTGACACGCGCACCGACACGTCCACCTTGAAGAACACGGCCCACGTATACCGCGCGAGGTAGTGCAGCCGGCGGTAGAACTGGGGGAGGGTCATGGGGCCTCACCCGCTCGCTCCAGCTGCCAAGCGTCGACCGCGGCGTTGAACTCGTAGCACGCCTCGTCGACCTCGGCCCTGGTCGCCTTGCCCTGCTTTTCGTCCTCGAGTAGCCGGCCGACGTTCAGGAACAGGGCTTCTTCCTTCGTGAGGTCGGTCGTCGCCATCGCCCACCTGCCTTTCCGG
>CBFCZU010000122.1:0-13331 GCA_965602635.1 uncultured Planctomycetales bacterium | reverse complement strand
ACCTTCCCAAAACAGGACTGGCAGCGGGTCGAGCCCGGCGAAGTGGCAATGGACGCCGCGAAGCTCGATGCCGCCCGCCAGTGGCACCACGCCGGGGCCGGCGAGAAGCCCTTCCGCGTCGTCGTCGTCCGCGGCGGGCAAATCGCGGCCCAGTGGCAACAGCAGACGCCCACCGACGAGCGGCTCAACATGGCCTCGGCCACCAAGTCGCTGTTCTCCTCGATGCTGGGCATCGCCATCGCCGAGGGCAAGGTCGGCTCGGCCGACGACAAGGCGGTGGACTACTTCCCCGAGATGATGGACGTTCCCGAAGGGCGGGGGCCCAAGGACGGCCGCCACGCCAAACCAGAAGACCGCGACATCACACTGCGGCAGCTCGTCAGCAACACGTCAGGCTACATGAAGCCCGGCGAGACGCCCGGGGGCACATTCCACTACCAGACGTTCGGGATGAACGTGCTCTGTCACGCGATCGCATCGGCCTACGGGCTGTACGACAGCTCCGCCCCGGACCGGCTGCCCGGCATCGGCAGGCTCATCGAGGAGAAGATCCGCAACCCCATCGCGGGCACGTGGACCCACCGGTACACCGACTTCGAGCACCCCGCCGGCGCGTTGACGAACATCTTCGGCCACAGCGCCCGCTGCGACGCCAGCGCCCGCGACATGGCGCGGATGGGGCTTCTGTGGCTGCACTCCGGCCGCTGGGAGGGCCGGCAGGTCATTCCGGAAGAATGGCTGCGGGAGGCAGTGCAGACGGCCCCCGATATCCGCGCCCGCTGCCCGGCCGAGCGGTGGTGCTACGGGCACGCATTCTGGACCAACGACAACCTGGTCCTCTGGCCCGACCTGCCGGCCGATGCCTTCGCCGCCTCCGGCGCGGGCCGGAAGCTCATCTGGGTCTGCCCAAGCCTGGACGTGGTGGTGGCACAGAGCCCGGGCGTCTATGAGGACCACGCCGACGAGACCTGCCGCGAGCTGCTCGGGCGTATCGCCGGGGCCTGCTCATAGCGGCGGCCTGTCGCCCATCCGCTCAGAGGGCCCACGCCTTGGCGAAGGCCTTGAAGGACCGATCGTAGGTCCGCTCCACCTCGTCCGGGAAGCAGCATCCCGGGAGCTGCTTCATCGCGAGGTGGTAAGAGATGCAATCGCAGCACACGCCCTTCCTGCTGCAGCCGGCGTAGGTGCAATTGCAGCGACTGAGGTTCTGCTCTTTGCTGCACTCCATGGAATCGCCTTTCCTTCTCCTTCGCCACGGCGGCCCGTCAGTCACCCGTCAGCAGCCAGACCGGGCTGGACCACGCCTGCGCGCCGGACGAGCAAGTGACACGCACGTAATAGTACACGAACCGGCCGAGGCGCTCCGAGGTGAACTCGAGCCCGCCCAGATCGGCGGAATCTTCGAAGGTCAGCTCCGTTTTCCAGTCGCCGCCGCCCTGACTATTGATAGTGCGGCCGTTGCGGACTATCTCCACAGCCGTGATGTCGCTTGCGGCAGCGGCGGTGACGGCGATCCTGCGCGGCGCGGACGCATCGGGCCATGGAACCGCCCGGCCCATGTCGGCGCCCGCCACGGTCACGTCCAGGTATATCCGCTCGAGGCTGGCGGCGTAGCAGCTCCGCCCGGCGATGCCGTGGAAGACCGCCTCGCGGGTCAGCTCATCGGCCCTGACCGCCGTCAGGCCCGGCAGGCGGTCGATGTGCCCGGGCTCCTTCCGGTCGAGCCAGCCGGGGAACGTCGTGTGCGTGTCCGTCCCCGCGATAAAGCCCAGCCTCAAGCCCGCGTTGAGCAGATCCACCACATAGCTCGGGCCCCCGTGCACCTCGTGCAACGGGTTGGGATTGCCGCGGTACTCGCTGGTGCCCCACTTGGAGTGGATCTCGACCACGGGCATGAGCTCCTGGCCCGGGTAAATCTCGTTGGGGATCTCGCCGTGCTTGCCGGTGCGGGTGGTGTGGTGCGGGACGGCGAAAAACTCGCCGGGCCCGAGCTTGCCGGGGAGCTTCTCGCAGATCGTCTTGACCGTCCCCTGCTCGTACTCGTCCACAAAGATGTCCGGCCAGCGGAGCATGTAGATATTGTTGTCGCCGCCGCAGCCGCCCTTGAGCGAGGCCTCGTAGGCCGGCAGCGTGGCGAAGCGCCCGGGCTCGTCGTAGAGGTTCGAGGTGACGGACTGTTCCTTCCACTTGCCGGGCGAGCCGCGCCCGTTGGACACATGGTCGGCCGCCGAGACCCAGTCCAGCGCCGAAAGCCACCTGCCCGCGACGTAGCAGAAATTCAGCGACCGGCAGCGGTCGGGGTGGCAGTCGCTGAGCACGGTATGGACGTGAGGATCGCCCCAGTAGATGGGCGTCTCGGGCGATTCGCTCACGCGGATGGGGTTGGAGTGGAAGATTTCCCCGGCGAACTCGCAGGACAGGCGGAAGAGCCCGTGCCGGTCGATTGTCAGGCCGTGGGCGGCCGCCACCGCCGCCCGGGCGGGCTCGAAGCCTATCTCGATCGCGCTGGGGCTGGCCGAAGGGCACTCCACGCGCACCTCCCCGCCGAGGCCCAGTGTCGGATGGCCCCACCGGTCGAGAACGGCGACCTTGACCGGGAATGGCTCACCGGACCGGCCTACGCTCGGCACGACGAGGGAAACGTACCTGGGCTCACCGCCCGGGGCCTCCTCCGCAAGCACTCGCTGCTCGAACGCCGAGGGATACACGATCTCCATTTGTCCTCTCCTGGCAACCTATGGGGGTGCAACGGTCGGCTACGGATCATCGTCCGCCCCGGCGAGCCCGGCGAGCTGCTCTCGCCGCATGAGCCAGAGAAGCTCCGGCGCTTCGGACGAGCCCTCTGACGGAAAGTCCACGCACGCGGCCCCGGCCTTGGACAGCGACATTCCCACCGCCCGGCCCGCGACCAGATGGCCGATGCACCTCTCCAGGGAAGGCGTGTGCCCGACCAGGGCGACGGCCTGAAGGCCCTGCCCGGCCAGGTCCGCTAGGCGTGAGGCGACTGCCCTGGCATCGACGGGCGGCGCGAGGCACTCGGCCGGCTCCACTTCGGCGGCGCCGTGGACGGCGGCAACAATCTGAGCCGTCTCGACCGCCCTGGCCAGCGGGCTGGTGAGGACGAACTGTGCCTTCGCCCCCATCGCCGCCAGGGCCAGTGCCGTCGTGCGGACCTCGCCCCTGCCGGCGTCGGTGAGCGGGCGGGCGGCGTCGCCTCCCCCGCCGGCCGGCGTCGCCGACCCGTGCCGTATGAATATCGCCTGCATGATTTGCCTCCGAGACAGCTTAACCGCCTAGTGCATGATGCCCCGCATTATAGCCGCCGGGCAAGCCTGTCCCAATCTCACTCCTTCGTGCCAACGCTCTTGCCTTTTGGGCGCCGATGAATATGCTGCATGCTCCCCTGGCCTGTCGGCCGATATTGGGCAAGGGCTTTTGTGAAATGAAGTCATCGGAAAAAGCCGGGGCCGCGTCGGAAGCGGCCGCCAACACCGACGCGGCACCCGAGGCCGCCGCGGGCGAGGCCCAGTCTCAGCAGGCCGAGCTGGCTGCCACGGTCGAAACGCTGCTGTTCGCCTCCGACAAGCCGCTGGCCGAGCAGAAGCTCTCCCAGCTCGGCGAGCTGGGCGGCGTGCGCAACGTCCGCCGGGCGGTGGACGACCTCAACCGGCGCTACGAGCAGGTCGGCGCCGTCTTCCGCATCGTCCAGATCGCCGGCGGCTACCAGATGCAGACGCTGCCGGAATACAACGACGTGGTCGCCAGGCTGACAACCGCCAGGAGAGACACCAGGCTCTCGCAGGCGGCCATGGAAACCCTCGCCATCGTCGCCTACCGCCAGCCCGTGCTTCGGGCCGACGTCGAGGCCATTCGCGGCGTCGCCTGCGGTGAGGTCCTCCGCGGCCTGATGGAGAAGGACCTGGTGCGCATCGCCGGAAGGGCCCAGGAGATCGGCAGGCCGCTGCTGTACGGCACGACCGGGCGGTTCCTGGAGGTGTTCGGGCTGGGCGGGCTGGAGGACCTGCCCAACGTCGAGCAGCTCCGCATGCCCGGCAAGCGGGACGAAGAGGACCCCCCGGACGAGGAAGACGCCCAGGCCGAGGAAACGGGCTCCGACGACCAGGAGCCCGATCCGGACGACACGGCCTCCGACTGAGCCCCGAGGCCCCGAACGCACCTTCCCGCAGGCTTCCGCCGCGCCGCCCGGGGCTGAAGCGGGCTACTTCTTCTTCTGGACACGGATGGCCACGATCCGTTCCGGATCGACCAGCCATTCCTCCCCGTCGCCCTTCCTGATGCGAATGAACCGCCTGCCCAGGACGGTGGCCTTGCCGACCAGTCTCACGCTGCTCAGGGAGGGATGCTCCTCCTTGAAATCCTCGGCGCAATAGATGTCCAGGCTGCGCCCGCCGAAGGTGGTGAGCAGCTCCTTCACCTCGGCCACACGCCCCTCGGCGGCGGCGGCGGGCCGCTCCCAAAGCAGCGCCGCTACGCACACCAGCAGCATCAGGGCGACCAGGCCAATGAAGGCGCGCCTCGGCACACTCACACCGGCAAGTTGCTCTGCCATCTCAGGTCTCCTTCTCCCGCTCCCGGCCGAAGAGCTCCTCGAACTTGGCGTCGATGTCGTCGGCACGCATCAGCGTCTCGCCGACGAGAACCGTGTTGACGCCGGCCGCGGCGAGTCGCTCCACGTCGGAGCGGATCTTGATGCCCGATTCGCTCACCAGTGTCCGGCAGTCCTCGGCCAGGTCCGCCAGGCGAAGCGTGGTGGCGATGTCCACCTGAAAGTTTGTCAGGTCACGGTTGTTTATCCCCAGCAGGCTGTAGGCCGCGTGGGGGAAGCCGATCATGGAGCGGACCTGCATCAACTGCTCTGCCCCGTGCACCTCGACCAGCGAGGTGAGCTTCAGCGAGGCGGCCAGGATCATCAGGTCCATCAGCTCGCCGCCGGTGAGGCACTCGGCGATGAGCAGGATTCCGTCGGCGCCGGCGGCGCGGCTCTCGTAAACCTGGTAAGGGTCGATGATGAAGTCCTTGCGCAGCACGGGCAGCTCGACGGCGTCCCGCGCCGATCGCAGGTTCTCCAGCGAGCCCTGGAAATACTGCCTGTCGGTGAGCACGCTGATCGCCGCCGCCCCGGCCGAGGCGTAACGCCGGGCGATTGCCGCCGGGTCGAAGTCCTCGCTGATCACCCCCGCCGACGGCGAGGCCCTCTTGATCTCCGCGATGACGTTGACCAGCCCCCGAGGCTGCGAAGTGCAGGCGGTGAAGAGGTTCCGTGCCCGCGGCGCGTCGGCCAGACTCCCCTTTACCCGCTCCAGGGGCAACTCGCGCTTGGTGCGGGCCAGCTCTTTGCGCTTGGTCCGGACGATCTGCTGCAATATATTCTCTACCACAGTGGAATTCACGTTATCTGCTTCAGGGACAATGTCAAAAGGTTTGTGGCCGCTGCTGGCGCAGGCGACCTCGACGGCCCCGGCGGCGGGCGGCTTTGAGACGAGCCTGTTGGCGATGGGTATCTGTGCGCTGGGCGTCTGGGTGTTCATCCGGTCGATTCGGCCAAGCAAGCTGCTCCTGCGCCGCATGCCCGGCCGGCCGAACAGCCTACACCCGCTGGCGCTGCTGGCACTTTACCTGCTCTACGTGGGGGCCGTGCTGCTGGCCCAGATGGCCCTGGCCGCGATCCAGGGGATCGAGCTGGTCAAGGGCATGACGCCGCCGATGACCGTCCTGATACCGGCGATGATCGTCGGCCACGCCGTCCTGATACCCGGCGTGCTGGCGCTGGCGGCGAACGGCTTCCCCAACGGCGTGCGCCGCGGGTTGGGGCTCAGCGCCCGCAGGTGGCGGATAGACTCGGCCCGGGCGGTCGTGGCGACGCTGGCGGCCTGGCCTGTCTGCACCGGCCTGCTCGTGCTGACCTCATGGATCATCCCCCCCAAACCCGAGCACGCACACCCGATCCTGAGCGCCATGAGCGACGCCCCCTGGGAATGGCTGGCGGTTATGGCAATTACGGCCGCCGTGATCGTGCCCATCGGGGAGGAGCTGCTGTTTCGGGGGCTGGCTCAATCCCTGCTGCGGCGGCACTTCGGCCCCTGGCCGGCCGTGCTGGTCGCGTCGGCGATCTTCGCGGCGGCGCATTGGAGCCAGCCGCAGGCCGTACCTTCCCTCTTCGTCCTGGCGGTGGTGATAGGATACAACTACGAACGCACGGGCCGGCTGCTGGCGCCCATACTCATCCACACCCTCTTCAACGCCGCCAACCTGGCCCTCAGGTTCGTCGGCTGAAGCGCGGCAGGCGACTCGACCCCTCAGCGCAAAAAATGCAGGTGCGGGGGTTCGCCGACAGTTGCCTGTCGGTCCCTACCTTATCCGGTCCGGACCGCCGAACCTCCGCACCACCTCTGCAACTAGCACAATACTCCACCTTGTGCTAAGGCGAAGGAGCGATGAGCCACGCGTCCGTTTGCCTGAGCATTGCTCCCGGACGCCCTTCACACTGATAGATGTTAGCCGAAAAGGCGGGTTTTGTCAAGCCCATCCAAAGGGCGCCGGCCACTTTAGCCAGCGCCGGGTCGGGGCGGGCATTCGGTCACATCAGCATGCTGCCGCGAAGTTCACGCTCACGATCAGCCGTGCAGCTTGACCGCCAGTGCCGCCACCTGTTGGCCGAGCTTGCGGCACTCCTCGGCCGCGCGGTCGTCCGGGTCGCCAACGGCCACCGGGCCGTAGTGGTCGCCCGAAGCCGTGCCCTGGACCACCATGCCGTGAATCAGCAGGGCCTTGAGGATGTCCATCACGGTCGTCTCGTTGCCGCCGCCGACGTTCCCCGAGGACGTGAAAGCCCCGCCCACCTTGCCGGCCAACTGACCGTGGAAGGCGACCGAATCGTCGATGAGCCGCTTCAGCTCGGCGGCCATCGTGCCGTAGTACGTGGGCGAGCCCAGGATCAGCGCGTCGTAGCCCAGCAGGTCGTCGGGCTTGACCTCGGCGACGGGCTTGACGTCCACCTTCGCCTTGCTCTCGGCGGCCGCCCCCTCGCCCACCAGCTCGGCCATGTGGCGCGTGTGGTTCGTGCGCGAGTAGTACGAGACAAGTATCTTCGCCATCGTCCGTCTCCCTGTTTACGACTCCTGTTCGCCGCCCTGGTCGGGCAACTGGCCCGCGCCGCGGAGCTCCTCGATCCTCCCCAGCGGGCGGTCGAGCATCCGCGTCCGCGTGGTCACCAGCTTGTCGTACTCGCTCTTGGCGTCGTCGAGGCGCTTGCCCATCATTTCCATCGCGTCCTTGTACCGCTGCCACTGCTTCTCGAAGACGCCCAGCACTTCGATGATCTTGCCCGCGGTCCGCATTATGTTGGCGCTCTCGGCCGACTGTCGTATCACGACGAGCATGGCGTAGAGCGTCAGCGGCCCGCACAGGACGACGCGCTTTTCCAGGGCCTCGTCCATCAGGCCCGGCTCGAGCCCCAGGGCGAGGGAATAGAGCTGCTCGTTGGGGATGAACATGATGACGTAGTCGGCCGTCCCGCCGCCGGGATCGATGTACTCGCGCTTGCTGAGCGTCCGCAGGTGCCCCCGCACGGCCGAGACGAACTCGCCGCCACGGGCCTTGCGCTGCTGGTCGTCGGCGGCGTCGAGGTAGGCGACGCCCTTTTCCATGGGGAACTTCACGTCCATGTTGACCTTCAGGTCGTTGGGCAGCATGAAGGTGAAGTCGGGCGTGCCGCTCTCGGCGGCGGCGGTTGACTGCTTGGCGTAGTTGATACCTTCCTGCATGCCGGTCAGGCGGAGGACGTCCTCGGTCATCCGCTCGCCCCACTCACCCACGCGCTTGGACCCGGCCAGGGCGGTGCGGAGCGAGTCGGTCGAGACCGACAGCGACGCCAGCGTGGCCGTCAGCTCCCCGTAGTCCTTCTGCCGGATCGACTCGACCCTCTGGACGAAGTCCCGCACCTCCGCCAGCCGCTGGTTCACCGCGGAAAGCGACTGGTCGATCAGCTCCTTCTTGCCCTCGATCTGTGCGGCGGCGCCGGCAGACTGGGCCTTGAGGACCTGCTCGGCCAGCTCGACGATCTGCCTGCCGCTGGCGGCGATGACCTCCTGGCTGACGGCGGCGAATGCGTCGCGGCCTGCGCGTGTGCGCAGCGCGCCCACCACCAGCGCGACGGCCGCTCCGACGACGACCCCAACGATGAATGCGATGGCCAGTTCCATCTTCGCCTCTTGAGATCCATCCGCCCGGCTGGGGGCATTCTATCGGCGGGCGGCGGCGGGGACAACTCTTCGCCGGCTGCGGGGCCGCTTAGGCCTCCAGCGCGACGCGGGGCGAAGAGTCGTTGGGGGGGAAGTCGGCGAGCCCTTGGCGGTACCGGCCGACGGCAGCGGCCAAGCCGATGCGGCCCGCGCGGCGGACGCGGCACTTCACGCGAGCAACTCCCGGGCTCAGGGACAACGTCTCCAGGCGCCGGCGGGCACGCGCCAAGACGCCTTCGCGGGCGACATACGATCCACTCAGGACGGGCAATCCGCCGGCCGTGGAGTCGTCGCCGATTCTGGGAAGGCACCTTCGCACAGTGCCTCCTCCGCCGCTGTGTCGGGCCAGCTCGGGGCCGGGCCCGTCAGGGAAATGCCTCCGTGCGGTTGTCCGCCGCGGCGTCCGGTTCCGCGGCCGATACGCTGTACCCTCACGTTGCAGGCGAGAGGCGAAAGTCAGGCAATGCCTCGCAATACCATTATAGCACGGGCCGCCGGATTCGTGTTGAGTCCGGGCAGGGGCATGCAAAGTCCGGCCCCATCGGATATGCTCACCGCCCGGCGCGCCCCAGGCAACATCGGCGCGGGAGGCAAGGATGAAACTGGCGATAATCGGCTCGTACGGGCACGTGGGCACGGTCCTGAAGGGCCTGGAGCAGCTCCCGGACGTGCACCTGGCGGCGGCCGCGAAGTGGGGCCCGGACGACCCGCTCGGCTTCATGGCAGGCCCGGCGATGGCCGACGTGGCCGCCTACGACGACTACGCGGCGATGCTGGACGAGGTTCGCCCGGACGTCGCCGCCGTGTTCACGCCCTTCCACCGCCTGGCGGCCGGCTCGACCGCCGCGGCGCAGCGCGGCTGTCACGTCTTCTCCGAGAAGCCGCTGGCGACCACGCTGGAGGACCTGGCCCGGCTGCGGGAGACCGTCGAGAAAGCCGGCGTGAAGGTCGCGGCGTGCTTCACCGCCCGGGGCGAGCCGGCCTTCCTGACCATCCGCAAGGCCGTGCTCGAAGGGCGGATCGGCGAGCCGATCTATGCCGTCGCCCAGAAGTCATACCCCTTCAACGTCCGCGACGATTTCTACAAGGCCCGCGAGACCTACGGCGGGACGATCCCCTGGATCGGCATCCACGCGCTGGACTTCATCGCCTACTGCACCGGCCAGGACTACCGCCGGGTGGCGGCGGTCGCCTCCAACCGCGCCCACCCGAGCCACCCCGGCATGGAGGACCAGGGCGGGCTGCTGGCCGAGCTTTCCGGCGGCGGAGCGGCGGTGATAAACTTCGACTACCTCCGCCCGTGGGGCGAGGCCCCCCGCCCGTGGGGCGACGACCGGTTGCGGATCGCCGGGACCGAGGCGGTCATCGAGACGAAGGACTGCGCCTCGGGCGTGGAGCTGACGACGGGCGACGCGACTGAGCTGCTGCCCCTCGAGCCGGCGCGGAACGTCTTCGCCGGCTTCGCCGCCTGGCTGGCCGTAAAGAACACGGGTTGCGAGCAACCCGTGCCACCCCTGGTGACCACGGCCGAGTCGTTCAGATTGACCGAAGTGGCCCTGAAGGCCCGCGACGCGCAGGACGCCGGCAAGTTTGTCGAAGTCTGATCGCGGGCAGCCCCGCGGCAAGGGCCGCGGAAAGGAGTTTGCGCATGAGTGATTCGTCCCCCGCCCGGCGGCGCCCGGCGAACATCGTCTTCATCCAGACCGACAGCATGGACGGGCGGGTGATGGGCTGCATGGGCCACCCGGCCATGGGCCGGGCCACGCCCAACATCGACGCCCTCGCCCGGCGCGGCGTGCTCTTCCGCAACGCCTACACCAACAACCCCATCTGCTGCCCCTCGCGGGCGAGCATGTGGAGCGGGCAGTACACCCACCACTGCGAGGGATGGAACAACTACAAGGGGCTGGAAAGGACGGACCCCACCTTCCGGACACACCTGGACCAGGCCGGCTACCGGAGCGTTACCTACGGCAAGACCGACTTCCTCTCCGGCGAGCACACGATCCGGGCGCGGGTGACGGCGTGGGCGCGGGCGGCGCGGATCATGCGCCCGACCTACCGGATCGGCCCGCCGCGTGTGCTCGACGAGGACGTCCCCCGCGTCCACGAGCGGGACTGGGCCGACGTTGACAAGAGCATTGACTGGCTCAAGTCCGCCGCGGCAGAGGATCGCCCGTTCATGCTGTATCTGGGCATCCGCGCCCCCCACCCGGGCTTCACCACCTCGCAGATGTACCTGGACATGATCGACGAGGCGGGCGTCAACGTCCCGCCGCCCGACGAGCCGGCCCACCCCGTACTCGAATATCAGCGGACCGTCCTGAACTGGGAGCACGGCTTCTCCGAGGAGATGGCCAGGAAGGTCCGCCACGTCTATTTCGCCATGATCGCCGAGGTGGACGCCATGGTCGGGAAGCTCCTGGCCACCGCTGAGGAGCTTGGCCTGGGCGACTCGACGTACTTCGTTTTCTCCAGCGACCACGGCGAGATGGCCATGGAGCACCGGCTGTTCTACAAGATGAACATGTACGAGGCGTCGGCGCGGATCCCGCTGATCGTCGCGGGCCCGGGCGTGCGGCAAGGCGCGGCCGTCGACGGGCTCGTCTCGCTCGTGGACATCTACCCGACGCTGATGGACATGGCCGGCCTGCCGCACCCGGGCGGCCTGGACGGGCATTCACTGATGGGCGAGCTGACCGGCAGCGGGGGCAAGCGCCCCGACTGGGTGCTCAGCGAGTACCACGACAGCACCTGCGACACGGGCCTGTTCATGCTCCGCCGCGGCGACTGGAAGTACGTCGCCTACGTCGGCTGCGAGGGGCAACTGTTCAACCTCGCCGACGATCCCGACGAGGTCGCCGACCAGGCCGCCGCCGCGCCCGACGTGGTGAGCGAGATGGACGCGCGGCTGCGCGAAATCGTCGACTACGAGGCCGTGGACGCCAAGGTCAAGGAATACGACCGGCGGAGCTTCCGGCAGTGGCGCGACCAGCAGCGCGCCGCCGGCACCTACGAGCAGAACATGGCCCGGATCCACAGCGGCTGGGACAACCTGCCGGATGACGAGATCATCCCCTGGACCGAGCAGGACGAGAAGCTCATAGACCAGTGGCTGGCCCAGGCCTGACTCGCGCCTGATCCGCGGGCCCCGGCGGCAACGGCTTCCCGCGAGCGGGTGCCGGGCTGGGGAAGAGGCTGCAAAAGAGGAAGAGCAGCATGGGCTTGTCTCGCAGGACACGTGCTGTCGCGTCGATCTGGTGCCTGTTGGTGTGCGCGGCAGTTGCCGGGCCTGAGGCGGGCGGCGCAGCCAACGCAGGCGGGCAGAGGCAGCCGGCCTCATCGCCTGCCGCGGCCCCCGCGAAGGTCAGCTACGAGACGGCCTTCCTCGACCTGTACGTCAGGGTCGGGCTGCGTTACCCGTGCTTCAAGACCAAGGGCATCGACTGGCACGCGGTCGGGAGGGAGTTGCTGCCGCGGGCGAGCAAGGTCAAGACGGACAAGCAATTCTGCCTGCTCTGCATGGAGCTTATCGCGCGGCTGGAAGACAGCCACGCCCACCTTTTGGCCGGTACGGCCAGGCCGGAAGTCCCACCAATGCCGCGCTGGGGGGCAGGGGTGGCTTGCCTGACCGACGATCGCGGCAAGCCGGTCGTCTATTACCTCCGGAAGGGCAGCCCGGCCGAGGCGGCAGGGGTGAAGGTCGGCATGGCCCTGCTGTCGGTCAACGGAGAACCTTCGGCCGAGGCTGTCGAGGGCTGCATGAGGCGGTTTAGCAAATATCGCGGATATTCCAGCAAGCGCTACCTGCGATACGACGCCGTGCGGCGTTTCCTGTGGCAGCACAAACGCGGAGCGGCGGTCAGTCTCAAGATGCAGGAGCCGAAGAAGGGACGGGCCGCCAGGTTCAAGCTGACCGCGACGCTCGCCCCCGGGTACCTGCCGAGGCTGCCCGTCCCGATCAAGGGGATCGCGGATTCAAAGAACGTTTCCTGGAAGATGCTGGATGACAAGATTGGCTACATATACGTTCGGCGCATCCGGAAGGACCTGATCGGCTCACTGGACCGGGCCGTGAAGGAGCTGGCCGGGGCAAGGGGGCTGATCGTGGACGGGCGGGGCAACAGCGGCGGCGGGTTCGACGCCAGGCGGTCTCACCGGAACTTCGCGCCCGACGACCGTGCTGAGCCCAGCCGGCCGAGATTCAAGGGGCCAATGGCCTTGCTGATCGACGAGCGATGCATCAGCGCGGGAGAAGGCTGGGCGTCATGGTTCATCGCCCGCAAACGCGCGCGGGTCTTCGGCACGGCCACAGCCGGGGCCTCGGCCAGAAAGGAAACCTTCACTCTCAAGAACGGCCTGTACAAGGTCAGGGTCCCGGTCAAGCACTATCGCGGGTCCCTGCGGCGCCCCATCGAGCGACGGGGGCTGGAGCCGGATGTTCCGCTGCGGCAAACGGCCCAGGACCTGGCCGTCGGACGCGACACCGTTCTCGAGGCGGCCAAGCAGTATCTTCTCAAGGCCAAGTGACACGCACCCGGTTGACGCGGGCGCCCCACCGGCTCAGAGCCCATCTCTTGATTCGCGACCACGGTTGAGTTCAGAAGACTGAGCCTGTAGGCTGCCCGGCCCCGGGCACCGGAGCGGGTGACCGAGCGAATCTAAGGAGTGCGACCGTGTACGCCACTTTCAAGTTCGACACCGAGGACGTCTATTTCCCGCCGGAATACAGGATCGACGACATCCCCGGCTGGCTGGCCGAGATCATGACGGCCCACGGGATACGCGGGACCTTCTGCGTCTTCGGCGAGAAGGCCCGCTCGATGAAGGACCGCGGCCGGGAAGACGTGCTCACCGCCATGCTCGACCACGATCTGGTCTCCCACCAGCAGGGCAACGTCCGCCCGCTCATCCCGGAGGTCCTCGAGGACAAGGGCTGGACCGACGGTGTCGAGGCGATGCGGGCGTACGAGGACAAGGTCACCGAGGACTTCCAGCACGCCTTCGGCCGGGCCCCCGTGGGGCTCTCGCGGCACAACCTCTACTGGGCGCCGCAGCACGTGGCCGTGG
>CBFCZU010000121.1:0-13496 GCA_965602635.1 uncultured Planctomycetales bacterium | reverse complement strand
TGAGGCCACCCGGCCGGGGGAAGCCGGGCGGTCTATCAACTCCGTCCGGCCGGGGTGAGCCGGACGGGTTCAGCTCTGATGGTGCTTGTACCGCCTACGGCGGATCAATGCGAGGCCTGCGAGGGTCAGCAGGAGAAGGCCGGTGGGTTCGGGGACCGGCCCGGGGGCGGCAGGGCAGCCCTGGAGGTAGTTGTTCGACCAGATGATGTAGTCCAGGCCGTCAACGTAGCCGCCGCCGTCGAAGTCGCCCTCGCCCCACCACCTGTCGCTTTGCTGGTAGTTGTTGGACCAGATGATGTAGTCCAGCCCGTCAGCGCAGCCGTCAAGGTTGGCGTCGCCGCCCACAGCCTGGGCGAGCTGGTCGGCCTCCACGTCCAGGCCCACGTTGAACCGCTGATGGTACGTGTCCGGCACCTCGGCGGCTGTGTCCTCGAAGACCACGTCGCCGTCCTGCACCGTCCGCACCGCGCGCAGGTACCTCTGGCCGGCGGGGTCGAAGATCAGCACCTCGACATTCTCTCCCGCGGGAACGTCCGCGCCCGCACCGGTCAGCAGCGGCACGCTGTAGCCGCCCCCGTCGGCCGTCACCGCGTAGTACTGAAGCTCGGCCCCGCCCGAGTCGTACACGCGCACCATCACGCCCGGCATCTGCTCGCCCGGCTGATACGCCCCGTCGGAGTCGAGGTCGTCGAACACCGTCCCGGTGACGTACACGGTGTCGATAGGCGGCCAGGGGTCAACCACCTGGGAGTAGAACGCGTCCGAGCCGAAGTCCGTCGTCCAGAAGTCGGTCCACCCGCTGAGGTTCGGCGGACGGCTGACGCGCCCCGCGCCGATTTCGCGCCAGAAAGAGTGCAGGAGATTCTTTCGATGCCCCCGCCCGACGACCTCCGGCTCCGTGAACAGGCCGTTGTGGACAGTCTCGGCCGTGTATGAGCCGGCGGAATTGTTCGTGCTGATGTTCTCGCCGATGAAGTGGTTGGGGTAGCCCTCGGCGTACCCGCGATAGTCCGGCCCGGAGCCGTTGGGGTATCCGTGGCTCGACCCGGCCGTGTAGTGACTGAAGAAACTGTAAGTGTGCATGTCGTCGCAGTGGTTCCGCGACGCGGCGTTCAGGGCGGCGCTCCACGCAACATACTGCCGCGGGCCCTGGTAGCGGCTCCAGTAGGTCCGCTGGTCGGCCACGCCGGAGATGGTGATCCCCTCGCCGACGTCATAGGCCCCGTCGGGGACGTCGTCGCCGTGGGTGTTGTCCAGGCCGAGCCTGTCGGCCTCGGCCTCCGGGTCGGTGCGCGCCCGGTTGATGCAGAAGCGCATCCACTCCTCTTCGGGCGAGGGGTTCCCGAAATCGTAAGGCTGGGCCGCCGGCGAGGACAGAACCGCGAGCATCCAGGCAGACAGACCGAAGATCCATTTCGCCTTCATCGCTTGACCCTTTCCAGAGGCGCGTCCCCAACCATTATACACCCATCCACGCAGATTGGAGGCCAACGAAACGCCGAACGGCAGCCTATGGCCCAGGTCGCAGCATGTTCTATTCGGCATTCCCCGTGACCGATTGCCCGGCATAGCCGAGGTGCCGGCGGGCAAATCCGCCGAAGCCTTGGCGAAGGCGGATGGAGCAAGTGATCCTGGGGTCGAAATGGCCTCTGTTGGCGACCGTGCGGCTCCAGCAACGGGCGCCTCTGGGGCGGGCTCGCCAAGGCGTAGTTCGCCGCGCCATCCAGGGCGGACAGAAGCCCGGCTTCGCCAACGACAGGCTTCGCCGGGGCAGTCTTCGTTCGGCACGAAGCGGCGAACGAAGACTGGGCCCTGGAGGATTCGAACCTCCGACCAAGGGATTATGAGTCCCCTGCTCTAACCGCTGAGCTAAGGGCCCGCTGCCAACGACATGATTCTGAACCCTTGCCGCCGTCGGTGTCAAGGGGCGGCAAAGCGGGCGGGCGGGCCAGGTGCTTACTGCTCGCGCCCGGCGAAGCCGAGGTACTCGTCCAGCCAGTCGTCGGTGCGGAGAACGCCCTTTCGCTGGCGGAGGGCGAGTTTCTCGGCCTGGCGCTGTGCGAGGTCGAAGAGGCGCCTCGCCAGGCGTGAGGTGAGCTCGCCGTCGGTCTGCCCGAGGCGTCGCCTGAGCGCGGCCGAGAGGTGCGGGGTGTGGCGGCGGACCAGTTCGTCCTCCAGGCTGACGAGCGCCTGTGCGGCGCCGGCTTCGCCCTGCCTGCCGGCCCGTCCGAAGAGCTGCCGGTCGATCCGCCCGGCCTCGTGGCGCTCGCTGGCGATGACGAACAGCCCGCCGAGGTCGGCTACCCCCCTCCCGAGCTTGATGTTCGTGCCCCGCCCGGCCATGTTCGTGGCGACGGTGATCTTGCCTGCCTGTCCGGCCGCGGCGACGATCTGCGCCTCCTCCGCGTGGCGAACGGCGTTGAGCACCTGGTGGGCCAGCTCCTCCTTGGCCAGCAGGCCGCTGAGGTGCTCGCTGGCGCGGACGGAGCGCGTGCCGACGAGGATGGGCTGGTCGGCGCGGTGAATCCGCTTGATCTGCTCGACGATGGCGGCCCACTTGGCATCCTCGGTGGCGAAGACGCGGTCGGGCAGGTGCTCTCGCACGCAGGGGCGGTTGGTGGGGATCACCACCACCGGCAGGTGATATATCTGCCAGAACTCCCGCCGGGCCTCGAGGGCGGTGCCGGTCATGCCGGAGAGCTTGCGATACATCCTGAAGAACCGCTGGAAGCTGAGGCGGGCGTGGGTGGCCTTGGGCGGGTTGACGTCGAGGCTCTCCTTTGCCTCGACGGCCTGGTGCAGGCCGTCGCGCCACTCGCGGTCGGGCATCAGCCGGCCGGTGAATTCATCGACGATCTTCACCTTGCCGTCGTCAATGACATATTGCTTGCCGGCCAGGTAAAACTCGCGGGCGGTGAGCGCCTGGGAGACGAGCTCTTCCCGCCGGCGGGCGCCGCTGAAGACGCCGCCGACGTTCTCGGCCAGCTCGGCCAGGCGGCGCTCGCCCGCCCCGGTCAGGTCGATTTCGCGGTACCGGCGGTTGACTCGATAGTCGGACCGGACGGCAAGCTGCCCGGCGAGCCCGGCCGCATCGCGGAACGCCGCCACCTGCTCGGGGTTGGGCGCCGCTCCGGAGATGATCAGCGGAGTGACACCCTCGTCGATAAGGATGGAGTCGGCCTCATCGACGATGGCGTGGTCCAGCCCGCGCTGGACGAGCCGCCCGGTCTGGTCGGCGCCGGGTGCGGCGATCTTCGCCAGCAGCGCCGAGGCCAGGCCCTGGACCCGCCCCATCGTCAGCCGGTCGCGGAGAAAATCGGCCGTCACCTCCTTGTTCGAGCAGTAGGTAATGTCGGCGTTGTATGCCTCGCGGCGGGCCTCGGGCGGGGTCCCCTGCTCGATGTAGGCGACGCTCAGCCCGCAGAAGCCGTACACCTTCCGCATCCACTCTGCGTCGCGTCGGGCAAGGTAGTCGTTGGCGGTGACCACGTGGCAGCCCCTGCCGCGCCAGCCGGCGACCGTCGCCGGCATGGTGCAGGTGAGCGTCTTGCCCTCGCCGGTGGCCATTTCGGCGACGCAGCCGCCCTCGATCGCCAAGGCCCCCACGACCTGCACGAGGAAGGGCATCTCGCCGAGCTGCCGCCGGGCCACCTCGCGGACCAGGGCAAAGGCCCGCTCCAGGTCATCGGTTCCGTCCCGCCCGCGGCGGAAGATGACGCGCAGCTCGTCGGCGGCCTCGCGCAGCCGCGCGTCGGAGAGGTCGGCAAAGGACTTCTCCAGGACCATGACCCGGGCGGCCCGCCGGAAGAACCGCTGACGGCGCGGCAGCATCCGGGATACGAGCCCTGCGGCCGCATCCCAGGCGGCGTCCAACCCCTTGGGCAGCTCCGCGCTCGAAGCGCGTTGGGCCAGCGTCCGCCAGGTTGTCGAGGGCACGGTGCTCACGCTACCGCCTCCGGGGCTTCTTGCGCGACAGCAGTTGCAGCACCTTCCGCCACGCCTGCATCGCCAGCGGCTTGGGGGGCATCTCCAGACGGACCATGACGCGCTGGCCCGGCAGGAGCTTGAGCCTGTCGCGGGCGTCGGCGGCGGGGGTGATGACGATCTCGAAGAAGCGCCGTGCGGCCCTGACGCCGCGGCGGTCTTCCGGGTCGGTCTGAACCGATCCGCCGGCGGCCGATGCCAGCGCCGCTGAGGGCAGGTCGTCACTGCCGGCGGGAAGAATCTCGGTGATCCTCCCCGCGAACTTGGCCTCGGGCCTGCCCTTGACCCGGATTTCCAGCCGCTCGCGGTCAAGCTGCTCGACGGGCACGCCCTGCCCGGCCACGGCACGGATGACGAGCTGTTGGCTGATCAGCCGCCCGATCTTGTCGCCCCTCTTGAGGTACACACCCTCCAGGCGGTCGATGTCGGGGGAGACCCACCTGCCGGCGAACCGCGCCCGCGGCACCAGCGAGACGAGCTCCTTACGGGCGATGCTTATCTGCCCGTCGGTGCTTTCCATGTGCTTGTCGAGAACCTGCACCAGGGCGCGGTACTTCGGGTCGCGCTCGCCCTCGGTCATGGCCTTGCGGCGCTCGGCCACGAGCACCTGGCGCTCCGCGAGCAGCCGCCTGAACTTCGCCCAGAGCTGGAGGTTGGCCTCGGACCACGTCTTGGGCTGGAGCGCTTCCCACTGTTGCGGCGTGAGCATCATCAGTTGCTCGGGCGTCCGCTTGGCCAGCTCGTCGGCCTGGAGGTTCTGGTTCACCAGGGCGGCGCCCGGGGCGGGCACCAGCGCGCCCGATGGCAGGAAGCTGGTGATGAATCCGTCGCTCTCCGCGTGCACCCACGCCTGCTGGAGCGGCTCGACGAGGCCCTCCACGCGCGGTCGGTCGGGAACGGGTATCAGCCCCACGCCGATGGCGAGGGCGAGGGCGACGGCCAGTGCCGAGAGCTGCGCCCGCGCTCGGACGCGCGCCAGCTCGCCGCTGGTGAACAGGTAGTGCGCGAACTTGCCCAGCGGCACGCCGACCCACATGAACGCCGCCACCGCCCCGAATCCCACCGCCACCACGGCCAGTTGCTTGGGCAGCCTGTCCGAGATGAACAGCAGGATCATGGTGAAGATCATCACCCTGTAAACCGTCGAGGCGATGCCGTAGAAGACGAACCACACCCGCTCGCCGCGGGTGTTGGCGGGGCTCTGGGCGCGCCGGACCGACCAGGCGTAGTGCTTGACGAGGTAGTAGATATACTGCTTGGACCGGTTGGCGAGGTTGGGGATCTCCAGCAGGTCCGAGAGGACGTAGTAGGCGTCGTACCGCAGCAGCGGGTTGCCGTTGAACAGCAGCGAGGAGACGCTGGCGATGAATATGGCGTTGTAGGCGACCGAGCGGAGCATCCCGTCGCCGACGTTTGCCCAGACGATGGCCGCGACCGCGGCGATCGCCAGGTCCATGAAGATCCCGCTGGCGCCCACCATCACGCGGCGCCACTTGCTGCGGAAGGCCCAGGCGCTGGAGGCGTCCACGTACGGGATGGGCATGAACACCAGGAACATGATGCCCATGGTGTGGACCTCGCCGCCGCTGCCCTCGACCCGGCCGAAGCGCTTGCAGGCGAAGCCGTGGGAGAACTCGTGGAATATCTTCACCACCCAGAAGCTCAGCGCCAGCAGCGGCAGCGAGCCCGGGTCGAAGATGTTCGCCGACCTGTCGACCAGCTCGCCAAACCGCCCGGCGAGGAAGAACAGCCCCGTCGCCATCAGCGCCGCCCACGCCCACAGGCCGTACCAACTGAAAACCCGACCGAAGATGCCAACCCAGCGGTCCAGGAAGCGGTCCGGGTCGAGCAGCGGGATGCGGGCGAACAGCAGGCTCGCCATGTAGCCGCGGACCTCGCGCTGGACCCGCTTGCGATACCGGCGGAACATCCCCTCGGTGTCGGGCGACAGCTCGGCCTGGAGCAGGTTCAGCGAGTAGAGCTGGCCGAGCAACTGTATGACCTCGCCCTGCGTCGGCGCCCAGTCGCCCAACTGCTCGTTGCACATCTGCCAGACATCGGCCACGGTCCGCCGCCCGTCCAGCATGGCCACGAACCGGTAGGCCGGGGCGCTTAGGCGGGAGAACTCGTTGTTCGAAGGGTCCTGAACGACGTGCCACATCTGCCCGCGGTAGTGCTGGCGGTAGGTCTGGACGGTTGACCGCAGCCGCGGACACAGCGAGGCCACCCGGTACCAGGACTCGCTGAATGTCGGGCGATCGACGGGCATGGCGCGGCTCCGCGGCTACATCCAGAGCTTCATCCTGACCCAGTTGACCAGTCGCCGGGTCCATATCGCCCCGTAGGGCCGCCGGCCGACAGTGATCTTGGCGATGCCCTCCCTGTCCGGGCCAAGCCACCGCGGCGTCGAGAGCAGGCGGACGCGGACCTTGAAGACGTTCTGCTTGTCGACCAGGTCAGCGGCGGGGGCGATCCGATCGACCACGAACCGCACGCGATCGCCGGGGCGGGCCTCCGTCGCCAGCTCGCCGCCCATGCCCTCGGCCACGTCCGCGATCTGGTCCTCCGAGACGGACAGCTCCGCCCGCAGCTCCCCGAGCTGGGCGACCTCGAAGAGCTTGTTGCCGGTCTTCACCACCGCCCCGATCTGCTCGGCCAGGTCGCCGACGACCACCGTCCCCTCGATGGGCGATGCTATGGTGGCCTTGCCTATCTGCTCCTTGAGGTCCTGGACCTCCAGGCGCAGCCTGTTGGCGCCGGCGGTGGCGATCTGTGCGTCGGCCCACTTGCGCTGTGCTGTGGCGCTCTCGGCCTGCTTCTCGTACTCGAACAGTTGCTTCTCGGCCTTGTGGAGGTCCCGCTCCAGGTCCCAGGTTCTGAGCTTGGCGAGCTTCTGGCCCTTGGTGACGGCTTGGCCGCGCTCGACGTACACGTCCTCCAACTCGCCGTCGAACGGTGGCGAGACGACCCGCCTCTGAACGGCCTGGACGACGAAGGGCGCTGCGACGCGGTACTGGCCCTTGGCGAAGATCAGGAACATGGCGGCGGCGAAGACGAGGATCGCCACGAGTTTCGCCCAGGTGTGCTTCGGGCCAAGCAGGCCCGACAGGCCTTTGCGCGTGCCTGCGGCCGCCCGCGCGCCGAGCCAGCGGTCGTGCTCGTGGAGGTTCACCAGCCGCGGCGTGCAGAGGTCGCAGGTCAGTCGCAGGCCTTCGACCTCCTCGCCCAGGAAAGGCCTGTCGGCCTGCCTTTCGACCGTCAGCACGGCCACGGGCGCCCCCCCGCGCCGCAGCGGCAGCGAGACCACCGACGTCAGGCCGTGACGCGAGGACATCTCGGCCGCCGCCCGGCTGACGTAGGTCGCCTCACGGTCCGCCGGATGGACGATCTCGAGATCCTGATCGAGGCACTCTTCCATGGCGGCCTCGATTTCCTGGACGAGCTTCATTTTCCGGCTGAACTTCTCGGTGTGGCTCAGGCCCTTGAGGTGGACGTATCGGCCCTTGAGGAAGCCCAGGGCGACGCGCTCGCAGCCCCACCTCGCGGCCAGTTCGTTGCAGATGCCCATCGCCGAGGCGGTGAAGCGGTCGTGCTCGTTGACGGCCGCCAGGGTGTCCATCGCCTGCCGCAGCGTGCTCAGGTCCTTCTGGCGGCGATACAGCGACAGGCGCATCTCGTACAGGCTCAGCAGACTGACGGTGAGTTCCAGCCGCTCCCTTCCTGCCGCCAGGACGGCCGGGTCGTCCGTCTCCAGCACGAACGCCGCCAGCCCGCGGACGCCCTCGCCTCCTCGTAGCGGCACCATGACCAGATGCCGCCCCGCCGGCGCGCCGTAGAGCTGGTCGGGCATCTGGAGCGGCTTGACGGCCGTGGCGCCCCCGGCCAGGGCCTGCGGCGCCCATTCGACCGACTGCGCCAACCACACCGGCGCGGTGGCGCCTTCGCCCAGGACCGGAAACACCGCGATGATCTCGGCCCGGCGCTGGGGCGTCATCCGCAGAATGGCTCCCCCGGCCGCGCCTGCCAAGTGACACTGCGCCGCCAGCAGATTCGCCAGGAACTCCTCCGGCGGGCCCTGGAACCGGCTGAGCTGATCGATCAGATCGACCGTGCTGAGCTGACCGCCTTCGTCTTGTCGGGAGGTTCCCGCGCCGTTCATGCTCGTCCGCGCCCTGCCTTCGCCCGGCGAATGCCCTAGCCAGTGCCTTTGCGGCGCTTGCTGACATCCAGCTCCAGCTCGCCGAACTGATCCTCGTGCCGGCGAATGAGCTGGCCCAGAGCGATGGCCAGGCGCTTGGCCGAATGGTAGTTCAGAACCACCCGCTCGTTCACCTGGAAGACGATCTCCGGCTGCTTGTCCTGCACGGGGGGGCCGGCCAGGTTCAGCCCGAAGTCGAGCATCACCTCCTCGGCCGTCCCGTTGGTGCGGCAGGCGTTGGCGTAGGAGGTTCGCATGTTGCGCTCATCGATCCTCAGGCGCACCTGCTGCTGGCCGGTCTGCTGGCGGGCCTGCTCCTCGATGGGCTTCTCGCCGGAGGTGCTCTGGTCGTTGTCCTTAGCCATAAGTCACTCCTTTGCCGCGGTCTTCGCCTCGTTCTTGGTGGCGGCGGTCGCGCCGGCGGGTCCGCCGGGCCTTGCGGCCACCTCCTCGGCGGGGAAGCTTACCCGGACGTGCTCACCCGCCGGGCCGTCCGACGAATTGGCCACCTCCACGCGAACGGTCAGGGTGTTACTGGCCGAGTCGCTGACTGCCGGTTTGTGGATGATCTTGCCGACACGCGGCTTGGTCTCGCCCGGGAACAACACGTTCGCCGCCTGGCCGCACTTCAGCTCCCGGGCACTGTCCAGCGGCACAGGCACGTCGATCCAGAGCGGGTCGATCTTCACCACGCGTACCACCTCGGCCAGGGCATCGGCCGATTCGCCCTCCGAGAGGAAGATCTTCTCGACCACGCCGCCGGTAGGGCTGGTGATTTTCATCCGGTCGAGGTAAACCTTCGCCTCCTTATGCTCCAGCTCGTACTGGAGCTTCTTGGCCTTGGCCAGCTCCAGCGACAGTTCGGCGATCTTGACGTCGAGCTTGACGTTCTCCACTTCAAGCTCGGTGGCCACCCCCTCCTTGAAGGCCCACTCCAGCCGTTTGAGATCGACCTTCTGCTTGGCCAGCTTGGCCTCGCCGGCCTTGACGGCGATCTCGTCCTCCGCCTGCATCTTGAGCTTCTGCAGGCGGATTTGCTCGGCCGCATCGTCCAGTTGGACGAGCACCTGCCCGGGCTTGACGACGTCGCCCTCCTTGACAAAGATCTTCGCCACTCTCCCCGGACGAACGAACGAAAGCGTCACGTCCTTGCTCGGAATCGCGATGGCGGGGATGCTGCCCAGACAGACGTCGGCCGAGGCCCCGACCGCCGCCAAACCGCACGCCAGGCAGCCAAGACTTCTGGAAAACGTTCGCATAGTCATGTCATGGCCCTCTTGCAGGCTGTCCCGTACCTGATATATATCGGCTAGTTACGAAGGGACCTTACGCCAGTCGTGCCGCCCCCGGCCAGCGTTGCCGGGCATTCTCGCCGCCCGGATCGACGCCGCTCACGGCCTTGACGCTTTCGGGGGTGCCGAGACACGACCCCGGCGAAGACGCCACCAGCCATGTCGGACGCGAGACGATACTGACCCGAACTGCCATGGACCCCCGCCGATTCTCCGGCCCGGTCCTTCCGCCGTCAACTCCCCCTCGGCGGGAATCGGCCCTGGCCGGGAGGGACAGTGGCATCGGCGGAGCGCTCGCAAACCACTCAGCAAGCAGCACTTATCTGCCAGGCGCGGCAACGGCGCACCGGCACAGCGGCCGCTTACGGCTCGGTCTTCGCGCTGCGGCGAAATGCCCGGCAGAAGCGGCTTTTCTCCTTGCCCTTGCCAGGCTTGACACCGTGATTGGCGCGC
This sequence comes from uncultured Planctomycetales bacterium, assembly GCA_965602635.1. GTDB lineage: Bacteria > Planctomycetota > Phycisphaerae > SM23-33 > SM23-33 > CBFCZU01. The sequence continues at coordinate 3,569 of CBFCZU010000121.1, read as the reverse complement.
TTCGAGCGCCACCTGAGCTTTCCGCTACGTCGTTTGTGGGACATCGGTAACCACGCCATGCCCCCTCGGGGGCCTAAGTTTCGGAACCGGCGATGCCGTCTCCGCTAAATCCGGTAAATCGCGACCCGTCATTCTATCCGCCCCGCCGGCCAAGTCAATCCACATCCCGTCATAATTCGGCCCGCCGCGGCCGTCGATATCCTCGGCGGGGCCGCTGGGCTTGGGCTTGATTCCCAGCCGGACGGGGATATAGTATCCTTGGATGTTATCGGGAGAGGTGGCCGAGTGGCTTAAGGCGACGGTTTGCTAAACCGTTGTACGGGGTCATTCCCGTACCCCGGGTTCGAATCCCGGCCTCTCCGTTCGGTCGGGGCGAGGCTCCGCAAGCGGCTCATTGCGAACCACTTGCGGGGCCTCGTTCGCTTTGTGCACCATCGGCGTCCCGGTTTTGTCCCGGGTCTGCGCCCCCGCCATGGCGCGGCCCGAGCGCCCACGGCCGCCTGTCTGCTGTAACGTTCACTTGCATTCATTCCGGCTAGTCCTCCTGCGGCAACATGATGGTCAGCACGGGCTCGCCGGCGTTGCCGGGTCCGCAGAAGGATGACGATAAGGGGCTCAAACCTCCTGGCCGGGTTCTCAGCGAGGCATTCCCCATTCATCCCTGAGCAGGTCGCCTGGATGTGGCCGCAGCGCGGAGGCAAAGTCATCGGCGACTACGTTGATGATCGTTCTCTCTATGTCATAATGTCGATCCCGCGGAGGCAAGTCGGGGACACCTCCCCAACTCAGAATCCTACCTTGCCTCTCCAGCCGACGCCCCCCGGAACGAGGCCCCAGCTCAAGGAGCATGTCCGTTCCGGCGGCCACGTTCAGTTGGGTTGCGAACAACGTCGCGGCCCGAGCGGAGACCTCGGCTTCCACGGGTGCCGTCGCTGCCCCTTTGGCCAACCCCTCGCGAACATGCCGGCGCATGGCACCTAGATCTCCCGAGAGGTCGACGTAGACCGTCGTGGCATCCACCTTCCCATGGATCACCTGGGATACGGCGAATTCGGCGATCGGCGCGTCCCATTTCAACATTCGTCCGCGAACCACAAGCGGCCTGACTTCATCGGTTGGTGCTTCTACCAAGGCTGGCACCGACGGTCTGGCGTGCAGCCAATACATGGTTGCGACAACTCCGAACAGAATCGCCACGCCGGCTGCAATCGCCCCCCCGACCATCCATCGATGCATCGACCGAGGTCTCATTTCCTCTTGCAGTCTCGTCAATAGCGATGCAGCAAAGCTGGGGTCCACGTCGGCGCCATAGCCTTGATGGAGCAGATCCCCCACTTCATCGCGATCGTTAGGAGTGTTCATGGGAGAATCTCCACTCAAGTGCTGTCCACAGCTACTCCTTCAGCTCTACCGTCACGGTCTGCCCAGCTATCACCTTGATCTTCTTGGCCTTGGTGTCGGGCGCTTCGCCGGGGACCAGAGGACGCGTTGAGATGACGTACGTCCCTGCCGGCACATTGTCGAACTGGAATGTGCCATCCGGCTTGACCTGCATCGCCCCGCCCCATTTACCGATCCGCTCGCCCTCCGGCGCTACTGACACATGGATCTTGCCGCCTTTCTGCCTCCTGCCAATCACCTTGCCCTTGATCGTTCCTGTCTCGCTCATGCGGATGGTAAGGCCTTTGGCGGGCACCGGCCGCAATTCACTGACCGGCCTATGGCGCCCCTTGGCGAAGCAGAGCACCCGTCCAAACCCCACCGGCACCCCGGCGATATGGAAACGCCCCTCTGCGTCGGTCGTCGCCCGCGCCGGCTTCACAAGACGGTAGCTCTGCCCGTTCATGCCCATTGTGTCAGCCAGCCGCACGCTTGCCCCCGCAATCGGCTTCCCGGCGTCATCCATGACTGACCCCGTAACTGTGGCCTGCGGCGCAAGCTCGACGTCGTCGAAACGTAGGTATCCGTCCGCAACGAGGCGCTTGTACCCCACCACCAGCGATGCGTATCCTTTCGCGGCCACTGACACGCGATACGTGCCGGCCGGAACCTTCTCGATCTTGAAACGCCCCTCCGCGTCAGATTTGCCGGTGACGATGGTCTTGTATCCCCTGTTTACTCTGGCCTGCTCGACTGTGATCTTAGCATCCGCCAGTGGTTTGCTGGTGGCCATGTCGAAGACGTTCCCGGCAATGACCGCGCCTTGCCCCGGCTTGATCCCAGCCGCCGACGCCCGCCTATCGATCACTACGATGCCGTCGGGCACATGAACTTTGTCCCACTCGATGGCCCCGCCGCCGCCAATGAAGACGTTGATCCGCGGTGGAGGCAAAGGGCGGCGGAAGTCGGGGGCTCTCGACAGAAACGTACTCGTCGGATTGCCGTAGAGGCGGTAATAGCTCTGGACATCCCAGATGAGGAAGTCCCAGTCATAGCGAACGTTCGGCTTCGGGTCTCTGTCATCTTTCAGGAAGGGAGACTCGCCCGGGCCGTCACACACGATCAATTCCAGAGACGGCGCGCGGATCTTGGCGAACGCTTCGAGCGCCTTGTTGAACGTATCGGTGTCGCCGCGGTAGAGGAAGTTCCACATCCCCCCGCCAAACGGGGGGCCTTCCCACCAGCCCACGCGACATTTCAGGTTGGCTACGTCGACAGCACCTGCGCGCCAGTTTTGGTCCCGGACGGGGGCATTGCCCTTCCCCACCATGATCAGCGCCTGGGCTGGCGCGGACGCCAGAAGCAAGCAGGCAACGGCGGAGAGAGCGAATCTTGACTTGAGCGTCCTCATAACGGTCTCCTCAATTTCACTGCGTGATTCTCTTGTATTGCGCCCTGAATGCGCCCCGCGCTCGATACAGGATTGCTTCAGTTGCCTTCTCGGTGCGCCCTAATTGCTCGGCTATCTCGCGAACTGTCAATCCGTCGATGTACTTCCACTCCAGGGCAATCCGTTGCAGGTCGTCCATGCGATCCATCGCTTGGCCTACCGCCTGGCGCATCTCCAAGGCATCCATCGCCACGGCGGGATTGATTTCCTGCTCTGGCAATTCCAGATCCTGTGCGGCAACCTGCGGGGCGGATCGCCGCCAGTGATCCGCGAGCTTATGCCGAGCCACGCCGCTCAACCACTTGGCAACGTTCGTAGAGGCCGCATCCAGCCGCCCGATGCTCTGAATCATCGCCAGAAACGTCTCGCTGACCACATCGCGACTGGCTGCTTCATGGCCGCTTAGTCGCGAGTAGACGTAACGCCAGACTGAAGGCAAGTACCGCTCGTAGAGGGTCGCCAACGCCTCACGATCACCTGTCTGAATTCGCGAGATAAGAACCGGATCGCTTTCCAAACTTGAGGATCCTCTTGCTAGTGAGGCTTCTACGAGTATGTCGAACTCATCGCCGGAATCACTCAGGGATTCTTGCAGGGGGCTGAGAAACCGGGGGTATGCGTGGGCAATCTGGCCTGTCGGCGTCTCCTTGCTGGGCCGCCCTGACGGGGGCCGCGAAGCAAGAGTTCCACCTCGGAGATGAGGTTTTTCCTGGTCGCAGGTGCGTTTTCGCAAAGGACT
>CBFCZU010000120.1:0-13512 GCA_965602635.1 uncultured Planctomycetales bacterium | reverse complement strand
TAAGGGTAGAGGGCGCGCCTTAGGTGTGCGCCTCCGAAACGCCTGACAACCGAATGAGCGAGTGCGTCGGGTGGCACGGTTTGCTCGCAAACCGTGTTGCCCAGGAACGCGGACCGAACACAGCTTGACAAGCAAGCTGTGCCACCCGCAGGTTCAACGTGGCGGCAAGCTTGGCAAGCTGGGCCGTTTGCACTCAAGACCGTTCGCGTGGCTTGTCCGGCGTAGCCGGTTCCTGCGAAGCCGGCTCCTGCGAAGCCTCGGCGAAGCAGGATGGCGAAGCAGGACGGCGAAGCCGGATTCGCGTGGCTTGCGGCTCAAAACAGGAAAGACATTGTGCTACAAGGGCTTACAGATTTGGGGTCGGTCCCGAAACGTTCCGTTTCGTTCCGGAACTTTCCGAAACTTTCCGTTTCGTTCCGTTTCGTTCCGCTCTGTTCCGCCGGTTTCCGGGGAGTTTCGCCCCGTGGCCGAACGGTCCGGCAGGCAGGGGGACGCGATCGGGCAATGTCAGAGCTGAGCCATGGCGGGGAACTCGCCCTTCAGGGCCGGGTAGAGCCGCTGGTACTGGCGGTAGTACTTCTGGTACGCCCGCCTCGCGGCCGGCTTGGGGCGGATGGTCCGTGTGACCTTGATGATGGCCTGGCAGGCCTGGCGGACGGAGGCGTACTCGCCGGTCCCGACGGCCGCCAGTATCGCCGCGCCGTAGGCCGGGCCCTCCTCGGTCCGCACGGTGGTGCACGTCGCGCCGTAGATGTCGGCCTGCATCTGCCGCCAGAGGCCGCTGCGAGCACCGCCGCCGGAGAGGCGGATCTCACGCGGGCGGATGCCCCGCTGGCGGAAGATGGTCAGGGCGTCGTTCATGGCGAACGTGGCGCCCTCCATGACCGAGCGGATCAGCTCGTCGCGCCCCGTGCGGGCGGTGACGCCCACCCAGCCGCCGCGAGCGAACGGGTCGGCGTGGGGCGTCCGCTCGCCGGTGAGGTACGGCAGGAAGAAGAGCCCCTCGCATCCGGCGGGCGCCTTTACGGCCGCGGCGGTGAGCAGCTCGTACGGGTCGATGCGCCGCTTGCGGGCAGCGGCGACCTCTTCGGCGGCGAGCGTGTCGCGGAACCACTGGAAGGATCCGCCGGCCGCGAGGATGCAGCCGAACATGCAGTACTCGCCGGCGACGGCCGAGCAGAACGTCTGCACCCGCCCGGCCGGGTCGGTGACGTACTTGGGCGAGTGAACGAACACGACGCCGGAGGTGCCCATGGTGGCCGAGACGAGGCCGGATCGGACGATGCCATTACCGACCGCACCGGCGGGCTGGTCGCCCGCGCCCGCCACGACGCGCGTGCCGGCGGCGATGCCCAGCCTCCTGGCCACGGCTGCGGTCACCTGCCCGGCCACCTCGTGCGACTCGTACACGGGCGGGAGGATGTCGCGGTCGAGCTTGAAGAGCTTCACCGCCGCCGCCGACCAGTCGCGCCGCCGCTGGTCGAGAAGGAGCGTGCCGGACATGTCGGACACGTCGCCGGCGCGGACGCCGGTGAGGCGGTAGCGGACGTAGTCCTTGGGAAGCAGGATATGCTTGATGCGGTCGAAAACGCGCGGCTCGTGGCGGCGCACCCAGAGCAGCTTCGTGAGGGTGAAGCTGGTCATGGCGACGTTGCCGACGAGCTTTATGAGCCCGCGCTTGCCGCCTGCGGCGGCCTCGATGTCGGCGGCCTCGCGGGCGGTACGCTGGTCGTTCCAGATGATGGCCGGGCGGAGCGGCTCGGGCGAGCTGCCCAGGCAGACCAGCCCGTGCATCTGCCCCGAGAGCCCTATGCCGGCGACGGCGCGCCCCTCGATGCCGGCCGCCGACAGCGCCGCGCCGGTGGCCTTGACCGTCGCCCGCCACCAGTGGCGAGGGTCTTGCTCGCTCCACGCCGGGCGGGGCGAGCTGACGGGGTGCTCGCCGGTGGCCGTGCCCAGCACGCGCCCCCGCGCGTCCATCACCAGCACCTTCGTCCCGGAGGTGCCGACGTCGATGCCGAGGTAGTATGCCATTGGCCGTCTCCCTGCATGGGTGCTGTTGACAAGGTATTGAACCGCCCCACAATGGCCTTGGCAAGAGGACATGACGAGACTGCCAAGTCGAGGGTAATGCGATGATCGAGGAATGGGACATCACGGCGACGAACCTCAGCCGGGTTCGCGGGCGGCGTTACGAGGTGGCGGTGCTGCCGGTCGGGTCGATCGAGCCGCACAACCTTCACCTGCCGTACGGGCAGGACTTCCGCCACGCCGACCACGTTGCGCGTGCGAGCTGCGCGGCCGCGTGGGAGCGGGCCGAGTCGGTGCTGTGCCTGCCGGCGCTGCCCTTCGGCGTGGACTGCAACCTGACGGGCTTCCCGCTGACGGTGACCGTCACCCAGGCCACGCTGGACGCGATGGTGCGCGAGATCGTCTCGGCGCTGCGCGGCTACGGGCTGCGGAAGTTCGTGCTGGTCAACGGGCACGGGGGCAACGACTTCGTGCCGCTGATCCGCCAGATACAGTGCGACCTGGGCGTGCACGTGTTCTGCATCGACTGGTGGAAGGTCGGCTCGGACAGGTACGACGAGATCTTCACGCGGCCCGACGACCACGCCGGTCAGTTCGAGACGTCGGTGGCGCTGGCGCTCCACGGCGAGCTGGTCGAGCTGGACAAGGCCTCCGACGGGGCCACGCGACCGTTCCGGTTCGAGGCGCTGCGGCGGGGCTGGGCCTATACCAGCCGCGACTTCGCCCGGCTGACCGACAACTGCGCGTCGGGCAACCCCCAGGGCGCCTCGGCCGAGAGGGGCAGGGAATACCTCGACCTGGTCATCGGGCGAATCGCCGACTTCCTGGTCGAGCTGGCCGGGAGTCCCATCGACGAATACTTCCCATTCCAGGAGAGGGGGTGATAGTACAGATTTTGGGAGTGACATCCAGTTGACACCCCGGCCCGGGCGCGGGATGCTGTGGACGCATCCACAAGTTGGGATGGGGTCAGGGCATGGATGCCGAATCAGTTTACCGCCATATGAGGTGGGGGCGGCAGGGAGGCCGCGGCCACGCCAGGCCCGCCGGCGGCTTCACGCTGGTGGAGCTCCTGACGGTGGTGCTGGCGGCCGGCCTGCTGGCGGGGCTGATGGCGCCGTCGATGTCGGCGGCCCGGCGGCTGGCGGTGATGTCGGCCTGTGCGGCCCGGATGCGGACCATCGGCACGGGCCTGATGTACTACGCCACCGCCAACACCAACCACCTGCCCCCGTTCGCCTTCAGCGACCGCTACGGCAACCTGCCGCTCAGCGGCCACTGGGGCGGGTCGATCGACCCGGACGACCCGGACGCCTTGAGGCGCGTAGGCGTGGACAGCGTGAACCTCTGGCCGCTGGTCGAGGCCAACATGCTGTCGACGCCGGCGCTGATCTGCCCGGGCGCCGATCAGATGCTCCACAGCGGCGGCGCGAGCTACTTCCCCCGCACACCGCGCTTCAGCACCTACTGCCTGCGGATGCTCTACAGCGAGGACCTGTTCCGAGACGACCCGGTGCTGGCCTACAGGCATGGGGGCCTGCTGTCGGTTTACACGCTCGCCGCCGGCGGGCAGCCCACGTGGGGGCCATCCGACGCGCGGGTGGGATCCGAGCGGCTGCCGGTGCCGTACGTGAGGCTGAACCGGCCGTACCGCGAGACGAACCCCGCCACCGGCGTCGAGCGGACCGTGGACCTGATGAGCGAGCCGATCCTGGCGGACACGTTCTGGTATCGCGCCCGGCGGATCGCGGCCTCGGAAGAGGCCGGTGAGACCTACGACGTCCTGGCCGACTGGTGCCACGGCAAGGACTTCAACGTCATGCTGGGCAACGGGTCAGTCCGTCGCGTCACCGACGACGGCACAATGGCGGGCAACTGCGTCACCGGCGACTGCTCCCCGCCCGACGACGGGGCATACTTCGCCTCATACGCCATCACGGTCTGGCGCTTCATGACGGACAGTCGGTAGGGCGCGCCTCAGGCGGGTGCTTCCGGGCCGCCCTCGCCGCGGCCTTCGTCCTGACCGACCAGGTGGATGGCGCTCTTGCCGGACGCCTTGGCGGCCTGGAGGCCCTTGTCCGCCTGGCGGAGCAACTCGCGGCAGGTCTTCCCGTCCCAGGGGAAGGTCGCCAGCCCGCCGGAGATGGTGAGCATGCCGGTGGCCTCGGGGCCAAGCGAGGGGAACTCGTGCTTGGCGAGTGCCCGGACGAACCGCTGGGCGAGCACGTAGGCGTCGGCGGGGTGCTGGCTGTCGGCCTGGCGAGGCGGCTCGGCGTCCCAGAAGAGCACGGCGAACTCGTCCCCGCCGATGCGGGCGACCATGTCGTGATCGCGCGTGGTTCGCCCCATCAGCTCGGCTGTCTCGCGGAGGATCTCGTCGCCGGCGGCATGCCCGTAGGTGTCGTTATAGCGCTTGAAGTCGTCGATGTCGTACAGCAGCAGAGTCACGCGGAAGCGGTGCTTCCCGGCGCGGGCCAGAAGCTGGTCGGTGAAGTGGTAGAAGTATCGCCGGTTGTACGCCCCGGTGAGGTGGTCGGTGATGGCCAGGCGGTGCAGCGCGTCGGTCCGCCGGGCGTTGGCGGCAAGCGACCCCACCAGCGCCTGGAGCGAGATCAGCTTCTCCCGGGCGGGCCAGCCGATCGTCTCGGCCTCGTCGGCCAGCAGGATCCGCGGCGGGTCGTCGTCGAGCAGGATCAGCTCCCGCCCGGCGGCCTCGTCGTCGCCCACGCCGGCCCAGCGAACGGACCCGGCGATCCACTCGCCCACCAGCCGGGCAATACCCTCGGCCAGCGAGTCGATGGTCCCGGCCGACTCCACCAGCTCGGCGACCTCGGTGATCGACAGCTCGCCGCCGGTCGTCTCGGGAGCGGGCATGTGCTCGGCCGGCGCCGGTCCCGTGCCGAAGATCGCCTCCATCTCCTCGGGCGCGGGAGGGTGGACGAAGTAGCCGTCCAGCTCGCCCGGTCCGGAGATTCGCAGCTCCGCCTCCCCCGCCGGCGAGCAGAGGGCGAAGCGCTTGGCCGAAGTCCGCAGCCGCCCGAACGCCCGCACCAGGGCCGCGAAGTCGGGCAAGGGGTGGGCCAGGACGACCGCCCGGTATGGCCTGCGGGCGAACTCGGCCATCGCGTCGTACGGCTCGCGGTGGTGGACGAAGCCGTTGCTCCGCCCCAGGGCGGCAAGCTCCGCGGCGACCGCGTCATCGGCCAGCAGCAGGATGTCGGAGTCGGCTTGGGTCAAGAGTCATCTCCGAGCAATGCCTTCAGCTCGTCATCGGTGAGCGCCCGTCCCGGCTTGGCGGGTGGACGCTCGGCCCGGGAGGGCGCGGGCTCGGACTCGGCGGAGGGGTCCTCGGCTTCGGCCGGGCGATACTCGGCCTGGAGCGGGACTAGCGGCGCCCTCGCCGCGGCGGGCTCCTCTCCGCCCTCGCCGGGCGCTTCGCCCAACACCGACGCAAGCACATCCGCGACCGAGGCACGAGTCGCAAGGTGCAGGCCGGCCAGCCGCTCGCCACTCATCGCCGCCCGAACCGTGCCGAACGCCACCACCGGGATATTCATCCCCGCGGCCAGAGTCAGCAGCGGGCGGTGGGCGTCGGTGATCCGGCCGAGGTCCAGCACGAGGGCGGCGGCCGAGGCCGCGAGCAGCTCGGCGGCCGCCTCGTATCCGCTGGCGGTTATCACAACCTCGGTCCCGTCCGGCACCTCGGGCGCACTCGACCCCGGCGACAGCAGCGCCACGATGCGCTCAGCGCGAGATGACCCCGGCCTCGAACTCAATGCAATACCTCCTTCATATATCATAAGGGCAAATGCCCGTTCCGTCACCCCCAGACGGGGAAGTCCGGCCCCCTCCGCCACTTGCTGTTGACGGGGCGGGCGGTCACGGCTTACGCTCTGACGATCTAATGGCTTGCCACTTCGCGAAAATGTTGATCAGGCTTCGATGGTTCGTCTTGGCCGGCTGGGTGGCCCTGGCGGTGGCCCTGGCGCTGCTGGCTCCGACGACGGACCCGGCCACCACCGAGACGCTGACCTTCCTGCCGGAGGATTCGCCCTCGGCGCGGGCGGCCGAGGTAGTGAAGAAGCACTTCCCCGACTCGGCGGGCCTGAGCCAGGCGGTGATCGTCGTCGAGCGGGCCCCCGGCGGCGGGGCCGCGCCCAGCACGAGGGCCGCCTCCCCCGGCGGGCTCACGCCGGACGACCTGGTTTGGCTCAACGGCGTGGCGCGGAAGCTTCGCGAGCCCCTGCCGGGCAAGCTGGCGGCGGTGCTGCCGGTGTCGAGGCTCGCCGTCCGCTGCCCCGGCGACTTCCCCCGGCCGCTGGGGCCCAGTCCGCTGATCAGCCCAGACGGTGCCGCGGCGATCGCCGTGATGGAGGTGCCGGCGAACTTCGTGACGATCCGCTCGGCCCGGGTGGTCGAGCACGTCCGCCGCGTCGTGGTGGCGGAGGGCGCCGGCCGACCGGCGGGGCTGAGCGTCGCGGTGACGGGCTCGGCCGCCTTCGGGCACGACTACGCCGCCGCAGCCGAGCTGTCCCACAGGCGGACGCTCTGGGTGACCGTCGTAGCCGTCCTGGCGATATTGCTGGTGGTCTTCCGGGCGCCACTGGCATCGGGCGTGCTGCTTGGCACGATCAGCCTCGCCGCCGTCGTCGCCCACTTCGTCCTGGGCATCGGCACGGCCATGGGCCTGCACGTGGGCACGGCCGAGACCATCTTCGTCTTCGTCCTGCTCTACGGGGTGGGCGTCGACTACTCGCTGCTGTACCTGTCCCGCTTCCGCGAGTTCCTCGCCGCCGGCACCGACCCGCATGCGGCCGCCGCTGCCGCCTGGACGGCTGCCGCCCCGGCGATCGGGGCATCCTCGGGCACGGACATCGCAGGCCTGGCGATGCTCTCGGCCGCCGCGTTCAAGATATTCCAGACAACCGGCTACGTCGTGCCGATCGCCCTGTTCATCGCCCTGACGGCATCCCTGACGCTGGTGCCGGCGGTGGTGGCCATCCTTCATCGGTGGCTGTTCTGGCCGGGGTCGCGGACCGGGCACCTCGGGTCGGAGCGCCTCTGGGCGGCAGTGGCCGGGGTGGTCACCCGCCGCCCGGGGACGGTGCTTCTGGTGACGGTCGCCGCGCTGGGCATCCCGGCCGTGGTCGGCGCGAGGCTCAGCTACGTCTATGACGCGCTGACCGGGCTGGAGAGCCACTACGGCGCGGTGCGCGGTCTGGAGATGGCGCGGCGGCACTGGCCGGTGGGACAGACCTCCCCGGCCACGGTGCTGCTGGAGGCGGACACCGCCGCCGCCCGCGCCGCCATGAGCGGGACGGTCGAGCGCGTCACCGAGGCGATCGCCAAGGCCGACGGCGTCGAGGACGTCCGCTCGCTGAGCCAACCCGTCGGGCAGGCAGCCAAGGGCCGGTCGGGCGAGGCGGGCGTCTCGGTCGTGCTGCGGATGCTGGCGGCGAGCGAGTACCTCGCCGGCGGCGGCTCGGCGGCGAGGCTGGTGGTGGTCATGGACGCGCCGGGCTTCTCCAACCGCGCGATGGAAACGCTCGAGCGGATCCGCCAGACATGCCAGGCCGCCCTGCCGCCGGGCGTCACCGTCAGCTTCGCCGGCGCCACCGCCGAGATGGTCGACATCCGCAACGTCACCCGGCGCGACTTCTACCTCGTCGCCGCCCTGGCGCTGTCCGTGGTCTTCGCCATCGTGCTGGTCCTGCTGCGCGACCCCCTGCTCTCGGCGTTCATGGTCGCCGCCACGGTGCTGAGCTACCTGGCGACGCTGGGGATCACCCAGGCGGTGTTCGTCGGCCTGCTCGGCGCCGAGGGGCTGGACTGGAAGGTGCAGGTCTTCCTCTTCGTGGTCCTGGTGGCGGTGGGTCAGGATTACAACATATTCCTGGCGGCGCGCCTGGCGGAGGAGTCCACCGCCGGGTCGGTCCGGGAGGCGGCGCGGACGGCCCTGGTCAGGACCGGGGCTATCATAAGCTCGGCCGGGCTTATCATGGCCGCAACGCTGGGGTCACTGATGGTCGGCGAGATCACGCTGCTTGTGCAGTTGGGGTTCGCCTTCGCCGCGGGGATGCTGCTCGACACGTTCGTGGTCCGCCCGCTCCTGCTGCCGGCATTCGCGGTGCTCACCGGCCGGACCGGCCGGCCCCTCACCCGGCGGCATTGACGCAGCAGCGCCGCGACGATAAGGTGAACGCCATGCGACAGAAGCTGGCAGCGGTATTTTGCGCCTTGTGCCTGATCGGCTGCGAGCCCCCGCCCGAGCTGCCCGCGCCGGGCGAGGCGACCGTACCGACTACCCGCGACACCACCGCGCAGCGACCGCCGCAGGTCATGGCGACGGTCAACGGCCAGCCTATATACATGGATCGGCTGCACCGCTCGCTGGTCCAGGTCCATGGGCTGCTCATACCCGAAATGCTCATTCACGACCTGCTGATCGAGCAGGAGGCCAAGCGGCTAGGCGTCAGCGTCAGCCCCGAGGACGTCGCCGCCGAGAACGACCTTGCACTGCGCAACGTCTTCCCCTCCGGCACCAGCCCGGACCAGCGCGAGCGGCTGCTTGACCAGGTGCTGCGCGACAGGGGGCTGACGCGCGGGCTGTGGGAGGCGACGGTGCGGCGCAACGCCCTGCTCCGCAAGATGGTCGCCCCGGAGGTGAAGGTGACCGAGGCGATGGTCAAGGCCGAGTTTTTCCGGGCCTATGGCGCGAAGGTGCAGGTCAGGCAGATCAGGCTGCCCAGCGTGCACGAGGCGCAGAATATCCTGACGCTGGTGGAGAAGGGCGACGATTTCGCCAAGCTCGCCCGCAGCTACTCGACGGACACGACCACCGCCCCAAACGGTGGCCTGCTGCCGGCGTTCACCCGCCAGGAAACCTCCGTGCCGCGCGCGGTCCGCGACGTGGCCTTCGCCCTCAAGGACGGGCAGGTCAGCTCCATCGTCCAGGTCGGCAGCAGCTTTCACGTCCTCAAGCTCGTCAAGCGCATCACGCCGCCCCAGATCAAGTACGAGTCGGTCAGGGACCAGCTCACCGACCAGGTCCGCCAGCGCATGATAATGGGAGCCCAGGCCCAACTGATGTCGGAGCTGCGGCGCCGGGGGGCCGTCGAATACATCAACCCCATCCTGCGGCAACAGGTGAATAGGTATTCCCAGCCATGAGCCGGGACGCCGAGGCGCGAACCATGCCCAAGCCCCACAACATCCTGTTGATAACCGCCGATCAACTTCGCGCCGACGCGCTGGGCTGCTACGGCAACGACATCTGCCGGACGCCCAACCTTGACGCCCTGGCCGCGAGCGGAGTGGTGTTCGAGAACGCCTATACGCCGTGCCCGATCTGCGTGCCGGCGCGGGCGACGATCACCACCGGCAACTACCCCCACGTCTGCACGGGCACGAAGAATAATTCCGGGCGGATTCGCGACGACCAGCCCAAGCTCGCCGAGCACTTCGCCCGGAGCGGCTACGCGACCTACGCCTGCGGCAAGCTGCACTACGTGCCCTACTCGCAGCCGGGCCAGCCGCGCCTGGTGCACGGGTTCGACGAGTGGGACTCGACCGAGTCGGGGCGGTGGGTCTGGCAGCACGACCGCCAACGCCGCCACCGCGGGCTGGAGGACTACCTCGACTTCCTCGACGACTCGGGCTGGGGCGGGTACAGCCGCGCCCACGGGGTGGGCAACAACGACGTCCGCCCCTGCCCCACCCCCCTGCCGGCCGAGCTGCACGTGGACCACTGGGTCGCCGACCGTACGATCGCCCGGCTGACCGAGCATCGGCGGCGGTCGGCCGACAAGCCGTTCGTCATCTGGTGCAGCTTCCCCAAGCCCCACGCCCCGCTGGACCCGCCGGCCGAGTTCGTCGCCATGTACGACCCGCGCGAGATCCCCGCCCCGCTGGGCTCGGCGGAGATGCTCGCCGACCGCAACCCGATACTCGAGCGGACCCGCGTCACCCACGGCATGGAGACCCTCAGCCCGGCGGCCATGCGCGTCATCAAGGCCTACTACTACGCCCTGATCAGCTTCCAGGACGCCCAGGTCGGGCGCGTGCTCGAGGCCCTGGACCGTGCCGGCGCGGCCGAGGACACCATCGTCATCTACACCGCCGACCACGGCGACCTGATGGGCGACTTCGGGACGTACTTCAAGAGCAACTTCCTGGGCGGATCGGTGCACGTGCCGATGATCGTGCGCGGCGGCGGCGCGGCGGCCGGCGGGCGGCGCGGGCAGCTCGTGGGGCTCCAGGACATCCTGCCGACGCTGACGGCCATGACCGGCTACGGCCTTGGGGCCGAGGTGCAGGGCATCGACCTGACGGGCGCCCTGGCCGACGAAGCGGCGCCGGTCCGGGACGTCTTCTACTCCCAGTGCGGCGACGACCCCCACCAGGCGGCGATGGTCTGCGACGGGCAATGGAAGTACTGCTACGCCCAGCAGGGCGCCGTCGAGGAGCTATACCACCTCCAGGAAGACCCGGGCGAGCTGGTGAACCTCGCCGGCGACGGCGGCAGCGGGCGGCGCCTCGGGGAGTGGCGCGAGCGACTCATCGCCGAGGCCCGGCGGCTGGGCGACGAGGCGATTCTCGACGACAAGGCCGGTGCGGGCCTGGCGACCGCGCCGCTCGACCGGGCGGGCATAGGCGAACTGCCCATCGCCGGCATGGGCTGGCGGTGGTACTGATACGGCCGTGGACTCGTGAACGGGTGGATCCGCAATCTCGCCGCTGACCGGCGCGGCCAGCCCAGCCCGCGAGCCCACTAATTCACGAGTTCACGAATTAGCGAGTCAACGGACCGATGCGCTTGAGGCGATTCGGGACATTCACCGGCGGCATCGACCTTCCGGACGAAAGGGGCGCTACGCTTCGTTCGGTGATCGTCCCGGCCGCGACTCCGAGCAGGCTGTGCGTGCCGCTGGCGATCGCCGACGCCCCGCCGGCCCGGCCGGTCGTTGAGCCGGGGGCATACGTCTCTCGCGGCGAGCGTCTGGCCGCGGGCCAGGGGGTCGACCAGGTGGACGTGTTCGCCCCGCTGGCGGGCAGGTTCACCCGCCTCGGCGAGGCGCTGCTGCCCGCCCACCCGACCGGCTGGCGCGTCACGCCGATGATGGAACTCGCCGAACTGGACGCCTCGGTGGGCATCCTGCCCCTGCCGGACCACTACGACTGGCAGGCGGCCGACGACGTGTCGCTCCGCCAGCGGATCGCCGAGGGGTCGCTGACGACCTTCCGCCGGCCGGTGACCGCGCTGGCAGGTTGGATCGCCGCCGCCCGTCGGGCGGGCGTTGACACGCTGATCGCCAACGTGATGGAGAACACGCCCTACGCCACGGCCGACCACCGCCTCCTGGCCGAGCAGGGCATGGACGTGGTCCGCGGTCTGGCCATCCTCGCCCGCGCCGTCGGGGCCGGGCGGGTCATGCTGGCTGTGGACCACCGCCGCACGGCCACCTACGCCGAGGCGGTCGGGCCGGCGAGGTTCTACGACGTGCAGACGATCGCCCTGGCCCGCAAGTACCCCATCGGCGCCGACGCGATCCTGGTGAAGGTGCTCACTCGGCGTGGGGTGCCGCTTGGCGGGCGGAGCGAGGACGTTGGCGTGGTCGTCACGGACGCGGGCACCTGCTGGGCGGCCTACCGCTGGGTGTCGTGCGGCGAGCACCCCACCGCGCGGGTGGTCGCCGTCGCCGGGCCTAGGGTCGCAAACGCCGGCAACTACCTCATCCCCTTCGGCGCGGAGATAGCCGAGGTGCTCGCCGGGGCCGGGATCGGCGACGCGGCGTTGCCGGTCGCCGGCTCGGCCATGACCGGCCGGGGCGTCCTCGACGGCGCGGTCGTCGGTCCGGGCGCCAGCGAGCTGCTTGGTCTGCCCCCGCTGGCGGCCGCCGTGCCCACTCCCTGCATCCGCTGCGGATGGTGCACCGACAACTGCCCCGCCCGGCTGAACGTCGCGGCGCTGAACGACGACTTCGAGCTTGCCCGCGTCGAGGCGGCCGAGCGGAGAGGCGCCCTCGCCTGCGTCGGCTGCGGAATATGCACCTACGTCTGCCCGGCCAGGCTGCCACTGTCCTGGCGCGTCGGGCAGTTGGCCCGGACCATTCACCGCCAGCGGGAGCACCAGGGCGGCGAGAAAGGAAGCTGATCGGGGCTGATGGCCGTTCCGCCCGAACATGGAGATTCGCGCCCGCCGCCGCTGGCGGCCGACCAGCACGCGCCCTTCCTCCGCGCCCCGGAGGCATCCCGCAGCATCTTCCTGGTCATCTTCGCCGCGGCGCTTGCGCCCCTGGCGGCGGGGGTGGTCTTCTTCGGCTGGCGGGCGCTGGCCATAACCGCGCTGAGCGTGGGCGGCTGCATGGCGGTCGAGAGCGCCTACTACCGGGTGACGCGGACGCCCGCGCTGCTGGGCCGCTCGCACGCCGCCGTCACGGGGCTGCTGCTGGCGCTGACCCTGCCGCCATTCGCCCCCTGGTACGTCCCGCTCGTCGGCGCCGTCTTCGCCATCATCGTCGGCAAGGCCATCTTCGGCGGCGTGGGGCACTTCCTCTGGCAGCCGGCGCTGGTCGGAAGGCTGGCCGTGGCGGTCATCTTCGCCCCCCCCATCGGCTCGCTCAACCCCGAGCTCTGGCCGGTGCTCGCCCAGCCGCAGATGATCCTCGGCGACGTGACCGAGAGCCGCCCCGAGCCCACCTACCGCACCTGGCGGGGCACGAGCGCCCCGCCGGCCGCCGACGCGTTCGAGCTGCGCCGACCCCGCGAGACGCTGCGAGAGCTGACCGTCCGGGCCAAGATGCCCCCCGACTCGATCACCGACGCCATCCGCCACATGCCGCCCGCCTGGGACCTCATCTGCGGCGCCCACGCCGGCGGCATCGGCGAGACCTCCACCATCGTCATACTCATCGCCGGGCTGTATCTGGTTTACCGCAACTACGTCCGGGCGCACCTGCCGGGGCTGATGATCCTCGCCGCGGCTGCGACCGTCGCCGTCGCCCCCATCCGCGCCGGACCGGAGGGCGCCTGGCAGTGGCTGCCCATTACCGCACAGGGGCTCGACGTCGGGTTCACCTACGTCTGCTACCACGTCGCCTGCGGGGAGCTGATGCTGGCGGCGTGGTTCATGGCCACCGAGATGACCTCCCGCCCAGTGACGGCCCCGGCGCAGGCGATCTTCGGCATCCTGTGCGGCGTGGCGGCCATGCTCGGGCGGCTGTACATGGAAGTGACCATCCCGACCTACCTGGCCGTGCTGGCGTGCAGCACGCTGACCCCCGCGCTGGACGTCATCCGACCACGCCCGCTGGGGCAGCGACGCTTCTGGCAGCGCCGACGCCGCCCGACGGCCCAGGACCCCGCTACCAACAGCAGCACAGAGCACGGCTCCGGGACCGCGCCGGGCGATGCCGGGCAGCCCTGAAGGTAGTTGTTCGACCAGAGAACGTAATCCAGCCCGTCAACGGCCCCGTCGCCGGT
>CBFCZU010000119.1:0-13513 GCA_965602635.1 uncultured Planctomycetales bacterium | reverse complement strand
TAGCGGCGCGTCACGCGGGCGAGCAGCTCGGCGTCGCCGCGGGCGGCCTCGGGCACTGCCCGCTCGACGTACTTCGCCACGCCGTCGCCGACGTAGCGCTTGTGCTCGGCGACCTCAGGCCGCGTCGGCAGGCCGCACGCCGACAGCGCGGCGTTCATCGCCGCCGCCAGGTCCTCGATGGTGTCCAGCAGCGTCCCGTCAAGGTCGAAGAGAACGGCCCGGTGTCGCAATGCGTCTCCCATTGGCGGGCGGCAAACAGACGCGGCGGCCGCAATTGACCGCCGCGCCATCGGTTCATGGCCTCGTCCCTGGCCCTAGTCGAAGCTCATCGACATCAGGAACTCGGCGTTGGTCTTGAACTTGCCCAGGCGGCTGATCAGCAGCTCCATCGCCTCGACGGGGTTCATCTCGGAGAGGACCTTCCGCAGGCGATAGATAAGCTTCAGCTCCTGCGCGTCGAGCAGCAGCTCCTCCTTCCGCGTGCCGGAGCGGGAGATGTCGATTGCCGGCCAGGTGCGGCGGTCAACCAGCCGCCGGTCGAGGTGCAGCTCGCTGTTGCCGGTGCCCTTGAACTCCTCGAAGATCACCTCGTCCATCCGCGAGCCGGTCTCGATCAGCGCCGTGCCGATAACCGTCAGCGAGCCGCCCTCCTCGATCTTCCGGGCGGCGCCGAAGAAACGCTTGGGCTTCTGAAGCGCGTTGGCGTCCACGCCGCCGGTGAGGATCTTGCCAGAGTGCGGGACCTCGGAGTTGTACGCCCGCGCCAGGCGGGTGATGGAGTCCAGCAGAATCACCACGTCGTGCTGGAACTCGACCATTCGCCTGGCCTTCTCGATGACGATCTCGGCGATCTGGACGTGGCGGCTGGAGGGCTCGTCGAACGTCGAGGAAATTACCTCGGCGGTGGTCGCCCGCTGCATCTCGGTGACCTCCTCCGGGCGCTCGTCGATCAGCAGGATGATCAGGTGGGCGGCCGGGTGGTTCGCCGAAATGGAGTTGGCGATCTTCTGGAGCAGTACCGTCTTGCCCGTCCGCGGCGGGGCCACGATCAGCATGCGCTGCCCGAAGCCGATCGGCGTGACAAGGTTGACCACCCGCATGTTCAGCTCCTCGGGGGTCGTCTCCAGGAAAATCCGCTTCTCCGGGTGGTACGGGGTGAGGTCCTCGAAGTTGATCGCCTCGGAGAGCTTGCTCGGGTCGTCGTAGTTGATCGCCTCCACCCGCAGCAGGGCGAAGTAGCGCTCCGATTCCTTGGGCGGGCGTATCTGCCCGGCGATGATCGTCCCGTTCCGCAGGCCGAAGCGCCGGATCTGCGAGGGCGAGACGTAGATGTCGTCGGGGCTGGGCAGGTAGTTGTAGTCCGGGCTGCGAAGGAAGCCGAAGCCGTCGGGCAGAATCTCCAGCACCCCCTCCCCGTACATCAGGCCGTCCTTCTGTATCCGCTCGCGCAGAACCCTGAAGACCAGGTCCTGCTTCTTCAGACCGATGTACTCGGTGAGCCCCTCCGTCTTGGCGATCGTGTGCAGCTCGGCGACGGTCATCTTCTGTAGGTCGGTGATGTGCAGCTCGCCGCGCTTCACCTTCTCATACTTGGCGTGCATTTCCTCGTCGAGCTCGGCGCCGACGGCCTCGGCCCCGTCCTGGGCTTGGGTCTCGTCGGTCTCGGCCTCGAGGGCGTTGGCCTCGTCGGCCTTGGGCTCGTCCGCCTCGGCGGTCTTCGTCCTGGGGTTGCCGGCCTTCGGCCTTGTCCTGCGGTTCGGGGAGGCGGGCTTGTCGGCGTCGTTGTTCGCTGTCTTCTTGGTCTTCCTGGTTGTCTTGGTTGTCTTGGTTGTCTTGGCCATGACTGTTGCCTCTGTTGGTCACAAAGTCCGGATGTACCTGGCGGGGTAATCTCCAACCGTGCCGGCCCGGCAATCTCGGTGATTGAAAGCCCAGCGGGGTGTCACTCGTTCGAAATCGTTCCAGAAAGGCATGCGGCTCGACCCGCCGTTTCAGGCTATCTGCCCCGGCCCTCTGCGGGAACCCTCGCGCCCCGCCGCGAAACCCGCGAGAGCGTTCAAGCAGCCGCCCTCAAGGGCAGTTCGTTGCGTCGGCAATCCGGTGGAAGACGGAACGAACCTGCTCGCGGAGGTATGACAAGCTGGAACTGTTGTCTAAGATATGATCGGCGGCGGACCGCTTGATGTCCAGAGGTTTTTGCGATTTTTCTCGCCGCTCCAGCTCGGCCCGATCCCAGTGCCGCTGGCGGGCGACCCTCTCGGCCCGGGCGGCGCCGCCGGCCGAGACGAACACCAGCGTCGTGCACAGCTCGTGCCAGTCGGTCTCCAGCAGCAGCGCCGCGTCGAGCACCACGGCCGGGCAGGCGTCGTCGCCCGACAGCTCGGCGATCCGACGGGCCATCCGCTCGCGCATCAGCGGGTGCATCAGGGCGTTGAGCGCCGCCAGCGCGTCGGGCGAGTCGAAGACGATCTTCGCCACCGCCTCGCGGTCCACCTCGCCCGAGGCCGTCAGGACGCCCTCGCCCCAGAGCCGCCCAAGCTCGGCCTTTACCTCCGGCTCGGAGAGCACCTCGTGGCCGACGGCGTCGGCGTCGATCACCGCGCAGCCAAGCGCCGCCAACTCGGCCGCGACCGTCGATTTGCCCGACCCGACGCCGCCAAGCAGACCTATGACCGGCTTGCGGGGTTGCGCTTCCACGGGTGTGTCCTCGTGCGAGGTGGCCATGAAGTGCCCGCCGCCACACTGCTGCAGACTCTTAGTTCTTCATTCGCGCAGATTGTATCACATTCTCCTCGGCTTGGAAGCCGGGCGCCTGCGGCCGAAGAGCACAGCCAGTGCCGCGAAGATGACTGACGCGATGAACAAGATCGGCACCACGATGACGAAGCCCAGGTATAGCGCCACGTACAGTAGGGCCAGGACAGCCGCACCGGTCCCGGGCGAGCCCCCGCCGGCGATGATCGGCAGGACGCTGACATTCTCCCTCATACCCAGCGCGTGGCAGATCAAGTAGGCCCCGGCCAGCGCCGCGGCGCAGAGGAGCAGTCTGACCGGAACGAACGGCGGTAGGCGCCTCTTGCGGCGGGCCAGACTGGCATCGTCTTCGCTCACGGACGGCTGCCCTTCTTTATGCGGTTCCACAGCGGCCCCTGCACGGTCGAGTACAACACCACGGCCTCCCCGAGCTGGTTCGCGGCGCAATACCTCAGCCGGCCCTGACGGCTGCGCGGAAAGCCTACCAGCTCCAGGGACCCCGTCAGCGAGGCGTAGAACGGCCTATCGGCTTGGCTGGCGGCCGCTACCAGGGCCAGGCCGCTGGAGGAGGGACTGGCGCCCAAGACCGGGACAACCGGCCCGGAGTCAACGTCCATCGGCCCCGTCCGCGATCGCGGCCACTCGCGGGCATAGCCGAAGCCCAACAGGCTGCCGCCCAACTGCTCCTTCGCCCGCTGGTATTGCTGGGCGGCGAACCGCTGGTCGATCAGGTCCAGGCAGTGAATGGCCATCCAGAGGGACGAGCCTTCCGGGCCGTCCATAGGCGTCCCGGCAAGCGAGTAACTGGACACCAGCAGGCCCGTCTTCGGGTCCAGGAGTTTCTCCCTGGCCATGCGCACCCACCGGCGGAGGAAATCCGAATGGTCCGTGCCGTCCAGGAAATCGGCCGACCGGATCGCCGCCAGGGCTATGGTGTTGCAGAAGGTCCAGCACTCATCGGGGTAGCTCTCCGCCGAGAGTACCGGGCCTTGCCGCATCCGCTCGACCATGACGTTGACGCGCCGGGTCAGCAAGGGCCTGTACTCGGGCCTTTCAGCCACGGTTCGGCGGGCGGCCAGCATCAGGGCGATCTCCCCGTCGAGGAACAGACTCCGCGCCGGCTGCATAACGAAAGGCCTGCTTCGAGCGTACGGCATGAGGAAGTAGTACATGCCGCGCTCGGCCTCCAGTCGGAGGGTATCGTCAATGATGCGGTCCATCGTCTCCAGGGCGGCGGGCTTGATGGCCGGGTCGCGCAGGGCAGCGTTGGCCAGAGACCAGACCGCAAAGCTGCGGGCCATGAAATCCCACTCGGCGTTGGTGGCGCGCATGCTGACGGCATCCGCGTCCGCGACGGGAGTAGCCCAGATGTGGAGCTGCCGTCTAGTCAGCCCCCGGGCCTTGGGCGAGAGAGCCTGGGGGTGGAGGACCGGCCCCGCGCCGCCGGTGTAGAGCAAATGCACCGACGGCAGCCAGATGGCCGAGGCTGCGGCTAGCGCCACTGCCGCCATGAGGATTCGTCTACCCCGGGACAGTCTTTGCGTGGGATTTCCCAAATAAGCCTTTCCCTGTGACCTTCGCTGGGCGCTATCCGCGATTCTGTATCGCTTCGAGCGTTTGACAAGCCTGGCTTAGCCTGTATTCGGGCGCCCAAATGCGGCATCATTATACTTGGATTTCATCCCGGAAATCCCGGGTGAGATACTCCTGGCGGCGGCGTTTTCAAACGGATAGGCAAGCGGCGGCGCGGGGCGCGGCCGGCCGTCAGGCGGACTCCATGAAAGGCGATCCACCGTGAATCTCATCATCGTTGGCATCGGCTGGGCGGGCGAGGCACATTTCAGGGCGGTCGGCGCGCTTCAGCGGCAAGGCGTGGACTGCCGGGTGGCGGCGCTGGTTGACGTCGATGCGGACCATCTGGCCCGCCAGGCGTCGGAGCTGGGCGTCAAGGCCACGTTCGCCGACCTGCCGTCGGCCCTGGAGGCCTGCCCCGAGGCGGATGCCGTGGTGCTGTGCACGCCCCACCACCTCCACCGCGAGGCGGCGGAGCAGGCCGCGACCGCCGGCAGGCACGTGCTGGTCGAGAAGCCGATGGCGCTGACGCTCGCCGACGCCGACGCGATGATCCAGGCCTGCGACCAGGCCGGCACGACGCTCATGGTGGCGGAGAGCGCGCGCTACTCTCGGGCG
Source organism: uncultured Planctomycetales bacterium (assembly GCA_965602635.1). Classification (GTDB taxonomy): domain Bacteria; phylum Planctomycetota; class Phycisphaerae; order SM23-33; family SM23-33; genus CBFCZU01. The sequence continues at coordinate 8,569 of CBFCZU010000119.1, read as the reverse complement.
ACGCTGGCGATGGTCGATGCAATCGCGGCCGGGAAGATCGGGCAGGTCCTCAGCGGGCGAATCAACCCGATCACCCGGGGGCGGCACACTTACGCCTACCCGGGCCGGCGGGCGTGGCTGGCGGACCCGGCCGTCGGCGGCAGCGGCATCTGGATGCTCAACGGCATTCACCACATGTCAGTCGCCAGGGCTCTGCTGGGCGAGCCGACGCGGATCTACGCCCGCCAGGTCCGGTCGGACAAGTTCGCCAGCCCGCTGGAGGCGACCATCGTGGCACTGCTGAGCTTCGCCGGCGGCGCGGAGGCCACGATGACCGTCAGCGCCGAGCTGCACGGCTACAAGCGGTTCGGCGACACGGCGATCTTCGGCAGCGACGGGACGATGCTGCTTCGCCGCGGCGAGCCGGCCGAGCTGGAGATTCACACCGACGACGGCAGGGAAACGATCGAGTGCGCCGAGGACGCCGCGGACGAGGCCTCGGGCGCGTTCGTGCGGCAGATGCGGGAGTTCATGGCGTCGGTTGCCGGGAACCGCGAGTCGTTGACCGGCGGACGATCGGAGCGCCGGACGCTCCGCGCGGTCCTTGGCGGATACGAGTCGGTCCGCACCGGCCAGCCCGTCGATTTGACGGCCTGAGCACGCCGTGCGTGTCTACATCATCGCCAACCAGCCGCTGAGGATCTCCCGGGCGTCGTCCGGCGAGCCGTCCCCGTTGGCAACGGCCGCCAGGAGAAACTCATCCAGCGAGTCGAGCTCCTTGGCCGTATGCCTGTCGCCGGGAAGAGAGCCCCTCTGAGCGACCCACTCGGCCACGTGCTCCACGTCCCAGCGGACCCAGGGACTGCACCGCAGACACGGCATCCCCTCCCGCGTCCACCGGACGACGTCGAAGGGGGACACCTCCAGTCGTCGGCAGAGATCGCGGATCTCGAAGACGCGGCCGCGCCCCACCTCGGCAGGAATGCCGAGCCAGTCTTCAGACGGCTCGGACAAACCGTAACGGCTGGCATTCTCGATTTTCTCTCTTGGCTGCTGTGCCTGCCACACCTCGGTCCACAGCGGGTCCAGGCCGTGCGAGGCCAGGTCTCGTAGGTCGGAAACGCCGGCGATGAGTTTGATTACGGAAGTCCCCAAGGCAGAGACAACTCCCTTGGCCTCGGCGAGTGACGCCTCGCCCGCCGCCAGGGCCCGCAGCGTCAGCAAGAGGGGCTCTCGTGCCTCGGTCGGGGTCATCTGCTCATCCGGATGAACGCCGCGCGATGCGATCCACTCGCGCGCTTTGGATTCATCGTAGGCCAACCAGGGGAAATAGCGGAGTACGGGCAATCCCTCGGCCGCCCAACGGTACACGGCCAGGGGCGTTGCCCCAACGTCCCGACAGAGGTCGCGCATAGAGGTATGCCGTGTGCCTTCCGGAATCCCCCACCGCCTGGGCAGGTCCTTGAAATCATCGCGGAATGTATTACTCGCCTGATACTCCGGCAACATCCGCGGCAGGGACTCATCCGGCTCGACGCCGTAGCTGGCGGCGTTGGCGCGCACATCCTCCATGCGGCGCTGGTGCCACCAGTCCGCCCACTTGGTGGAGGGCTCCCAGCTTGCGGATATCGTTTGGTCGAACCGCGTCTTTCGGCCCATCAGTTCGTCGATGATCGCCTTGCGCTGCTCGGGGCCGGGGCGATGCGATCTCAGTGTTTCCTCAACCATCTTCAGCATCCTTTCCTTGAGCCGACTGCGGGAGGCCGCCAGGCGGTTCTTGACCGTGCTCACCGGCACCTCCAGGAAGTCGGCGATGTCGCTCTGTGAGTACCCGTTGATGTAGAACAGCGTGGTCGCTTCGCGCTGCGGATCCGGCAGCTGCCGGATCGCGCCGAGGACCTGGTCGCGCGTTTCGGACCTCTCGACTACCCGGGCAGGTTCATCTGCCCTCGAGGCCGGTTCGGCGGCCGCATCCAGAGGGGCCGTGGGAATCTCCTTCCGACGCGTCAGCCGACCGCAAGCGGTATGAACGATTCGCCGCAGCCAGCCGGCGAACGCGCCCGGCTCGCGCAGGTCTTCCAGCCGCAGGAACGCCGTAATGAACGCGTCCTGTGCGGCATCCTCGGCCAAGTGGAAGTGGCCCAGGATCGAGTAGGCGTAGCCGTACACCATGTCCTGAAAGCGAGTCACGAGTTCTCCAAAGGCCGTCAGCCTGTCGGCCGCGTCTCCGCCCGGAGACGCAGCCCGAACGACCAGATCACGCGTTTCTTCGGAACCTTCCACACCACCACCTGTCAGCATGTGCCGCGGAGAAGGCCTTCTACTCACACAGAGCCGGCTTCCGTCCCGGAGGTCTGTAAGAAAACGGAAGAGGCCGAAAAACTTGAAGTCGCACGGCGGCGCGAACGGTACGGCGCCCGGCAGATCACAAGCCTGCCAGGCTACCCAGGTCCGGCCAGCCGTAGGAGACGACGGGCAGTTTCTCGCCGCCGATTTCGATGGTATCCGCCTTGACGAAGGCCCCGCCCAGCGCCTCGTAGAAGCCGCGTGCGGCGTTGGCCTCAAGGGCCCAGAGGATTACGCTCGAGAAGCCCGCCCGCGCCAGCTCCCTGGCCGCCCCGGCCAGCAGCGCCCGCCCGACGCCCTTGCCCTGGTACGCCTCCAGGACATAGACGGCGTAAACCTCCGCGTCGAAGCCGCTGATGCCCTTGCGCTCCGCCCCGGCGTTGACAAAGCCGACGATCTCGCCGCCTTCCCACACCGCAACCATGCTGACCAGGCCGGTCTCCGCCTGCCGGGTCAGCCGCTCCTGGTGCCGCTTGGCAGAGGTCTCGCAGGACAGTGACTGGAGATGGCCCTCGGAAACAATGCCGCGGTAGGCCGTCCGCCAGGTATCGACATGGACGCGCGCTATCCCGGCAGCGTCCGCGGGGCGCGTATCCCTTATTCGAAAGCTGTCCACTAGCGTCCCCCTGTCAAGCCCGCAGCTCGTCGGCGTGGGCGGCCACCTTCTTGACGGCCGCGACGTACTCGTCGATTACCTCGGGGCGGTAGCGCTTGAACCAGGGCACGGAGAAGCATATCTCGGCGATCGACTCGGAGACCGGCAGCGAGCCGGCGGGTGCGGGCTCGCCGACGGTCGCCCTGCCGTCGCCGTAGATGTCCAGCTCGGTGACGGCCTGGAGGTGCAGCGGCACGTTCGCGCCGGCGTACGCGGGGAAGCCCTCGGCCTGAAGGGCCTCGCAGAACCGCGCCAGGGGCAGGCCTCCCAGCTCGTCGGCGCGGTAGAGCCCCTTGGCGACGTACCAGCCGCCCATGACCTTGCCCGAGTCGCCCGCCGGCCGGTGAGCGCGGACGCCCGGCGTGCCCTCCAGGGCGTCCCAGAAGTAGTTCATCGCCTTGCCGATCTCGGCGCTGCGCCGGTCGTAATGCCTCAGTTGCACGCGCCCCATGGCCGATGCGAGCTGGTTGATGCGGTGCTTGACGCCGCCCAGCGGCAGTCCCGTGGTCGCCCCGGGGCGCGTCAGCCCGCTCATCTCCCTCAGCTCGTCGATGGTCAGGTCGCCGTGGCGGGCGTAGTGGCCCCAGAGTATCGCCCGCTCGTAGACTTCCCTCTCGTCGGTGACCAGCAGCCCCCCCTCGCCCGCCGGCAGGGCCTTGCCGCTCATGATGGACATCGCCCCGACGTGGCCGATGCTGCCGAGCTTTCGGCCCTTGTACAGACCCCCGTGGGCGTGGGAGACATCCTCGATGACCTTTATCCGCGCCGGCTCGGCCACGGCCATGATCTCGTCCATATCGGCCGGGTAGCCGCAATAGTGGACCACCACGATGGCCTTGGTCTTGTCGGTGATGCGCTCGGCCGCGCTGGCCGGGTCGAGGCAGAGCGTGTCGCGCTGGATGTCCGCCCAGACGACCGTCGCCCCAAGCGTCAGGGCGGGCAGGCCCGACGCCCAGTACGTCATGGACGGGCAGATGACCTCGTCGCCCCGCCGCACGCCGACGGCGTACATCGCCGCCTGAACCGCGGCCGTGCCGTTGCAGTGGGCCAGGGCGAACTCGCTGCCCTGCCATGCGGCGAACTCCGCCTCGAACTGCCGGGTGACGTCGGTGCCGGACATGTTCCCGCTGCGGAGCACCTCGAGCACGGCCTGCTCGTCCTCGTCGGTGACGATCGGCCAGGTGAGGGCATCGCCCGGGTCGCGGGTTATCGCCGCCGGCCCGCCGGTCAGGGCCAGTGCCTCGTCAAGTTTCGCCTGCCGGCTCATGCGTCGATCCCCATCAGTCGTTCGGCGTTGAGGTGGTAGATGTTCTCGGCGACCTTCTTCGACAGCCGCAACGACTGGAGGAACTCGTGCAGCTTCCCGTCGTAGCAGTCCCGCCCAAACAGCAGCCGGTCGCTGTAATCGCTGAGGAACTTCCTGCCGTGGGCCTTGTCGCGCCGCAGGGCGTTCAGCGCCGACTCGGCCGAGAGGTCCGCGCAGAGGTTGGGGTGCTCGTCCAGCAGCGGGCGGAGCAGCCCGCCGGGGACGACCGGGCCGTCGGGGTACACCCCGCCGGTGGTGGTGTCGGCGTCGCCGCTGATGTAGCGCCAGAACCCCGGCCCGTGGCCGATCATGATCGTGTCGGGGCAGGCCTCGACCGCGGCCGCGACGTTGGCGATCGTGCCGCCGTACCATTCCTGGCAATAGACCGTCTCGCCGGTCTGCTCGTCGCGGCGGTAAGGCACGTCGATGTGGAAGACCACCGGCAGGTGCCTCTCGCCGCAGAAGCGGAACAGCTCGAGGCAGCGCGGGTCGTCGAGATGGACCGAAGCCTTCCACTCTCCGCAGACGCGGACGTTGTACATGTCGATGGCCGAGGTGAGGCGGTCGACGGCGTGGTGGTCGAGCGGGTGGGGGCAGTAGCCCAGGACGAAGCGGTCGGGGAAGGCCCTGACCGCCTGGACGGCGTCGGCCAGCGGCAGCCCGGGGTGGCGCTTGCCCGGCACGGCGTGGGCGGCGTTGACGCTGTCCTCGTAGCCGGTTCGCTCCAGGGGGGTGATGTCCCAGGTGAGCACCACGGCCTTGTCGATGCCGTGCTCGTCGAGGTTGGCGGCCATGGCCGCGTCGTCGGTGCCGTGCCAGAACGCGTGCTGGTGGGAGTCGATGATCCTGCTCGGTTTGGCCACTTGACTTGCCTCCGCACTGTGGTCCCTCTCCCGGCCGACGGGGCCGAGCGGGGGCTCGCGTCACGCTACCGCGCGGGGCAGGCCATTGCAATCTCGCGCCGGGAGGCAGCCGCCCGGCAATGAGCAGGCTAGATCGAGGGGCCGAGAATGTCGGACCAGGCGGCGCTGTTGAGAACGTCCACCACCCCCAGGTCGGCGTCGCCGAGGTAGCCCTTCTCCAGGGCGCCCAGCCGCTTGTTATGGCTCGGCCAGGCAAAGCGATCCAGATCACCCCCGGCCGTGCCCAGCCAGGAATCGCCGGCGCCCAGGAAGTGGGAGCCGTTCGCCTCGCTGGCCGTCTGCCACCACAGCCAGCCCGCGTAGTCGCCCGGCAGAGGCGCGGCGACCTCGCCTGATCCCGCGAGGCGGGCCTGGGCGTCGCCCCGGGCCGAGGGGGCCCCGAGGCTCGGGGCCGTTTGCGCGCCGGAGCCGGCTGTGCTGCCGGCCTCGGTGGCGACGGCGGCAACAGCCGACGGCGCCGCGACCGTCTGCGGAAGCGACGGGGGCGCGGCCTCCAGCAGCAGGATGTAGTCCTTCATGTCCGACCGCCAGTCGTCGTAGAAGCGGTCGTAGCCCCACTCGGCCGGCACGCCGTTGTAGGGGCGGACGTGCTGATCGTTGTCGGCGGTGGCGAAGCCGAAGACGCCGTCGAGCAATGCCTGGGCCTCGGCCGCTTCCGGCGAGGGCCCGGCGGCGGCGATACGCTCCTGGAGGGCGAGGTAATAGCGGAAGTCGTTCACCCCCGCCCCGGCCGCACCTACGTTGTGCATCCGCGCCAGCCCACCGCCGGCGTCAACGTACTTGTAAACCTTATCGACGTGCCACCAGTGGAGGTACATCGCCCCCGACGAGGCCATCATCAGCCCGTGCTGGTAGCGCCCCGCCCCGAGGCCCGTGGCGGTGCCGCAGAAGCCGAAGCGGCCTTCGTTGGCGGTGACGTAGTCGTACATCAGCGGGCCCGTCCAACTGATCGGGTCGTCCAGGATGGGAAGGTTGTACCACTGCCAGGTCGCGACCATGTCGTGGTACTGCACGTCGGCGCAGGTGATGGCGTCAGGCAGGCGATCGTTCAGCCAGCCCATGGCGGGGTCCTTGTCGACGGCGGGGCCGGGCTCGTCGGTGACCATGTAGATCTGCGTCGGCCAGTCGTGGCTGTCGGCGTAGTTCTGGTGGTCCTCGGCCAGGTCCTGGTAGCCCGTCTCGTAGCTGTAGTCGTACGTCGGCACCGACACGTACGCCTCCGACCAAGTGAGCTGGTTGGCGGTGATCATGTACCACTTGCGCGGCATGTCGTCGGACATGTTGGGCTCGCGGTACAGCCCGATGCCGCCGGTGACGTGGGCCAGGTCGCGCAGCTTGTCCACCTGGGCGGTGGCGGCGGCGAAATCGATCGTGTTGGTGCCGATCTCCGCGGAGAAGTAGTCGAACAGCATGAGGTAGTTGAACCGGCTCTTGCCGTACTCGACGTAGAACTCGTCGTTGCGCTGAGCCGTGTAGCCCATGTTGTAGATGCCGCCGATGTAGTAGCCGTCCATGGCTGGGGCGTCGAGGTCGAGCACCTCAAGCCGTATCGGCACGGTGGCGATCACCTCGCCGCCGGCGGAGATGGTGACGTAGCCTTCGTAGAGGCCGGCCGGCGCGCCGTCGGGAACGTTGATGCTGAGCATGTACTCGGCCGTCTGGCCGGCCGAGAGCTTTACCAGGCCCTGATAGTCCAGGAAGAAGTCGCCCTGCCCGCTGACGTATGCGAGCCGCTCGAGCTCCAGGTCGTCGCCCTGTAGCGTCAGTCCCGGCCCGCTCAAGGCGCCGGCCGACACCGACAGGCTGTACAGCGTCTCCATGGCGTGGACGCCGAAGCGGATCCGCCTCCGCTCGCCGCGCATGGCATAGGCATCGAACTCCGTGACGGCCTCGTGGGCGAAGGCGTTGTACCGCGGCATGTTCACCGGTCGGGCGAAGACGACCGCCTCGCCGGTGTGGATCCGCGCCAGGGCCGTCGCCCGATCGACGGTCACCGCCGGCTGCTCGAAGAGCAGCGCCTCGTCGAACCATATCCTCCCCGTCCGGTTGCCTTCGAGGAAGGGCTGGTTCTGCTGGTATCCGCCCAGCGACAGGACGACGTTGCGGTCGGCTGCGCCCTGGGGGCCCATCGCCGGCACGCCCCAACTGTCGGCGGGCCCGTCCTCGAAGCGGTAGCTGTACCACTCGCGGTTGTCGCGCAGCTCCAGCTCCACCCTGCCGTCAAAGGCCTGCTGCTCGAACAAGATCCGCCCGCCGCAGCCCCAGAAGCCGTAGCCGTTGTAGGCGACGTTCTCGGTCCGCGCCCAGATGCTGAAGTGGTACTGCCCGTTGCTCCTGATCGGCACGGAGCTGATGGTCCTGATGGTGGCGGCCCTGCCCACGGGGAAGGTCATCAGCAGCGACGAGCTGCCGGAGACGACCTCCGTCGTGTCCTGCGAGATGGCCACGCCGTTGTTGGAGGCCTGGTAGTAGCCGGTCGGCAGGCCGCCGGAGAAGCTCTCGAACCCACCGTTGGGCAGCAGGTTGTTGGGGTCGTTCGCCAGGTCGATGGTGATGGTCAGGCCGGCGACGGGCGTGTTCGTGACGCGGTAGTCGAGCGTCTCGCCGGCGGCCATCTGCGGCACGACGAAGACGATCTCGTGATTGCCCAGGCTGAAGTCCGGCGGGACGGCACGGAGCATGTGCGGGACCTCCGCGCCGGTCGAGTCGTACACGTGAAAGCCGCTCGGGTTCAGGGCGTCCATGTCCAGGTTGCCGCCGAAGACCTTCCAGACGCTCAGGAATACCGGCCAATCGGTTTTGGGCGAGCCGGTGAGGTTCTGGAGTTGCACGTCGGCGCTGTATAGGGCAGCGTTGTAGTTGTTGGACCAGACGACGTAGTCGAGCCCGTCCACGAACCCGTTGTCGGTGAAGTCGCCTTCGGCCAGGCCGCCGGGCTGGTTGTAGTGGTTCGACCAGGCTACGTAGTCGAGCCCGTCCACGATGCCGTCGTCGTTGGCGTCGCCGGGCAGGGCGCTGGGGGGCTGGGGCAGCTCGAGGCTGTGCACCGCCGCCCCGGCCGGCGCGTCGAGCGGATCGAGCGGTCCGGCCAGGACGCCGGCATCGAGCAGCAGGCGCGGCTCCAGCCGCTCCAGCAAAGGTCTGATCTGATCGGACGGGTGGTTCATCCTCGCCATTGCCCTCTCCTTGCCCCCGCTTGCCCAGAAGCCGGCTTATTGTACCGCGCGGAGGCGGTTTTCGCCATCCCTGTTCCGCGGGGCGCAGGCGAAGGCCCCACCAATCGGCCGGGCCTGGACCGGATGTTGCACGCCGGGCGGGGCACCAACCCCCCCGGGGCGTAGACGCGCGCGACCGAACGAG
>CBFCZU010000118.1:0-13633 GCA_965602635.1 uncultured Planctomycetales bacterium | reverse complement strand
CTCTACCTTACCGCGCTCACGTCCAGGCACTTGAGGACGACCTGGTCGCGGCAGAGGAGCTTTCCGTCGGCCAGAACCAGGGGCGCCCAGATGGGACCCTTGCTGAGCACCTTCGTCTTGCCCAGCTCCTTGTAGCCGGCGGGATCGGCCCGGACCATCCGCAGCTCGCCGGTCTTGCCGTCCATGATGTAGATCACGTCGCCGGCCAGGAGCAGCCCGCCGCGCTCGAAGTTGGGGCTGCTTTTCTGCTGCCACTTGATGTTGCCGTCCAGGTCCATGCACACCAGCCCGTCGTTGGTCCGCTTGGTGTTGCAGTTGACGTAGAGGTGCCCCTTGCGGATCAGGGCGGTGTGCAGCAGGGCGCCCAGGTCGCGCTTGCGGAATACCTCGGTCGCCTTGAAGGCGTCGCCGTCCCTGGCGATCTTGAGCATGACGCTGCCGGCCTTGTACCCGCCGGTGAAGAAGACCCTCCCCTGGCCGCAGTCGGTGGGGCTGGGGATGGGGATGTTGCACTTCCACGCCCGGCTGGTCCAGAGGACCGCCCCGTCGGCGGCCGAGACTCCGGCCAGCTTGATGCCCGTCTCGGAGATCACCACCACCTGGTCAACGCCGTCAACGGTGACGATCATCGGCGAGGTGTATGGCTGCTGGCCCAAGGGCCTCGATCGCCACAGCTCCTTGCCGCTGGCGCGCTGGAAGGCGACCACGCCGACCGTCCTTGACTGCGGGGCGACGATCACCGTGTCCTTGTACAGCAGCGGGCTTTGGGCGACGCCCCAGTGGGGCAGCTTGCCGCCGAAGTCGGTTATCAGGTTCTTGCTCCAGACGGGCTTTCGGGTCTTCCTGTCGATGCACTGGAAATGCCCGAAGGCGCCGACGGTGAAGACGTGCTTGTCGTCCACGGCCGGGGTCGAGCGCGAGCCGTTGTACTCGAGCTTCTTGCCCGGCGCGTCGTATGTATAGGTCCACTCCTCCTTGCCGCTGGCGAGGTTCCAGCAGTGAAGGATTTCCTTGGCGTTGTCCGGGCGGTCGAGCAGGTAAACCTTGCCGTCCTTGACCGCCGGCCCTCCGAAGCCCGGGCCGAGCTTGGCGGTCCAGAGGACTTTCGGCCCGCCCTCGGGCCAGGTCCGGGCCAGGCGCGGGCCATCGCCGACCTTGGCGTCGCGGGACGCGCCCTGGAATTGAGGCCAGTCGGCCGTCGCCGCACAGATCGCCATCGCCGTCGTCGCCGCCAAAGCCACTACTGTCTTTCGCATAGCTTCCGTCCTTAGCTTGGGTGTGCCCGGGGCGGTCCGGATATAGTGAACGCCTCCGATATCCACCGGGATGTCACAGACGACCTCCGGCCCACAGCCGCCGCGGGCCTTTCGCACGATACTAATGTCTGGCCGCGCTCCGGCAAAGGCGATTTCGCCCCCGGCCTGGTTCCGTCGGGCGGGCCTCGGCTATTGACAGCTTCAAGGCGCCACCGGGGTACACCGCTGAGCAACATTTCGGCCGATCTGGGTAACACAGCACAGCATTTGGTCGAGGCACTCCCAGAAGCCGACCCACGGGGCGGCGCATGCGTCCTCCGTCCCTGGCAGCGGTCCCGGGGAGACCACAAACAAGGGGAGCGTTGCGGCAGCCTCTGATTCGCGCAGGCGCGTTCGCTCCGCCCAGCGTGCCAGCAGTTGGTCAAGCTCGGATTCTTTCATGGTTGATTGCCGTCCATTTGCCCACGAAGACGTTGTCTCAGCCTGGTCAATTGAGAGCGAATCGTCCCGGGCGGGCGTCCCAGGCGTTCAGCTATATCGTTACAGTTCAAGCCTCCAACGACGTAAAGGTGAAGAAGGACACGATCGTCCGAATCCAGCCGAGCGATCAACCGGTTCAACTTCTGGATCCTCTGATCGACCCTCTCAAGCGGCTGGGGCGCCGGACCAAGCGGTTCGTTGCCTTCCTCCAAGGGTCGGGTCAGGCGATGTTGGGCGGTCGAGCGGGACCGGACCGCATCAATCGCGCGGTTCCGTGCGGCCGCATATAGGTAGCGACGCTGCTCGTCGAATGGAAGTTTGCCCAGCTCCTCCCGCTTGCGCCACACCGCTAAGAGCACATCCTGTAAGGCGTCCAAAGCATCTTCACGGTCCTCCAGACGCCCCAGCAGGAAGGCGAACAACTCGGACTGCGAGTCGCGCAGCAGTTGCTCGACCTGCGCCCGCGCAGAGCCCATCATTCAACCTCGATCTTGCCCAAGTTATCCCTGCAAACCAACTGAACGAATGGGCGCAGCGACTTGCTGCATCTTATCTTGCCAAGGTTGATGATCGAATGAATCTTCTCCTTGAGGGATTGGGCTTGCACATCGGGGCCGAGAAAGACTTTGCCCAAGTTGATGAGCAATTCCTTGCCCGTCATCGCCTCGAAGAATGCCTGGTCGAATGTCTCTTTGCCCAAGACGATGCGTAGCTCCACCCCATCCGGGTAGTGGACCATTTGGCCGGTCATCTTCATGATCGCCGGGGCCAGCAGTCGCTGACTGCCCTCGGGGGCCACGACTTGCCCGGTTATTCTAAGACGGCACTTTGGGGTAGCCGTTATGGGCGAAGTGAACACAACCTGCCCGGTAATTTTCACGATCTCGTCAGGGGCGTAACCTTCGAGGGCGTCCCCCGTCAGTTTGAGCTGACCCGTGAACTTTTTCTTGCCGGTCAACTCATTGTCACCGTCTTCCGCTGCATCGCGACGAACGTCATCCTCGTCAGCGCTCATTCGGTTTCTCCTTTATCCTGTCGGGCGACCATTGGCCCTTCACAAGAGAGAACGAGCCTTGGACCGTCAGTGCTGCATGAATCCATCTTCCCCAGAAAGCCTTTCTCAGGTGAAGCGGCACCGATCGGGCCGCCGATAGCTTTTGACAGTCTGGCGGGTTGGGTTTATAATGACTCTCTTGGAGCAAATCGCAGCAGCCTTACCCGGAGCGAGAGATGACTACACTTGCCTGGATGATCGGCTGGCCCGAGATAGCGGTGATCGTCGTCGTGGCCGTGCTTATCTTCGGGCGGCGGCTGCCCGAGGTCGGGCGGAGCATGGGGCAGAGCCTGGTCGAGTTCAAGAAGGGCCTCCGCGGCGAGACAGACGACGCGAATGATTCCGCGGGGGACGCCGGCAAGGCCGACGACGAGGGCAAGTCCGTCTGACGCACCTCCAAGCCCGCGGCCATGCGGGAACCTAGACCACGCCGCGGCGCGCACCGGCCTGCGGTGAGCCATCGTCTGGGCAGTAGCGGCCTTGCCGAGCGGCGGAGGCTTCTGGTCCGCATTTCTCATAGACCACGGAGCCCACAGAGTTCTCGGAGGTCTTATTGGTCATGTTTTCTTGGCACCCCGTGGTTTATGGAGTGCCACCTGAATGTTCATGCGCAGGTTCCCATGACCAGCAAGACAGAGCATCATTTCGCGAAGTCGACAGAACCGCTTCTACCTGCCTGCAGAAGAAACAATTCTGTGATCTCTGCGACCTCTGTGGTGAAATACCCGGGCAAGAATGAGGCCGAGGCGAAATTGGAGAGAGCTTCCATGCGCACGATCGCAATCCTGCTGGTAGTGCTGGTCGCGGCGACGCGGGCCGGCGCGGGCGTCGGCGACGTCCAGATCATGACCGACCACCCCTGGTATGGCGGCGAGTTGAGCTGCTCGACGTTCGAGCGGCTCTTCGCCACGCAGGCGGCGCTTTACAAGCGCGTCACGGGCAGGGGCGTTGACAGCGACGAGGACAAGGCCATCGCCGCGTGGTTCTGGCGGAACGTCAACCACTTTCACTGCACGGCCGCGGGAGGCGACTTCTGGGGCACGGGGTTCGCCAAGCCCGGCCACCTGTACACGCACGAGTTCTGGCGGGGGCAGTTCGCCTTCGGCTTCAGCCTCTGCTACGCCACGCACGCCCAGTGGTGCGCCGAGATCAACCGCCTGCTTGGCCCCGGGCGCAGCCGCAAGGCCGACATCGAGGGCCACTCGCCATTCGAGGTGTACCTCACAGGCGGCGCCTACGGCGACGGCCGATGGGCCCTGCTCGACCACGACATCTCCACGATCATGTTCGACGGCAAGGGCAAGCGGCTGCTGTCGATGACGGAGGTCATCAAGGGGCTCAAGGACGGCAGCGTGCCTCGGAACATACCGGCTGAGAAGAACCACGGCTGGATCGCCCCGGGCCTGCACCGCAATGACATCGGCTACAACGTGTTCCTGAAGGCCTTCTACAACGACGGCTACGCGACCGTGCCGCCGATGGTCCACCTTCGCGCCGGCGAGAGCGTCCGCAAGTACCTCAAGCCCGGCCTGGACGACGGCAAGACGTTCGTCTACTGGGGCATCAACTACAACCGCCCGGGCAACATCATCGGGCCGACGCGCGGGCGGACGTGGGTGAACATGCCCGAGAAGATGCATAAGGCCAAGCGGGACTGCGGCTGGCGGGCGGGGCAGGGGCGGTTCGCCAACGCGGTCTATACCTACAGGCCGGACTTCGCCTCCGGCGGCTATGCCGAAGGCGTCATCGACCGGGCCGACGACCACGTGACGTTCGAGTTCTACACGCCGTACATCGTCGCGGCGACCCCTCCGCCGGCCGCCGCCGCCAAGGAATGGGGCATCTACGAGCCGGGGTGCACCGGCGGGCTGGCCATTACCGGCGGGGCGGGGACCGTGAGCGTCTCGACCGACCAGGGCGCGACGTGGTCGAAGCCGGCCGAGCTGGGCGGGGCCAAGGGCGTGGACCTGACCGACCTGGCCAAGGGCCAGCAGCAATACTGGCTGAAGTTCGCCGCCGCCGGCGAGGGCGCCGTCGTCAAGCAACTGGCCGGCAAGGGCCTGACCATCCGGACCGTCTGCCAGGCGGCGCCGACGATGATGCCGCACCTGAAGGGCGGCAGGAACACGATCACCTGCCAGGCGTCGGGGCTTGCGCAGGTCTCGGCCGGGCCTTACTGGGGCGCGGCCAAGGCCCACGTCGTCGCGGGCGGCTTCGGCCGGAAGTCGGTGACGATGGAGCTGGCGGCTCCGCGGAAGTCCCCGGCCGTACGGCTATACGCCGCGGCGAAGCTCAAATACAGCGCCGGCGCGAGGTGCGCGATCGACGTCTCCACCGACCGCGGCAAGACCTGGAAGCCGGTGGTCCGCGACTGGCAGCTCATCCGTCACAAGCCCGAGCCGGCCAACGTCAGCGACGAGTGCTACCTGGACGGCGAGGCGCCCCTGGCCGGCGCGACCGGGCCGGTCCGCGTACGCTTCGGCAGCAGCGGCGGCGAAGTGAAGTTCCTCCGGGCCGAGGCACACCTGGCCTACAGGGTCGCCAACGCCTCGCCGGTGACGATCACCTTCAACTACAAGACCGGCGAGAAGGCCAGGACCGCCAGCCACACCTACCGGGGCCTCTCGGAGAAGCCCGACACGTCGTGGTCCTTCGACGCCGGGGCCGCCCCCGAGACCGTCTGGGTGGAATACTCGGTCAAGTAGGGGAGCTAAGCGCGGCGACGCCGAGCGGCTACTTCCCCGCCCCGGAGCGGTTGAATACGTCCTTCTCGATCTCGCGCTGGGAGCGGGCGAGGAATTCGGCGGAGCTGATGTGCTGGGGGGCGTCGGGGTCCAGGACGAGCAAGCCGTAGTTGCGGGCGAAGATCTCGTACGCCTCGTCCCACTCGGGTATCTTGCGTTGGAACCGGACGTGCTCGATCGCCCCGGCGAAGACCGACTCGTCCCACGGTGTGTCAAGCCGATCGAAGTACGGGCTCAGCGCGACCGACCGGCTGACGGGGACGTGATATGCCTCTTTGGCCAGCAGCCGCTGGGCGTCGTCGCTGCAGAGGTACTTGAGTAGGCGCCAGGCTTCCTTGGGGTGCTTGGTCTTGTCCCAGATGACGAAGCCGTCGCAGTAGAAGCGTGTCCACCTCCCGCCGGGGCCTTTGGGGAAATAGCCGATGCCCCAGTCAACGTCCACATCGGCCGCCCACTGTGCCGAGTACGGCCCGCCGCGGATGATCGCCAGCCGCCCGGTGGCGAAAAACTCCTGGTTGGAGGGCATCTCGCTGGCGTCGCTGGCGACGGCCCGGGGCGTGCAGGGCAGCAGGCTGAGCATGTAGTCGATGCCGGCGACGGCCTCGGGCGAGTCGCAGGCGGCGCGCCACTCGACGCGCCCGCCGCCCATCTCCCGGCCGCAGCCGGCGCACCTGGTCCGGCCGGGCTCGGCTGTGTCGGTGACGTCGTTGCGCCGATCGCAGTGCGGGCAGATGATCGCCCTCTGAAGGATCGTCCCGCCGCCCTGCCAGACGTTGCACATCGCGTGGGCGGCGTTGTCGCGCATGTAGCCGTAGCGATGCACCGTACGCCCCTTGACCTTGGCCGGGCCGGTGCACCGCCGGACCGTGTCGAGGAACTGCTCCCATGTCCACCGCGTCGGGTCGTACTCGATGCCCGCGTCGCGCAGCGCCTGGCGGTTGTAGAGCAGCAGCGAGCACCCCCAGCCGAACGGCAGCCCGTAGGTCTTCCCGTCCCAGCGGAAGCTCTCCCTGGCGGGCCCGTAGAACCGCCCCGTGTCGTAGCCGTCGGCGGCGATCAGACCGTCCAGCTCCAGGTAGTGCCCGTCGGTGGCGAAGACCGCGAAGTAGTCGTCGTCGCTGAAGAACACGTCCGGGGCGATGCTGGCGACCAGGTCGCGCTTGATGATCTGGCGGAAATCGCCCACGTTCGGCTCGAGCTTCACGTAGATGTCGGGGTTGAGCTCCATGAACCGCCGGGCGAGGCGGCTGAAGAGGCTGATGGACTTCACCGAGCCGGGGAACGCGAAGCGGATATGCGCCTGGCCCGGACCGGCCTGCTCGGTCGGCTGCGTGCTGAGCAGGTAGATGCCCAGCGCGATCATGACGATCAGGGCGACGATGGCGTAACGCATGGTCCGGCCCTACTCCTTCATCCCGCTGAGCTGGATGCCCTGGGTGAAGAACCGCTGGTTGAACAGGAAAACCAGCAGCGTGGGGATCATCACCATCAGCGAGGCGGCCATCAGAAGGTTGTATTCCACGGAGAACTTGTCCTGGAAGGCGCTGAGCCCGATGGGCAGCACCTTCATGTGCATCGACTGGGTGGCGAACAGCGGCCACTGGAACGCGCTCCACGACGCCAGGAAGGTGAACGTCGCGAGCGTCGCCAGGGCGGGCTTGCTCAGGGGCAGGATGACGTGCAGCCAGACGCGCAGCTTGCCGCAGCCGTCGATGCGGGCGGCGTCCTCCAGGTCGCGCGGCAGCGACATGAAGAACTGGCGCAGCATGAACGTGCCGTAGGCGCTGAAGAGCATCGGCAGGATCAGGGCGCGGTAGGTGTCGAACCAGCCGAGGATCTTCATCAGCACGAAGGTCGGCACGATGGTCACGGCCGCGGGTATCATCATCGTCGCCAGGTAGGCCAGGAAGAACTTGTCCCGCCCCGGCCAGCGGAGCCGCGCGAACGCGTACGCCGCCAGCGAGCAGGTCAGCACCTGCCCCAGCGTGATCGCCAGCGAGACGAACAGGCTGTTGAGGTAGAAGCGCCCGAACGGCATCGACTGCCAGGCCTTGCGGAACGAGTACGTCCACTGCTGCCACGTGCGGGCAACCAGCGGCTCTGGCAGGACGGTCAGCTCGATCCGCCGGATGGACGCCAGGTCAACGTATCCGGCGTCGCCGGCCGGCTCGCGCCGCAGCTCGACGACCTCGCGCCCCAGCGGGTCGAACCGTTCGGGGCGGAAAAAGCAGTGGACCTCCTTCCAGCCCTCGAACCCGGCCCGGAGGTCGTCGGCGCCCTTGTACACGAAGCCGTCGCCGTGGATGCTTACGCGCAGCCGGTGGCCCGACCCGTCGCCGCGCAGCCAGAACGCCAGCATGCTGACCGGCACGCCCGGCCGGTCGGAGTCGCTCAGGTCTATGGTGTGCGTCCGCTCGTCCTGCGCGTCGAAGTTGACGGCCAGCTCCAGGCTGCCCTGCCCCTGGCGTGTCGGCCGGCCGGGAAGGCGATGGGCGGCCTCGTCGAAGTCGCGCAGCACCACGTCCTTGAAGTCGGGCGTGGTCGCCCACAGGTAGTCCACGTACCACTTTGCGGCCGGGGCCGCGGGCGGCATCTTCGGCAGCCAGCGGTACGGCTCCCTCGCCATCGTGCGCTTGTCCTTCAGCGCCGTGCAGACCATCCAGGCGAACGGAACGAGCATACCCACCGCGCCGATCAGCAGGACCGCGCGGACTAGCATCGCATGAGCCAGGCTCAGCCGCCCGCGCCGATATTTCCGCCACTTGATCCGCATCGTTCCGTCACCGCGCGCCCGCCGCCCGAGGCGCCCGCGTCAATAGTGCACCTTTCGCTGGCCGTATCGCCAGTTGATCAGCGTCAGCGTCAGGATGATCGCGAACAGCACCCACGCCGCCGCCGACGCGTAGCCCATGTCCTGGTCCTGGAAGAACGCCCGGTTGTATATGAAGTAGTCCACTGTCGTGGTCGAGCCGGCCGGGCCGCCGCGCGTCATGATGTACGCCTGCTGAAAACCGCCCTGGAAGCCGCGGATCACGCCCATGATGAGGATGAAGAACGTCGTCGGGCTGACCATCGGCCAGGTGATCGACCAGAACCGCTGCCAGGCGTTGGCGCCGTCTATCTCCGCCGCCTCGTAGAGCTGCTCGGGTATCCCCTGAAGCGCCGCCAGGTACAGCAGCATCGGCAGCCCGCCCATCTGGTGCCACCAGCCCATGATGATGAACGCCGGCTTGGCGGTGCTGATCTCGCCGAGCCAGTTCGGCGGCTGCCAGGTGATCCAGCCCGCCGGCCCACCGAAGGTGTCGACCAGCCCGTTCATCGCGTCGCGCATCGCCACCAGCGACTGGTTGATCACGCCGATGTCCGGGTGATAGAGCGCCTGCCAGAGGATGTACAACGCGATGGCCGAGGAGATCGTCGGCAGGAAGTAGATCGTCCGGTGCAGCACGATCTCGCGCAGCCGCTGGTTGAGCAGCATCGCCATGGCCAGGCACAGCACGATCCGCCCGCCGACGCCCCAGGTCATCAGCACCAGCGAGTTCCACAGCGCCTGCCAGAACAGCGGGTCGCTCGCCTGCGGATCGATCACGCCGGCCCAGTAGCGCCGCACGCCCCAGGCCATCGCCAGCACCGCCGCCGCAGCAGCCCACCGGGCGGGACGACCCCAGGCCGAGCGTTGCCGAAGGGCCAGCACCACCGCCGCGACGAGCCCGACCGCCAGCGCTATCCCCCCGACCACCGCCACGGCCGGGGCGTCCGTCGTGAACCCCAGCAGCTTGGTGAAGTTGGCCAGGCCCATCCAGTCGATCGCGCTGAGCTCAAGCCGGTTGCCGCTCCACTTGCAGAACCCCAGCACCAGGCTGGCGGTCACCGGAAGCACCACGAAGACCAGCACGCCAATGAAATTAGGCAGGACGAACAGCACGCTGGTGAACGTGTCGATGCCTCGCGCCGTTCTGGGGGAAACCGCCCGCATTGGTTTGAACGACATTGTGGCCCGAAACTGCCGCACTATCAAGGCCTTACCGGCCTGCGCCCGCCTGTTGCCGGCCTGCGGGGCGGCAAAGGGGAGCTCTTCCACCGGCCGCCGTTTGGGAATTGGCGGTTGACGGAAGGCCCTCATTCATGGATGTTGGCGGGCACTTGCGAGCGGCGGCGATGAGGCGCTGCCGGCTTACGTTATCACCACGCGGGAGGACCAAGATGCTGCGTGTCGAGAAGAGCCGCATTCGCCTTGAGACCAGGACGCTGAAGGCTGTCATCGCGGGCGGGGTGATCACCTCGCTGGTCAGCAAGCTGGACGGCCGGACATACCTGCGCCAACGCAAGGGCGCCCCTGCGATGGAGCTGGCCTTTTGCGGCGGGGAGGTCCTGCCGCTGGGC
Source organism: uncultured Planctomycetales bacterium (assembly GCA_965602635.1). GTDB lineage: Bacteria > Planctomycetota > Phycisphaerae > SM23-33 > SM23-33 > CBFCZU01. Next base: position 3,716 of record CBFCZU010000118.1, on the reverse strand, counting down.
ACCGAGGCGGGCGACCGCGTGACGAACCTGCGCATCAACGACACCCGGGCGGAGGTCCGCATCGAAGGCTGGCACGGGGACGGGGTCATCACGTTCTCCGAGGACACCGCCAGCGGCGACATTCTCGTCGAGCCCGGCGGCTGCACCTCGCGCCCGGGGCTGCGGGCTTGCCGATGGACCCTCGGCGGGGTCGGGCGCGAGCTGGAGCTGGTCGCCCCGTTCTGGCAGGGAGTCCACCTGCCGCTGGAGGACCCGCTGATCCGCAACACCTTCTGGAACTGGCCGCAGTCATGGGAGGCGGGGCTGGCCATCCTCCAGGGGGAAGGCGGCGGGCTCTGGGTCCACTGCCGCGACGACCGGTACCGCTACAAGAACCTGCTCGTGGGGCGCGCCGACGACGCCCGGCGGCTGGGCTTCGAGACGGAGGCCTACGGCCCGCTTGACGACAACCTCTCGGCCGGGGGGCTGACGTGGCGGATCAACGTCTATCGCGGCGGGTGGAAGCGGCCGGCCGGGGCGTATCGCCGCTGGCTGGAGGAGGCATACGACCTGCGCGACGCCGCCCGGGCCGACTGGCTGGCCGACCTCCGCCTGGCGCTGAGCTGGTGCCCCTGCGACGCGGACATACTCAAGGCACTCGCCAAGCGGCTCGGCCCCCGCACCGTCCTGCTGCACGTGCCGCGCTGGCGGAAGGACCCCTACGACGTCAACTACCCCACCTACCGCGCCGGCGCGAAGGGAAGGCGGTTCGTCCGCCAGGCCCGGGCCATGGGCTTCCGCGTCATGCCGCACTTCAACGCCATCGACATGGACCCGACCCACCCGACCTACGCGCTCGTGCGCGACTTTCAGTACCGCGACGCCGCCGACGGGCGCGTCCAGGGATGGGTCTGGCACGGCGGCGGCACCAGGCAGGTGCCCGAGTCCAACGCCGGCCGGCTCCGCCACCAGGACAAGAAGACGATGGTCAAGATCCACCCCGCCCTGTCCATCTGGCGATCGATCCTGACCGAGAACGTGGCCGAGGCCGTGAAGGACCTCGACCTCGACGTTGTCTTCCTCGACGTGTCGATGAACACCTGGAACCTGAGGCGATGCCTGGTGGAGGCGGTCACGCCGACCGAGGGCATCAAGCGCCTCATCGCCGACATCGGTGCGATCAAGCAAGGCCTGGTCGTGGGCGGCGAGGGGCGCAACGAGATCGTCATGCAGGGCGAGTCGGTCGCCCAGGTGCACCTGTTCAAGAGCAGCGGGCGGGAGAACATCGACGGGCTCGAGCGCACGGGTAGGACCCCCGTGTGCGAGTACCTCTTCGGGCGATGGTGCCGGTCGTTCGGCTACTCGCACCTCGGCGGGGAGTCGCCGGAGGCGGAACTACGAATGAAACTGCACGTGGACCTGGGCGCGATCCCGACGGTGACGGTGCGATCCGCCCGCCAGGTCTCCGAGGCCTGCCCGGCCATGGAGAAGCTGCTGAGCAAGGCCGCCCGGTAGGCCCCCGGGCCCCGAGGCCGGGCGCCATGAGGGAAACGAAACCGTGAAAATCACAAAGCTCGAAACCTTCTTCGTCAAGCCCCGGTGGGTGTTCCTGAAGATGCACACCGACGAGGGCGTCGTCGGCTGGGGCGAGCCGATCGTCGAGGGCTGGTCGCGCACCGTCGCCGCCGCCGTCGCTGAGATGGGCCGGTACCTCATCGGCCAGGACCCGCGCCGCATCGAGTACCACTGGCAGGTGCTCTATCGCGGGGGGTTCTACCGCGGCGGGCCCGTGCTGTGCAGCGCCCTCAGCGGCGTCGAGCAGGCCATGTGGGACATCACCGGCAAGTGGCTCGGCGTGCCCGTTCACCAGCTCCTGGGCGGGCGCGTCCGCGACAGGATCCGCATGTACGGACACGTGTACGGCGAGACCTGGGGCGACTACGTCGAGGCCGGCAAGGAGAACCTCCGCAAGGGCCTCACCGCCGTCAAGACCACCCCATTCAAGGCCGTGGGGTTCATCGAGAGCCCCGAGTTCCTCGACGAGGTGGTTCAGCGCGTGGCCTCGCTGCGCGAGACCGTGGGGAAGGCGGTGGACATCGCCCTGGACTTCCACGGCCGGGTCAGCCCGGCGATGGCCGTGCGGCTGGCCAAGGCGCTCGAGCCGCACTGCCCCATGTTCATCGAAGAGCCCTGCCTGCCCGAGAACGTTGACGCGATGGCGACGATCGCCCGCAGCACGACCGTGCCCATCGCCACCGGCGAGCGGCTGTTCACGAAGTGGGGCTTCCGGGAGGTGCTGGCCAAGCAGGCCGCCGCCGTCCTCCAGCCGGACGTCTCGCACGCCGGCGGGATATCCGAGGTGCGGAAGATCGCCGCCATGGGCGAGGCCCACTACGCGTCGTTGGCGCCGCACTGCCCGCTGGGGCCGATCTCGCTTGCGGCGTGCCTTCAGGTGGATGCGGCCGTGCCCAACTTCCTCTGCCAGGAGTACGTCACCCTCGGCGAAGGCTACCTGGCCGAGCCGTTCGTCCTGTCCGAGGGCCACGTCGAGGTGCCCGCCGGGCCGGGGCTGGGCATCGAGGTGGATGAGGACGCGGTGGCGGAGAAGATATACGACGGCGGGTGGGAGACGCCGCGCTGGACACACGACGACGGCTCCCCGGCCGACTGGTGATCCGCCGGGCCCGTGGAGGATAGACGATGGAATACGACCTCATCACCTTCGGCGAGGCGATGGTTCGGCTGTCGCCGCCGGGTCACATGCGGCTGGAGCAGGCGACGAGCCTGGACGTCTCGGTCGGCGGCGCCGAGTGGAACGTCGCGGTCAACGCGGCCCGCCTGGGGCTGCGCACGGCCTGGGTGTCGCGCCTGGTCGATAACTGGTCGGGCCGGCTGATCGTCGAGCACGCCCGCCGCCACGGCGTGGACACCTCCAACGTCGTGTGGGAGGCCTTCGACGGCGTCGGGCGGCTGAGGAACGGCTTCTACCACCTGGAGGTGGGCGTCGGCCCGCGGGCCAGCGCGGTGACCTACGACCGGGGCCACACGGCCATCAGCCAGATGACCGCCGACATGGTCGATTGGCCCGCTCTGCTGTCGCGCTGCCGGTGGCTGCACGTCAGCGGCATCACGCCCGCCCTGTCGCCGGTGCTGGCCGAGACCGTGCGGGAGGCTTTCCGCCTGGCGTCCGAGGCGGGCGTCCGGACGAGCTACGACCTGAACTACCGCGGCAAGCTGTGGACGCCCGAACAGGCCCGCCAGGCCAACGAGAAGATCGTCCCGTTCGTGGACGTGCTCATCGGCAACGAGGAGGACTTCGAGAAGTGCCTGGGCATCGCGGCCAAGGGCGCGGGCGAGGCCTACTCCAAGCTCGACCCCGAGAGCTACAAGGACGTGGTCCGCGAGGCGACGAAGCGGTTCGCGAACATCCGCATGGTCGGCACGACGCTGCGCAACGCCAAGACCGGGCTGCTCAACGACTGGCGGACGCTGCTGTTCGACGGGAAGGAGTTCCACCTCAGCCGGGTTTACGAGGACCTGGAGATCGTTGACCGCGTCGGCGGCGGGGACAGCTTCGCCTCGGCCATTATCTCCGGCCTGCTGAGCGACGTCCCGCCGGGCGAGGCCTGCGAGTTCGCCGCGGCCTACTCGGCCCTGGCTCACACCTTCCCCGGCGACGTCAACTGGGCCAGCCGCTCCGAGGCGGTGAAGATCATGTCCGGCGGCGGGGCGCGGAT
>CBFCZU010000117.1:0-13709 GCA_965602635.1 uncultured Planctomycetales bacterium | reverse complement strand
TCACAGTGGCTCCAGGTGGGCTTGCTCGAGGATGAGCGTCTTGGGCCCGCCCCGGTCGAACTGGACGACGGCCCGTGTCCGCGTGCCGTCGAATGAGATTTCGCGGACGGTGCCGGGCCCGAACTTCCGGCTGCGGACCCGCCTCCCGGCGCGAAGGGCGGCGAAGGCCTCGGGCAGCGTCTCGGCCGCCTCCATGGCCTCGATGATGGCCCGCTCGGTGGCGTCCTGGTCGAACCGCCCGCGCCCGCGGCGGTTGAACTCCTCCACCGAGACCGGGCGCCGGCGCGGCGAAGCCTCCGGCGGCGACTTGTCGATCCGACTGACGCCACGATCGCCGATCTCGCGGAGGAACTGCGAGTCCACCTGCCTGGTCTGGAGGCCGCGGAGCCGTCGGTACCGCGCCGAGATCAGGAACAGCCGGTCGCGGGCACGCGTCATGCCGACGAAGGCCAGCCGCCGCTCCTCCTCGAGGTCGCTGACCCGCCCGTCGCCGCGGCTGAAGGGCAGCAGCCCCTCCTCGCAGCCGATCATGATGACCGAGGGGAACTCGAGCCCCTTGGCGGCGTGGAGTGTCATGAAGGTGACGGCCCCGGCCGCGGGGTCAACCGAGTCAACGTCGCTGACGAGGCTGACCATCTGGAGGTACTCCGCCAGGCCGGCGTCGGGGTTGTCGGTGTCGAACTCGGCCGCGGACGTGACGAGCTCCTCGACGTTGCGGAGGGCCTGTCGCTGGTCTTCGTCCTTGCGGAGGGCGGCCTCCAGTCCGGTGCGTGCGATGACGCTCTCGACGATGGGGCGGACGGGCGAGGCCGGCTCGCCGGATAGCTCGGAGATGAGCTTGGCGAAGGCGGCGACCTTGGCGGCGGGCGCCTTGCCCAACCCGGCGGCGGCCGGATCGCCGCAGGCCGCCAGCAGCGACACGCCCCGCGCCTCGGCGGCTTCGGCCAGGCGGCCCAGCGTCACCGACCCGATGCCGCGCGCCGGGACGTTGATCACCCGCCGGCAGGAGACGTCATCGGCGGCGTTGATCAGCAGCCGCAGGTACGCCAGGGCGTCCTTGATCTCCTTGCGGTTGAAGAACTCCACTCCGCGGGCGATCTGGTAGGGGATGCCGGCCCGGCGGAAGGCCGCCTCCAGCAGCCGCGACAGCGCGTTGACGCGGTAGAAGACGGCCACGTCGCTGTACCGCAGCGACTCCTCGGCGGCGAGGCGGGTGACGATCGCGGCGACCTCGTCGGCCTCGGCGTGCTCGTCGCCCAGGCGGGCGACCTGGACCTCCTGCCCGCCGCCGCGCGTGGCCAGGAGGGCCTTGCGCTTTCGCTGGCTGTTGTGGGCGATGAGGGTCCCCGCCGCCGAGAGGATCGGCTCGCGCGAGCGGTAGTTCTGCTCCAGGCGGACGACGACGGCGTTAGGGTAGTCGGCCTCGAATTCGAGGATGTTCCTGATGTCGGCCCCGCGCCAGGCGTAGATGCTCTGGTCGGGGTCGCCGGTGGCGCAGATGTTCTCATGGTCGAGGGCGATGCCGTGAGCGATGACGTACTGAGCGTGGTTGGTGTCCTGGTACTCGTCGATCAGGATGTAGAGGTACCGCTGGGCCAGGGCGGCACGGACCTCGGGGCGGTCGCGCATGAGAAAGGCCATCCGCATCAGCAGGTCGTCGAAGTCGAGGGCGTGGTTGGCGGCGAGGATCTTCTGGTATGCGGCGTAGGCCTTCGCGACGGCCTGGCCGTAGAAGTCGGTGTTCTCGGCGGCGAAGGCCTGGGGGTCCTGGAGGGCGTTCTTGGCGCGGGAGATGGCCGAGTGGACCGGGCCCGGGGGGAAGTTGGCGGGCGGCATCTCCAGCCGCTTGAGGGCGTCGCGGACGCAGGCGAGCTGGTCGTCGGAGTCGTATATGGAGTAGTCGCGGGCCAAGCCGGCCCCGTCGGCGAACTCACGCAGCAGCCTGGCGCAGAGGGAGTGGAAGGTGCATATGGTCGCCCTTCGGGGCACGCCGAGGTCCCTGGCTCGCTGGACCATTTCGCCGGCGGCCTTGTTGGTGAAGGTGATGGCGAGGATGTTCTGCGGCGGGACGCCCTGGTTGACCAGGTTGGCGATGCGGCGGGTGATGACCCGGGTCTTCCCCGAGCCCGCCCCCGCCAGGACCAGCAGGGGCCCGTCGACGTGGGCAACTGCGCGGCGCTGCTGCTCGTTCAGGTCGGCCAGGACGTCCAAAACCGCTCCTTGCTGCCGGGCGCCGGGGGCGTTTTCGGGGCCCGCACGGGCGGGCGAAAAGCCCTTCATCCGCGGCACAATGCCGGCTCCTCGCCGACGCGGGCACTATATCGCGCGGGGGCCGGGCCGGCCAAGGGCGGGAACCCAGCTTTTTCGCCGGGGGCTACTAAAGACTCCCCGCAGGTTTCCGATGTAAGCCTATGTGCTGGCTTGACCCGCACGTGGACCGGTGCGCATGAAACGCAAAGAAGTCCTGACGACTGGCGAAGTCGCGAAGATCTGCCACGTGGCGCCACGGACGGTCAGCAAGTGGTTCGACAGCGGCAAGCTGCGCGGCTACCGGATCCCGGGCAGCCGGGACCGCCGCATCCCCCTGGCGCAACTCGTCCAGTTCATGCGCGACCACGGGATGCCGATGGAAGCAGTAGAGGGGAACGTCACCCGCGTGCTGATCATGGACTCCGACGCGGATGGCGCCGCCACCGTTGCAGAGAGCCTTTCCAGAGACGGGCGATACGACGTGCAGGTGGCCGCCAACGACTTCGAGGCGGGCATGAGGTCCGAGCAGTTCCAGCCGCACGCCGTGCTCCTGGACATGATGGGCGACCAGAAGGATGCCGGCGAGATACTCGGCAACCTGCGGTCGAACACGTCGCTGGCCGCCACCCGGGTGGTCGCGGTCGCCGGGATGCTCACCGCCGGGCAGCGGCAATCGCTGCTGAGGACCGGGTTCGACGCGGTCATCTCCAAGCCGTACAAGCTCGACGAGCTCAGGCGGGTCATCGAGGAAGCCACCAACCTGGTGAGTTGAGGGCCGACCCGCCTGCCGCCTGCCGCTGCACGATCTCCCCCCTTCAATTGCCGATTGGCAATGCCCGCCCCCGGGCCTACAATGCGGCCACTATGAAACCAACGATTCTGCTATCGACACTGTGCCTGTTCGCCCTCGGCGGGTGCGGCGAGGAGGCGGGCCTTCTCATCCGCCCGGTCCGTGTGGATCAGCGGCTCCGCGAGAAGGTGGTCCAGGCCGACCGCGGCTGGTACGTCGGCAAGATCGCCCTGGTCGACGTCAGCGGGCTGATTGTCAACGAGCGGGTAGGCTGGCTGAGCAAGGGTGATAACCCGGTGAGCCTGCTGGCCGAGAAGCTCGACGCCGCCGAGCGCGACCAGGCCGTCAAGGCGGTGGTGCTGCGGATCAACTCGCCCGGCGGGACGGTCCAGGCCTCCGAGGCCATGTACAAGTGCCTGGAGCGATTCCGCGAGCGCACCGGCAAGCCGGTCGTCGCCTGCATCACCGACATGGGGGCCTCGGGTGGGTACTACCTCGCCTGCGGGGCGGGGAAGATAATCTGCCAGCCCAGCAGCATCACCGGCTCGGTGGGCGTGCTGATCCAGACGGTCAGCTTCGCCGGGACGATGCAGCTGCTTGGCATCAAGTCCGAGGCGATCGCCTCCGGGCCGCTGAAGACCATGGGCAGCCCGCTTCGGGACGTGACCGATCGGGAGCGGCAGCTGTTCCAGGAGATCGTGACCGAGTTCTTCGACCGGTTCGTGGCGGTGGTGGCGGCGGGGCGGCCCGGGCTTTCGCCGGCGAAGGTCAGGGCGCTGGCCGACGGGCGGGTTTACACCGGCCGGCAGGCGCTGGCTGCGGGGCTGGTCGATCAGCTCGGCGACGTTCAGGACGCCATCGACGCCGCCAAGCAGGCAGCCGGCATCGAACGCGCCAAGGTGGTGATGTACCATCGCCCGCTGGGCTACCGTGCGAACGTGTACTCGGCCGCGACTGTGCCGGGAACGCAGATCAACCTTATCAACTTCCAGGCCGGTGAGCTGATGATGCTCCGCCGCCCGATGTTCCTGTACCTCTGGAGCACCGATCTGAGGTCGGCTTCCTCACCCGCCGCGGCCACGCCCGGCGGCGGGACGCAGTGACTGCAATGAAGGTTCGCTGCCAGCAGTGCCGCAAGAAGATTTCGATCGACGATGCCTTCGCCGGGGGGATGTGCCGCTGCCCGTACTGCAAGGCGGTCACCAGGTCCGGCGGCGGTCGGCGTGCGGCGCGCCCGGCTGCCCGCCCCGACCGCCCGGACGCACCGGTCGAGCCCGCACCGGCGGCGCGGGAGCGGACCGAGGAGCCCACACCCGTCCCGCTGGCCAAGCCCGTGTTGGTTCAGGGGATCGCCGCCCTCGTCCTGATGGGCATTATGGTCGTGGTGGTCGCCGGGGCTGTGGTGCTGTTCTCGAAGGTCAAGGACCCCCAGCCGAACGCGCCGGCGCCGACGGATGCGGAGAACCCCTTCGCCGTAAGCGGGCGAAACGTCGCGGGCATCGAGATTGCCCCGCCGGTGGTCTATGTGGTCGATGTCTCCTCCGGTATGGCCGCCCTGTACGACGCGGCCGGGGCGATCGTCCGCCACTCGATCCGCAGCCTGGAAGGTGGCGACAAGTTCAACGTCCTGCTGGTCCGCGAACAGGGCGCCGAGAAGCTCTCGGACGGCATGTTGCCGGCCGGGGAGGGCAGCGACGCCAAGGTCAGGGAGTTCCTGGGGTCCCGCGCGGCGATGGGGGCGACTGAGTTGGACCCGGCCGTCGGGCAGGCCGTCGCGCTGTCGCCCGGCACTGTGGTGATAATAGCCGCCAAGGGGCCGACCGACCCGACGAAGCTGGCCCGCCAGGCCGGGGACGCTGGATGCACCATCCATTGCCTGCGCCTGGGCGCCGAGGCGGCGCCCGAGACGATGGCGGCTCTGTCCTCGGCCACCGGGGGGAAGTGCAAGGCGATGTGGACGGACGAGATTGCCCGTTGGCTTGAGGATTTGCCGCCCCTGCCGTAGGGGCCGTGAAAGGGACCAAGATGATCGTCATCGGCGAGAAGATCAACGCGACCCGCAAGGCCGTCGCCGTGGCCATCAAGGCGCGGGACGAGGATTACATCATTTCCACGGCCACCGCTCAGGTAGAGGCCGGCGCCGACTACCTCGACGTCAACGGCGGCGACCCGACCGCCGAGACGGAGGTGGCCAACATGGAATGGCTCGTCAAGCTCGTCCAGGCCAATGCTGACGTGCCGCTGTGCATCGACTCGGCCAGCCCGAAGGCAATGGCCGCCGGGTTGGCGCTGGCAGAGGAAAAGCCCATCGCCAACTCCATCTCGCTCGAGGCCGAAAGGCTCCAGGCCCTCCTGCCCGTCATCGCCGACCACGACTGCATGGTGATCGCACTTTGCATGTCCGACGAGGGCACGCCCGCCGGCGCCGACGACCGCGTCGCCCGGGCGGCGAAGCTCATCGAGCACCTCACCGGCGCGGGCAAGCGGGTCGATGAGATCATCATCGATCCATGTTTCTTCCCGGTCTCGGCCGAGCCCGCGTCGGCAGGGCACCTCTGCCAGGCCGTTGCCGAGATACGAAGGCAGTTTCCCGAGGTGCACGTCGGCGGGGGGCTCTCGAACGTCAGCTACGGCCTGCCTCAGCGCCGGCTGATAAACCTGGCGATGCTGGCGGTGGCCACCTGCCACGGCATGGACGCGGCCATCATCGACCCCTGCACGCCCGGCGTCGCGGCGATGATCCTCGCGGCGGAGGTCATAAGCGGCGCCGACGAGTGGTGCGCCAACTACGTCGCCGCCCACAGGGAAGGGAAGCTGATAGCTGGAAGCTGATGGCTGACAGCTGATATCTGATACCGCGCGCGGCTCATTTCTCGGTCAGCTTCTTGCGGTGGGCCTGCTTAGTCTCCTCCCACCACTGCTGCCACTTCTTGATGACCTGCTGCTTGTCCTCGGCGCCGGCGGCCGGGAGGTAGGGCCACTTGTTGCCGGTCAGGGAGCAGAGGGTCTCGGCGACCGCCTCCCGGGCGGTCTCCCCCTTCTTGAGCAGGGCCGTGACCAGAACCTCGATCGTCTCGTGCGAGCGGTCGGCGACGTAGCGGATTCCCTCGGCCGCCTTCTGGCGGATCGGCGGGTGCTCGTCCTGCACCAGCCTGCGGAGGATGGGCAGGTGCGAACGGTTGGGGTTCCCGCGGGTGACGGTCTCGACCACCGCCGCACGCACCTTCCACTGCTCGCTCTTGAGCCCCGCTGCCAGCAGCGCCTCGGGAACGGTCTTGCGGAACTTGAGGTAGCCCATAATCGCCCAGGCGGTGACCATTGGGTCCTTGCCGCCCAGGGCGCGTGTCATGATGGCGCCCTCGACCTTCTTGCTTCGAGCCCTCAGCCCGTGGTAGGCGACGACGTGGCGCATGGCCGCCGTCGTGTCGGCGAGCAGTTCGATGAGCGTCTCTTCGACCTCGGCCCCACCGATGCCGCACAGGGCGGTCGCCGCCCAGAGCTTGGTGAAATCCTTTGCCGTTCCTGCGCGGGCGAGCCTGGCGACGGCGAGGATGGCCGGCGTGCCGATGCGGATGGCGTCGGCACAGGCCAACGACGCGCCCCAGGCGTCTCGGCGCATCCGCTCGTTCAGGTCGTCCAGCACCTGCCGTTGCAGTTCCGCCGACAGCCGCTTGAAGTCGCCCAGCCTCAGCGGCAGCTTGAGCACGCCGCCGATCAGCCGCAGCGGCCCCTCCCGCCCCCGATCAAGGTACACGACGTACCTCACCCTCACCGGCCCCGGGCGGAGCACCTCGCCCAGCTTGCCGGCGGCGACTTGCGGCTGCGGCTTGTCATCGACCACGTGGGCCGGGTAGCCGTCCACCAGCTCGAGGTGGCGCATGTACGAGTACGCCTTGAGCTTGCCCACGTCCACCGCCGGGAGGCGCAGCTCATTGCCCGAGGCCAGACCGGCGGCCAGGAGCCTCGTGCCCGCGGCGTGGAAGATTTTCTCGGTGTAGTGGGCCGACTTGCCCTGCCCGATCAGCAGGTATCCGAAGAGGTGCTTCGGCCCTGGCAGGGTGGCGCGGACCTGCCCGGTGTTTCGGAGGGCGAAGTCGAGCTTCAGCGGCGAGGCGAAGACCCACCCGCCCACGGCCGCGGCCGAGGCGCTCAGCCCGGCGTTGGGCCGGCCCCACTCGCGCGGGGCTGTCGTCGGGCCGGGAGCCGGCGCCGCGGGTTGGGCTGTCTGGCCCCACGCGGCACAAGCGGCCAGCACCCCCGTGATGAATACGCGCGCGTCCATGCCGCCGCGATGCTATCGCCGGGCGCGCATCCCGTCAAGCTCGCCCCAGCCGCTGGGTGCATTAAGGTTTTGGGGGTACTGACCGCGGTGGCACAGGTTTCCAACCTGTGCGCCTGGACAGCCGGCCCGCGTGCACAGGCTACAAGCCTGTGCCACCAGAGCCCCATCCCCAAAACCTTAATGCACCCCCAGCCGCTTGGCAGGGCTCGCGGTATCTGCTAGTCTCTTGGCGACATGGCAGTGACGCGCAGGCAGATCGGCGAGAACGTGAAGCGCATCCGGGCGAACGTCGCGGTCGCGGCGGCGCGCGCGGGGCGCGACGGCGGCAGTGTTCAGCTTGTCGCCGTAACCAAGGCCGTCGGCATCGAACAGGTCAAGGCGCTCATCGAGCTGGGTGTGACCGATCTGGGTGAGAACCGCGTCCAGCAGCTCATGCCCCGGGTCGGCGAGGTGGCCGAGTGGCTCGGCCGGCGGCGCAAGACCCCGGCTCCGGCCGTCCGCTGGCACATGGTCGGGCACCTTCAGCGGAACAAGGTCAGGCAGGTGCTGCCCGTCGTGGAGATGATCCACTCGGTCGATTCGCTCCGCCTGGCCGAGGACATCGACACCCGCGGCGAGCGGGCTGGGCTTGTCGCCAACGTCCTGCTGGAGGTCAACTGCTCCGGCGAGGACCAGAAGTACGGCGTCGCCGTCGGCGCGGTGACACACCTGGCCGAGCAGATCTGCACGCTCCGCAACCTCCGCCTGCTGGGGCTGATGACCATGGCCCCCCTGACCAGCGACCCGGAGAAGGCACGCCCGACGTTCGTGAGGCTCCGCGAAATCTTCGAGGACATGATCTCCGAGAAGGTCGGCGGAAAGGAATTTCGCCAGCTCTCGATGGGAATGAGCCAGGACTACCAGGTCGCCGTCGAGGAGGGCGCCACCATCATCCGCGTCGGAACGGCGATCTTCGAGTAACCGCGGCGCTGGCACCCAGGCCGGGCATTGGACGGGGACTGCCGAGGAATGACCATGGCCGACTACCACATCAATATCTTCTTCAGCGAGGAAGACGGCGGATACATCGCCGACATTCCAGACCTTCAGTCGTGTTCGGCGTTCGGGGACACGCCGGAGGCGGCGCTGGCCGAGCTGGAGAAGGCGAAGGAGGCCTGGCTGCAAGCGGCCCGAGAGGCGGGCAAGCCCATTCCGCCACCTCGCTACCGACCCGCGATCTATCAGACCTCCGGCTGAACCTGCCGCGGGGGGGCGAATGCCTCGACGGGTTCCTCCCAGCCACAGGGGGATGTTTCAGCACGGATGAAGGTGGGAATTCCACGGAAAACCGAGTCCGAATAAAAGTGCGTTCGTGAAATCCGCGTTCAATTCGTGTAATTCGTGGTCTGTCTGTTTGGGTGCGGGCCGAGCCGTCGGCCTGCTGAACGAGTCTTGGCGATCGCACGAAGGTGAGAACCAGCCATGAAGATAAAGATCGGCGTTTTCCTCGACAACATGGGCCTGCCGCTGGACGAGGCGATGGACACCAGCAGCCGGCTGGGCGTGGACGGCTTCCAGATTTACGTCACCCGGGGCGAGATGCTGGCCGAGAACATGTCGGCGGATGCCCGGGCGGCGTTCCGCAAGGCGTACGAGTCGCGCGGGCTTGTGCTCTCGGCCACGTGCGCCGACTTCGGCGTCAGCCTGACCGACGACCGGGCCGAGGAAATCGTCCCCAAGCTCAAGGCCGCCGTCGATCAGGCCATCGACCTGGGCACGGACATCGTCACCACGCACATCGGCGAGGTGCCCGAGGACCTGGACCCGAAGGTCTGCGACCCGATGCGCCGGCGGCTGGAGGAGGTGGCCGGCTACGCCGAGGGCAACGGCGTGACCTTCGCCACCGAGACCGGCCCGGAGGCAGGGGCCGTGCTGGCGGCGCTGCTTTCCAGCGTGCAGAGCCGCGGCATCGGCGCCAACTTCGACCCCGCCAACCTCGTCATGCGCGGCTACGACCACATGCAGTCGGCCCGCGACCTGGCCAAGTACATCGTCCACGCCCACGCCAAGGACGGCAAGCGCAACGACGGCGAGGTCGCGCTGGGCGAAGGCGACGTGAACTTCCCGCCGTACCTGGCCCTGATGGGCGAGCTGGGCTTCGACGGCTTCCACACCATCGAGCGCGAGAGCGGCCCGGACCCGCTGGCTGACATCAAACACGCCGTCAGCTTCCTGCGCGGCCTGTGATGGCCTTGCCGCCTGCCGACTGGAGAAGCACGATGAAATGCGCCTGCGCAGCCATCGCGGCCGTCCTGTGCCTGTCTTCCATGTCGGCGGCGGAGCCGCCCGACAAGCCCAAGCCCCTGGTCATCAAGCTGGCCATCCCCGCTCCCAAGACCTCGGCCGGGGGGATCATCGTCGCCGACGTGAACGGTGACGGGAAGATGGACTATCTGGTCACCGTCCCCGGGCACCTGGCCGTCTATGGCAGCGACGGCCGCAAGCTCTGGATCGAGAAGGCCGACGTCGCCGTGGGTGGGCAGAGCGAGAGCCAGGGGCTGCCGGGGCACTGCGGTCCCGGCGTGGCCGCCGGGGACGTGGACGGCGACGGCAAGTGCGAGGTAGTCTTCCTCACCAGGGATTCGGTGGTCCACGTGGTGGACGGGGCGACCGGGCGGCAGGAGGCAGAGGCGAAGCCTCCGGTGCCCGAAGGCGCCGCCCGCTGGGAGGTGGCCATGATCGCCGACTTCCGCGGCGTCGGCGACGACCGCGACCTGCTACTCCAGGCCACTAACAAGCGCGGCTACCGCGTGGGCCGGTACCTGGCCGCGTATGCCGTCGAGGAGCTTGTCAAGGGCGGCAAGCCGCTCTGGACCACCGACAAGTTTGTCTCCTGCGCCCACAACTCGGCCCGGCTGGCGGACATCGACGGCGATGGGCGTGACGAGGTCCTGGGCGCCACGATTCTTTCGGCCAAGGGCAAGCTGCTGGCCAGGGCGGCGAAGTTCCGCGGGCACATGGATAGCGTGTTCGTGGCCGACGTCAGGCCCGACGTGCGCGGCCTGGAAGTTGTCCTGCTGGAGGAAGGCAGCAACCACGTGCAGGTCGTCGGCCCGGCCGGGCCCATCTGGCGCAAGACCCACAAGGGGTGGGAGCCGCAGAACGCGGCCGTGGGGCGGTTCAAGAAAGGCTCGGACGAGATATTCATCTGGTCACGCTCGCGGTTCAACGAGCACCAGAAGCCGTTCGTCCTCAACTCCAAGGGTGAGGTGGTGTTCACCTACAAGATGGACGACGTCGCCCCGCCCGGCTGGACGGCCCGCGGCGTGGAGACGATCTTCACCATCGACTGGACGGGCAGGCGGCAGCAGTTGGCGTGCGCCAAGGAGCGCCACAAGAGCGGTGACGTGTGCATCTTCGAGCCGCTCAGCGGCCGGTTTGTGGCCCGCTTCAGGGAGAAATGCGACCGCCTGCTGGTGGCCGACGTTAGGGGCGACTGGCGCGAAGAGGTAATCGTCCTGGCCGGCGGCGAGCTGCACGTCTATCAGAACCGCGCCGCCAATCCGCGGCCGAAGGAAAAACGCCTCTGGACCGACCGCAACTACCGCCGCCTCAAGCAGTGCTATAACTACTACTCGCCGTGAGCTGCTACACGCTGGCCGGGTCGAAGCGGAGTTTGAAGAGCTCGTTTGGGTTGTTGAACAGCCAGTCGGCCGCCACCTGGCGTGCCTGGTCGATCCCCAGCCAGCCGTCGTCAACCATGTCGGCCAGGGCGGCGGCGACCGTGTCGCGGGCGATCTCCAGGTGGGCGCACGTGTACTCCAGGGCGCCGTAGTCCCCGCCGAAGGCGAAGAGCTTCGAGTGCGGGATGGCCACCACCGCGTCGCCCAGCACCCGCCGGGCGTAGCGCGGGTCGCAACTGAACAGCCAGCAGCAGTCCAGCACGACGTTGGGGTAGTTCTTGCCCAGGAACAGCCAGTCGCCGGCGTACGGCCAGTTGCCGTGGAACAGGTCGAACTTGACGTCGCGGTGCAGCTCCAGCACGGAGCGGAAGTGGGCGGCGTTGGCCTTGGCCACGTCGTTGCGGACCCCGGCCAGGTAGCCGGTGTGAATCTGCACCGGCAGGTCCAGCTCGCGGGCGAAACGCATCAGCTCGTGAAACAGGAAGTCGCTCAGCGGCTTCGCCTGCGGCCAGCCGAGCGACCGCCGCGGGTCGTCCATGATGAAGCCGAAGAGCCTCTCGGCCTCGCCGCGCGTGCCGCTTTCGTACTGGATGACCCGGTTGTAGCCGGACTGGTCCTTCATGCCGATCGCCCCGCGGGCCTTCATCGCAGCGCAGAACTCGCGCAGGCAGTCAACGTACTGGTCGAGGCTCGTCGCCTTCCTGCCGACCCACCCGCCGATCTGCTGGACGGCGTCGTAGGTGCGCACCGCGTGCAGCTCCGGCAGGGGGATCAAGACCCTGGCCGTCTCGTGCAGCTCGATCTCGCGGGCCAGGAACTTCTTCCAGTCGATCGAGATGTTGACCAGCGCGCAGCGGATGCCCGCGCGACCCATCCGCTCCTCGTAGGCCTTCTTTTCGCGGAAGTCCACCAGCTTGCCCGCGATGCCCTTGAGCGCCTCCAGCGACATCTCGTCCACGCCGTACTCCTTGGCGAGGATCAGCTTCGTCACGCGGGCGTAGGCGGTGTGCTCGGTCCGGCGCCAGAGCGGCTCGAAGACGGGCCACTTCTCCTCGGTGGGCACCTTCGGGTCGCCCAGCCACTCGATCAGGTCCTCCCCGCCCACCAGCGACAGGTCGCTGCGAATGTAGCCGCAGGTCAGCGAGGCGATGGGCTCTTTGTGCTCGGGCTGGTCGTCCGGGCCGTAGAAATGCTCGTGCGTGTTGATGACCGGGACGTTCTCGATGTCGCCCCGCAGCGCCTCGTATGTCTTGCCTCTTGGCATGTCACGGTCCTTTCCGCTTGAAGGGCAACTGGGATTCAGTCGGACAGCGGTATCTCCTCTTCCAGGTTCGCCTGGCGTAGGTGTGCCAGGTCGTTGAGGACGCCGATCACTCGCTGCCCATGGCGGTTGACGCGCAGGACACCCAGCCCGCCGGGCGAGCCGACGAATGGATGCCGGTCCGGGAGCACGTCCAGCGGGAGCCCTAGCCACCACACCACCACATGACTGATCGACCCGCCGTGGCCGACGAGGATTGGCACTTCGCCCTCAGGGTGCGTCTGCCAGAGCTGCTCCAGCCAGCCGGCCACGCGGTGGTAGAACTGGCGTGTCGTCTCTCCGCCGGGGAAGCCGTGCCAATCAAAGAGCGACCAGTTGTCCATGTTGATGTTTGCCTCTGCCCATTCGCGCGTCTTGCCGGTGACGATGCCGCCGTTGTTCTCCCGCAGCTCGGGCGCCGCCACGGGCTCGACTTGGAGTTCGCGAGCCACGATCTCGGCCGTCTGCCAAGCTCGTTGGAGGTCGCTGGCGTAGATTCGGCACGGGTCCTTCCCGATCATGCGCGCGGCCCTCGCCGCCACGGCCGTCGCCTGCCGCCGCCCGAAGTCCGTTAGAGGCGTGTCGGTCCATCCGCCGGTCAGGTTCGTCACGTGATGTACCGATTGACAATGCTGGATCAGCAGGACGGCTTTCATTCGAGCTCCTGTGCTGGCGCGCACCAGTCCGGTTGGGCAGGAACGTTCAAATCGTGATGGGCTCGAAGCCGAGTTTGAAGAACTCGTTCGGATTGTTGAACAGCCAGTCGGCCGCCACCTGTCGCGCCTCGTCGATCCCCAACCAGTCGTCGTCCACCATCTTGGCCAGGGCGGCGGCGATGTTGTCCCGCGCGACCACCAGGTGCCCGCAGGCGAACTCCAGTGCCCCGTAGTCGCCGCCGAAGCCCATGACCTTCGACTGCGGCACGGTCACCAGCGCGTCGGCCAGCACCCGCCGGGAATAGCGCGGGTCGATGACGTGCAGCCAGCAGCAGTCGAGGGCGACGTTGGGGTAGTTCTTGCCCAGGAACAGCCAGTCGCCGGCGTAGGGCCAGTTGCCGTGGAACAGGTCGAAGTTCACGTCGCGGTGCAGCTCGAGCAGGCAGCGCAAGTGGGCGGCGTTGGTCTTTGTCACGTCGTTGCGGATGCCGGCCATGTGCCCGGTGTGTATCTGCACGGGCAGCTCGAGGTCGCGGGCGATCCGCATCAGCTCGTGCATGAGGAAGTCGTCCAGCGGCTTTGCGGCCGGGTAGCCAAGCGACCGCCGCGGGTCGTCCATGATGAAGCCGAACAGCTTCTCGGCCTCGGGCCGCGTGCTGCTCTCGTAGGCGATGATGCGGCTGTAGGCGGTCTGGTCCTTGATCCCGATGGCCCCGCGTTCCTTCATCCGCGTGCAGAACTCGCGCATGCAGTCCACGTAGTCGTCGAG
>CBFCZU010000116.1:0-13765 GCA_965602635.1 uncultured Planctomycetales bacterium | reverse complement strand
TTCCGTTCCGTTCCGGAACTTTCCGAAACTTTCCGTTTCGTTCCGTTTCGTTCCGCTTGTTTCCGCCCCGATCCATCCCGATCCGGGCGGTTCCCAGGCTGCCGGGCGTCTGGGCCCCTACTCGACGGCCACGACGACGTATCGGTCAACCTTGCCCAGGGTGAACGCCAGGCCGTCGGTGGCGTCGATGTCGGTCGCGGCGGGGGCTTCGCCGCCCAGGCCGACGACCTCTCGCACGGCCGAGTGTGGATGGTCGCCGGCCGTCACGCGGATTCGCACGCCCTCGGCAGGGGCGTCGGCGTAGTTGATCACGTGAAGCACCAGCGCGTCGGCGGTCAACATCGCCGTGACCACCACCCCGCCAGGGGCGTCAACCTCGATGATCGGGTCGGTGACGTGCTCGCGGACGTCCCTTGCGATGCCCTCGGCCGTCTCTCCGACGGGCTCCTCTTCGACCTCCACCTCGACGGCGCCGCCGTAAAAGATCGACACGCCCTTGCCGAAACTGTTCTCGACGCGGCGGGGCTTGTCGGCCTTCCCGGCCGAGACTCCGAAGACGTCGGCAAGGCCGTAGTCGTCGCGCTTCGCCCAGTTCTCGTCGTACAGGGAGCTGTCGTTGGTGGCGATGAGCGTCCCCCCGGCGGCCACGAACTGACGCAGCCGCTCGCATTCGGCGTCCGAGAGGAACAGGATGCTTCGCAGCACGACCACGTCGTAGAGGTCCAGGTCGAACTTCTCGAGCCTGTGGACGGGGATCGCGTCGAAGAGCAGGTTGTGCCGGGCGAGGTTGTCGAACCAGCGCATCCGGCTGCGGATGTAGTTCATCTCCGCGCAGACGACCGCGACGCGGGCGGGGCTCTGGGGCGACTCGAACAGGCGGGCATTGCTCTCCAGGAACGCGCTGAGCTCCGGGTCGCGCATGCCCGTGCTCGTGCAGCCGTAGGCGAAGTTCTCCGGATGGCTGGAGGTCATGATGACCGTCGAGTCGCGACCGCACTCCTCGTAGAGGTAGCGCAAGATGCCGGCGTTGGTCTTGAGCACGCCCGTGTCGGCGTCGTAGCCGATGTCCAGGTTGTCCTCGCTGAGGGGCATGTTGGCCGAGTCGTATATGCTGTGGCAGAGGTGCCCGTTGTTCGACCAGATCACGTCGGGCCTGATCGACTCGGCGAAGGCCCGCAACTCGGTGAGGATGTCGAGGAGGCTCAGGTAGCGGAACTGGTTCATCGCCAGGTACACGCGGGCCTTCGGGTGACTCAGCGGGACCCAGTCGAAGACGACCTCGCGGGCGCGGAGCAGGTCCTCCTTGGACGGCGGCTCGGCCTTGAGCGGCTCGGGCAGGTCGTGCGCCTCGCCGAGGCGCTGCTTCGTGAAGGCGCGGAACTTGTCCTGGCAGATGTCGCAGTGGCAGCGGCTGAAGTTGTTGTCCCAGAAGAACCCGTCGGCACCGCCCTCGAGGGCGGCCTGGACGCGCTGCTTCTGATACGCCCGCCAGTTCGGATTGTTGACGCACATCAGGTAGCGCGTGATCTCGCCGGAGTAGGGGATCGCGCTGTACGGGACGAAGCCGCCGTCGTGGGCGACCTGGCGCCAGTCCTTGCAGTCGGGCTCGGTCTCGAACATCTCCTTCCAGAAGCAGTTGGTCAGGGAGATGTACACGAGGCAGTGCATGCCCCGCTCTTTGTACTCGGCGAGGCGCTGCCGCACGAGCTGCCAGTGATAGGCGTCGTTGGCCAGCGACCAGCCGGTGGACCAGACCAGGCAGCCGGCGTTGGCGCCCGCGGCCTGCATGATCTCGGCCTGGTTGACGTCGTACTCGCGGATGCGGCGATGAAGGTACTCCAGGGAGAACTCCGCCCGCTGCCACCAGTAGCTCATGATGGCCTTGCCCACCTCGCTCGGGCCGGAG
Source organism: uncultured Planctomycetales bacterium (assembly GCA_965602635.1). Classification (GTDB taxonomy): domain Bacteria; phylum Planctomycetota; class Phycisphaerae; order SM23-33; family SM23-33; genus CBFCZU01. The sequence continues at coordinate 11,859 of CBFCZU010000116.1, read as the reverse complement.
TAGTGGAAGCTGATTCGCAGGTTATGCGTCTTGGCCCAGTCGGGCATGCTCGCGCCGGTGCCGGTCTGATTCGTGATGGCCATTCGGGTCTCCTGGCAAAAAAGGCTTGTCGCGACGGTAGCACTTCAGGGGCGGCGAGACAAGCGGGCCGTCAGTCACCGCCTCGCCTTGTCGCCCTTGCGGCAGGCCCGGGCCAGGCGGAAGAAGTTGCGGAGCACCTTGAAGCCGTCGGGGCAGTTCTCGCTGGCCTGCTCGGGGTGGAACTGCACGCCGTAGATCGGCCTGCTGCGATGCACGAAGGCCTGCACCCGGCAGGTGTCGGAGCTGGCCAGCAGCCGCAGGCGGCGCCCCAGCGACTTGACCTCCCAGGCGTGAGATTCCTGGACCAGGACGTGCTTGATGGTGAACCAGGTCGTGCTCTTGCGGTACTGCCGGGCGGTGTCAGTGACGACGTAAAAGATCATCGTGTCTCCTCGGCCCACGGCCGGCGCGGGCCTTTGGGCGTTGATTCTCGCTTGTTGCGACGATGCCGCAAGCCCTTTCCGGCGCGGCGCCGACCGCTTGGCCTTTCGCCGCGTCGGAGGGATAATGCCCCTGGACGATCGCGACAAGAGATCGCGCATCAGGAGTTCAGCGGATGACGAGACACTACGTGCTGATGTTGGCCGCCGTGCTGGCGGCGCCGTTAGCGGGGGCGGAGGGGAAGTCGGGCCCGTCAACGGGCAAGACCGTCCTCAACGTGCGCAGCTACTGGCGGTGCCACGCGACGTGGGCATCCGAGAAGGCCCGACTGGCGACGGGCGAGCTGGTGCTGCGTGACTCGGCCTTCACCCGCCGCGGCGGCCGGGGGGTCGGGTGGGGACGCCGCAAGGAGCCCGTCGAGGTCGCGCCGGTCTGCACGCCGCTGCCCCCGGCCGGCTGGCGGGACGCCGACTTCGACGACTCGGCCTGGCCGAGGTTCCGCGGGCCGATACCCGCCGGCACGCGCGAGATCGCCCTGCTGGCCCTCCGCGGGAAGTTCGACGTCGCCGACCCGGACCGCTGCGGCGAGATGGCCCTGTCGCTGGCCTTTCGCGGCGGGGCCGTCGTGTACGTCAACGGCAAGGAGGTCGCCCGGGCGAACCTGCCCGATGGCAAGCTCGACCCGCTGACCTGCGCCGAGGACTACCCCAAGGAGGCCTACGTAAACCCGAAGGGGTTCGTGCTGCGGCAGGGCTTCGGCGACCCGAAGACCTACGCCGACCGGTTCGCCCTCCGCCGCCGCACTCTCGCGGGCGTCCGCGTGCCGGCGGAGCTGCTGCGGAAGGGCGTGAACGTGGTGGCCGTCGAGCTGCACCGCGCGCCCACCGCCGAGGTGCTGCTGACGGGCAAGCCCGAGCGGCACGCCAAGAGCTACTGCTGGTGGGCGATGCTCGCGCTGGCGGACTTCCGCCTGACCGCCGGGCCCGACGCCGCCGTCGCGTGCAGCGTCGCCCGCCGGGCCGGCTGGCAGGTGTGGAACCACCCGGTCGCGAGCAGCGTGCACGTGCCGGACTACGGCGACCCGTGCGAGCCGCTGGGGCCGGTGTCGATCGTCGGCGTGCGGAACGGGGCCCACAGCGGGCAGGTCGTCCTCGGCTGCGACGGGCCGGTGGCGGGGGTCAAGGCCCGGGTCAGCGCGCTGACGCCGGCCACCGGTGGCCGGGCGATCCCCCCCGGGGCGTGCCAGGTTCGCTACGGCCTCGTCGGGCGAGTGGCCGACTGGCATGCCGCGGCCAGGTATTCGCGCGGCGTCCGCCGGTTCGAGGGCCTGGGCGAGAGCCCCCCGCCGAAGCTCGACCCGCCCAAGGGCGCCGGCGGGGTGACGCTGCCGATCTGGTTGACCGTCCGTGTGCCGCGCGACGCCGCCGCGGGCAGCTACACCGGCACGCTCACCGTGACTGCCGCAGGCCGTGAGCCTATCCCCGCGGCCGTGAAGCTCAAGGTCCACGCCTGGACGGCGCCCGACCCCGCCGACTTCGCCTGCCACGTCGGACTGGTCCAGTCGCCGCACTCGCTGGCGATGCAGTACAAGACGCAGGCCGCCGAGGCGCCGGCGTTGTGGTCGCGGCGCCACTGGGCGCTGATCGACAAGTCCTTCGCGCTGTTGGGCCAGGTGGGCGACAAGGTCGTGTTCCTTCCGTTGCTTCGCCGGACGCATTTTGGCAACGAGCACTCGATGGTCCGTTGGATCCGCCAGGCGGACGGGTCGTACAAGCATGACTTCGGCATTGTCCGCAAGTACGTCGCGGCCGCCGCCCGGCACCTCAAGAAGCCCCCGGTCGTCTGCCTGTACCTCTGGGAGCCGCACACCGGCAGCAGCTACCTTGGCCACCCCGAGCGCCAGGGCCAGGGCATGCTCTACACGGTCCTTGACCCGGCCACGGGCAAGCTGGCCGAGGCCGAGGGGCCGAGCTGGGGCAGCAAGGAGATCCGCGGCTTCTGGAAACCGGTGGTTGACGGCATCGCCGCGATCCTGGGCGAGCACAAGCTGAGGGGGTCCATGATGTTCGGCGTCGCCGGCGACAAGCGCCCGAGCAAGGCGGCCGTGGAGGACCTGCGGGCGATCGCCCCGGACGTGCCATGGGTGGTGCACTCGCACGCCCGGGCGAGCAAGCTGCACGGCCAGCCGGTGGGCTACCTGGCGGACGTCTGGGGCTCCCCGAGGGCGCCGGACCCGGCCACGAAACGGCTGTACGGATGGCAGAGCGCTTTCCGGCGGGTGACCTTCCCCCGCGCCGGCAGCAGCACCGTCGGCACGATTCGCACCGAGGCACCGCCGGCGCGGTATCGCCTTGTGCTCGAGGGCGCCCAGTCGGCGGGCATTCACGGCTTCGGGCGAATGGGCGCCGACTTCTGGGACCTGATACCGGCGCGGTACAACCGGCTCGGGCCGATCCTGACGCGCTACCCCATCAGCTCGTGGGCGCAGTTGACCCTGGCCAATTCCAGCGCCTACGTCCTCTGGCCGGGGCCCGACGGGCCGGTGGCCACCGTCCGCTTCGAGATGATCCGCGAGGGCGCCCAGGAGGCGGAGGCCAAGATCTTCGTCGAGCGGGCACTGACCGACGCCGCCGCCCGCGCCACCCTCGGCGACGCGCTGGCCGCCAGGGCACGGAAGATCCTCGACGAGCGCATCGCCGCCCTGCTCCGGACGCGCAGCGGGGCCGACATCAACTGGCTCTACTACTTCAGCTCGGGCTTCGACCGGCGCGGCGAGGAGTTGTTCGCCGTCGCCGCGGAGGTCGCCGCCAGGCTGAGGTGAAGTCCCCTCTCGTCTGTGCCTATGCCACGTCGCCGAACCGCAGCGCGAACAGGTCGGCGTCCTTGAGCAGGAACCTCAGCCGCAGCGGCTTGCCCGCCAGGAGGCCCAGGTCGCCGCCACGCCACCTGACAGCGGCATCCAGCTCGTCCCCGAAGAGCAGTTCCATGTCATCCAGGCCGAAGCCGGCGACGGCCCGGCCGTCATTGTCCTGCACCTCCACCTGCACCGCCCCCGCGGCGGAGGTCGAGTAGTTCAGGTGCAGCGCCCGCCCGCCGAACACCAGCGGCTTGGTGAGCATCTCGCCGGCGTCGAATCCGGCGTGCACCGAGACGAACCCCCAGGGGCGAATGGAGAGGCGGCGGACCCGCCCGGGCGATCCGTCGTCCTGCATGTAGTGCTCGGTGATGAGCATGGACCATTCATCCGGCGAGGCTTCAATGATGTGCCAGGCCGGGTAGTTGTTGCGATGCGTCCAGTTCCCCGGGTCGAGCCCCGGCCGCACCCAGGCCTCGCCGTACCGGCACCAGCGCAGGCCGTCGCGGCTGGCCATGAAGAGGGCATCGTTCATCCCCCAGAACCCCACGCCCCGCGTCTCGGGCGGGGCGTCGGCGGCCTTGTTCCGCTCTTCCACGTAACGGTTGGGGAAGCCGACGTAAATATGCTCCGCGCCGGGGCACGGCTGGATGCCGTTCGTGTACAACTGCATGCTCGCGTCGCCGTCGGCGTACTCCAGAGGCACCGGCGGCGTCCAGTGGATGAAGTCACCGGAGGTGGACGTCTGGATCGCGCGGGCGTCCTTGCCGTTGCTCCTGACGGCCGGGTTGTAGAACCGCGTGTAGCAGCGATAGCAGTCGGCCTGGGCGTCCCAGAAGGCGGTGTTGATGGTGTCAAACGCGCCCGGCATATCCAGGTGCTCGTCCTGCATCCGCCGCCAGCCGATCCCATCGGCCGAGCACATGGCAAACAGCCACGAATGCTCGCTGGTGACCTCGATGTCCAACCCCTTGTACCGCGCTTCAGGCGGGCAGGCGGGGTTGCCGTCGATGAAGGCCGGCGGTATGCCGGGCGTCCTGCCCTGCTGGAGAATGTTGTTGTCCTTGCTGCCGCGGAACTCGCACACCCCGAGCCGTGGGCGGGTGAAGGATCTGCCTCCGTCGCGGCTCTCGGCCAGCGCCATGACCGAGATGTTCTCGTCCTTCATGTCAGGGATGGCTGCGCGGTAGTAGAGCAGTACGCGCCCGTCCTGCTCGACCATGCTGCATGGGAAGAAGGCGGATCCCTCCCACGGGGCGTCTGCCTCGAAGGCCACTTCGCGCCGTTCGGGATGTGCAAGCTGGAGATGAGCGCCCCGCATGGAGTCGATGAGCAGGCCGTCCACGAGCAATTCCCGGCGGGTACCGACGTTGACAGGCGCCATGGCTGATTCTCCTCGCTTCTTCCGCCAGGCCCGCGCCCCGCCCCCGGCAGCGCGGGCGCCGAAGGCTACAGCTCCTTCTTCGGCTCCAGGTAGATCCGCCGGATGCGGATTCTGCAGCCGCCGTCGGGCACCTGGTAGGTCATGAGGTACACGTTGCTGACGGCGTTGAGCCGCGTCTTCCGCAGGGCCCCCAGCGATGTCCGCAGGACGTTACGGCCCTTCTTGGCCACCAGCTCCACGTCCGACCGCTGGTCGTTCCTATTGTTGGACTGGACCCGCAGGATCAGCTTCTGCGGCTGGGCGCCCAGGTTGTCGGCCTCGACGACGACGTTCAGGAACTCGCTCCAGTCGGTTACCGGCGGGGCGCAGCGGGCCTGCGGATAGGTCGCCTTCTTCGCCACGGCCATCACCATGCCCTCGCCGTCATGGGTGATCTTGATCTCCGTGCTGGCCTTGCCCATCCAGCCGGCGATCGATCCCGGCCCCGAGAAGTCGAAGATGACCTTGTCGGTGACGACCCGCTTGGGAGGGACCCAGTTCAGCTTGCCGCAGCGGATCGTCAGGTCCTGCATCTGCGGGAGCTTCCTGGTCTCCGGCAGCTTCGCCTCGAAGGTGAACGGGCTGGCGGTGACGGCCTTCGTGAGGGTCTTGATCGGGCCGGACCATTTCGGGGCGTCCTTGTAGCGGTAGATGACCGTCAGCGGCTCGGCCTTGAGGGCCGCGGGGTTGGCGACCGTTACGGTGACCTTGTTCTTGCCCGGCGCCAGGTGCGGCGAGGCCATGGCGTTGTGGGTGAAGATGGTCTTGAGGTGGAAGCGCGTCAGGGCGGCCTTGCCCCTCACGGCGAACTTGAGCGTGTACTCGTGCCGACCCCGGGCCGGGCGGATCACCGTCGAGCCCAGCGAGGTGCGGTGCTCCCTCGATCCCGCCTCCTTGGTGGTGAAGACGTCCTTGTAGCTCTTGCCGCCGTCCACGGAAACGGAGACCGCCACCGCGTCGCCCTCGCCCGGGCAGGACGACTCGAAGCACAGTTGTGTGCCGGTAATGTAGTAAGGGCACTTGACCGGCACCACGAGCTCGCCCTTTTCCAGGGCGGCCTTCAGCTCCGGGCGGCCCAGGTCGGGCGAGTAGCTCATCCATCCGTTGCAGTAATGCCGGTAGCTGATGCTCCTTCCACCGAAGCGGCGGATGCCGTAGGGCTCCCAGAACCGAAACAGCTCCGGCGGGTTGCCCTCGTCGCGCCGGCCACAGCCGTGCATGGGGCCGGGCTCGTGGCCCACGCGATAGGCGCCCGGCAACGGCCGGCCGTGGGGCCACCACAAGCGGACGATCTCCTCGCCCATGCGCAGGCTGTAGTCCTTCACCGACCAGTTGCTTTTCTGGACGGCGTAGTTAAGGACGCTTGTCTTCGCCGCGAAGGCCATGGGCTTGTCGCCGCAGGGGCACATGCCGGGGCACGCTCGGCCTTCCTTGACGGCGTCGCGGATCAGCGAGGGGTCGGCGGTCAGCTCCTTGAAGGAGGCGACGTTCCGGCCCGGGCCGCGAGTGAAGACGTAGAAGTTCGTCATCGTGTCGTACCCGTGCCACTTGCCGTCGTAGAAGACCTCGTAGAACGTATGGCCGGGGTGGGACACGACGCGGACCTTAAGCCCGGCCGCCTCCAGCAGCCCCTTCATGCACGTGGCCTGCGAGCCGCAGAGAGTGTTGCCCAGCACGTTGACGCACTTGAGCGGGTTGCGGCTCTCGGGCATGTTCCTGTAGTGATAGACCATCTGCCGGTAGAAGTCGTACATGGCGATGGCCTTGGCCTCGTCGCTCATGCCGGGCTTGACGACTCCCTTGACGATCGTCTCGTAGCTGGAGCAGTCCACCGTCCGGTCGGTGGCGACCCACGGCTGACGGACGTCCCCGAGGGCAAGCGAGGCAGGCAGCGAGAGCAGGACGCACGCGGAAACGGCAATCACTCTTCCCATGAGTCATTCTCCCGGTTCAGTATCCTGAGCCAATCGTACGACCCGCCCGGGCGGGCGGCGAGTCAAACTTCGCCCTGCGTCGGGCGCCGGCGGCGGTCGGCGACGGCCGTCAGGACGATGACGGCGGCGAAGGCCGGGATCATCGCCGCGAAGCCCGCCCGCAGGCCCCAGCGGTCGGCGAGCAGGCCCACGATCCACGGCGCCAGTCCGTAGCCGGCGATGCCGAACGTCGCCATCACCGCGAAGACAAGCGTTGTGGGCGAGCGCGGAATCCTCTGCTCGGCCAGGGCGAGCATGGTCGGCCAGAACGGGGCGACCGCCAGGCCGCACACCGCCAGGAAGCCGCAGCTCGCGGCGAAGGAGACCCACCCGGCGTCGATGCCGCTGGCGACGATCAGGCCGAGAACGCCCCCGACACCCGCCAGCGAGGCAAGGACGATGAGCCTTTCGAGCCTGATCCTGCGTGTGGCCCTGCTGGCCAGGAGCCGGCCGGCGAACATCGGCGCCGCGAAGGCTGCCAGCCCCCATGCGCCGGTGCGGGCGGAGGCGCCGAAGCTGTCCTTGATCAGGTTGGCGGTCCAGGTCGTCAGGCAACCTTCGGTCCCCGCCGACAGCGCCATCGCCAGGCCCAGCAGCCAGAACACCGGGTCGCGTGCCAGCCCTCCGGCCCCGCCGGCGGGGCGTTTCTCGGGCATGTGCTTGGGGAACCGGGCGCGCAGGAACATGATGCCCAACAGCAGCGCGGGCGGGTACAGCGCCAGGAAGGACAGGCGCCAATCGGCCTTCGCGGCCAGCGCCTCGCCTCCGGCCAGGGCCGCGGCGACCAGCCCGACCGGGAACAGGGCGTGCAGCGCGTTGAGGTTGGGCGCTGCCCGCGGCGGGTCCAGCTCCGCGACCAGGGGACTGACCAGCGCCTCGATGGCGCCCAGGCCAGTGCCGAACAGGACGAACGCCAGCAGAAGCGCCGGGAAGCTGCCGGCCGAGTACACCGCCACGACCGCCACCGCCAGCACGAACACCCCCGCCGTCAGCAGGGGCTTCTTGCCCCATCGGACGGCCAGGAGCCCGCTGGCCGTCACCACCACCGCGAGCGTCAGGCTGCGAACCAACGTCAGCAGGCCGCCCTCGCTGTAGCTCAGCCCGAATTCCGCGCGCACGCTCGGGAGGGTAATGGCCGTGACGGCGGTGCTCGCGCCGAACAGGAGCATGCTCAGTTGGGCCAGCCGGTGGAGCCTGTTGGACCGCATTTCCAGCCTTCCCTTCGCCCGAGCGTGAGACGTAGCCGACGGCCCCGCGGCCGGCCCTCCCCGCGACGGTTGCGAGGAGGACTATCCGGGGCTTCGTGGGACGGGGCATTGTAGCTGATGGCAGGCTTGTGGGAAGCCTTTCGCCCTCGCGGGAGCGAGCTCAGGCCGGGGCGGGCGGAGTCCCCGTCATCCTTCATCCACAACCGAACCGCTGATCCTGACCGTGACATCCCGCAAGGCGAGGTCCGTTCGTCCGGACCGCCCCAGCGCCTCGGTGGTCAGGGCCACGATTCCGCTGCAGCACGGGACCTCCATGTGGGCGACGGTCAGCGACCGAATTGCGTTGCCCGCAAAGATCGACGCGAGTTTCTCAATGTAAGGCTCCACGTCGTCGAGCTTCGGGCAGGCGATCGCCAAGGTCTTCTTCTCGCCCGCGAGCAGGCGGTCCTGGAAGTCCGGCATGACGAATCCGACGCAGTCGGCCGCGATAAGCACATCCGCATCGTGCCAGATGTCTCCGCTGACCGGCAGCAGCGCAAGCTGCACCGGCCAGTGACGCAGGCAGGACGGGCGGGCGGCGCCTTCGCCCGCGTCGGGCAGAGCCACGCCGGCTGGGGATGTTTCCTGGTTGAGCTTCCGCATCGTTGAGCCCGGACAGCCGGGCGGAGGCCCATCGGGCTTGTGCGCCGCGGATTGGGCCAGACGGGCCCAGACAGCCGCTTCGTCGAAATCGTCGGCCGGACGCTCCTCGATAACGATCGCGTCGTTCGGGCAGGCGCCCAGGCAGTTGCCCAGCCCGTCGCAGAGGTTCTCCGCCACCAGCCGCGCCTTGCCGTCAACGATCTGGATGGCCCCCTCAGCGCAGTCCGGCACGCACAGGCCGCAGCCGTCGCACTTGTCCTCGTCGATCCGCACGATCTTACGCATCCGCTTCGTCATAGCGTGGCTCCTCAAGCGTCCGTCATCGGCCGGTCGTGGCACGGGGCAGCTAGGGTGAGCGATATGGGTTGCCCTCGGCCTCGGACGGCGGAGGCTCGGGAGCGGCAGCGGGTTCGTCGGCAGGGGCGTCGGCGGGCAGCCGGCCCCGACGGCGCAACATGAGGCCGACAGGCAACAGCACCAGCAGGGCCCCGGCGACGATGAAGCCGATCGAGCCGGCGACGGACGTCGGCTTCCGGCCGTGCTCCACGATGAGTACCTTGTCGAAATCTATGTTGGGGATCCCCTTGCGGATGAGCCGTTTCGCTTTGTCGTCGAGGGGATCGACCAGATTGACCACCAGGCCGGTGACGGACTTGTAGGGCGTCCGCTTCCTGGGTATGTCCTTGACGGTCTTGTAGGCTTCGCTCTTGACCAGGACGACGAACTTGCCCAAGGCCGGCCAATCGGCGTTCTTCGGAACCATCTTCAGGCTGCCGTACTTCTCCTCCAACTCGCGGATCTTCTGCATGTAGGGGTGCGTGTCGGAGATCAGCGGCGTGTAGGTCCAGTTCACCTTCGCCGATGGCGTCAGACGGCCGTCTTCGCTCTCGTACTCGATCACCGCGCCGGCGAACATGTGGTGGTGCAGGCCGATGCGGATGTGATTGTCCGGCAGGGGCTTGCCCGCCTCGAGGTCGGCCAGCTCCACCGGGACCGGCTGCGGCGAGGATTTCCGGCCGACGCGATACTCCTGGGCGCCGAACCAGATGAGGCACGCGCCGACGATGATCGCGATCCAAGAAAACTTTCGCACGGCTTGCTCCTCCGTTCGGTGGCAGTCTTGCGCCGAGGGGCGTCGCCCCTGGACACCGCGGTCGCGAGGGCCCTCTGACGACCCGCCGCCGGGCAGGACATTCTAGGCGCGCTATCCCCCACATTCTCCGTCCGAGCCTTCATGCCGCCTCCCAGCGGCAGGGCCGGAGCAGGGCGTCGAGGCGTCGGCGGCAGGTGACGGGAATTGCCGCGGCTGGAGCCAAGCCGCGGAGGTCGGCGCATGTACAGGCCCTTCGTCGGCGAGTGGCACCAGTAGCAGTCGGGTCAGCGCGGCTTGGCCTTCAGCACGGACCGGGCCAAACGGCTGCACCGCATCCACTCGACCTGGCGGCCGAAGGTCGCGGCGATGCGGGCGAGGAGCTGCTCCAGGCCCCACAGGCCGCTGCATCGCCCCTCGGAGTACAGGTTTGTCCAGTGGGTGAGGATGACGATGGGGCAGCGGGCGTCGAAGATCTCGCGCACCCGCCCGCGTCGGCCGTCGCGCGTGAGCATCGAGTCGGCGCCCGCCAGGGCAGCAGCCCGGGCGCCGCGCGCCGAGGAGGCGCTGCACGTCGCGCCGAACGGATCGTCGGTGTTGGCCGGCACGGTCACGCAGACCAGGCCGTCCTTGCGGCTGCGCCAGGCGACCCACGGCCAGCCCGGCCGGCGCCTGCCGAACAGGTGCAGGAAATACCAGGCGAACTTCCTGCGGTGGACGCGGTGCTGGGCGCGGGCGATCGCCTCGGCGTAGCGACGCTCGTTGTCGATGCCCGCGATCCAGGGCGAGGTCACGCCGTTGGCGGACAGGCCGACGCGCTTGAGGATGCGAAAACTTAGCGCCAGGTAGTCGGTCATCTCCTTGACGGTCCCGCGCGAGACGAACGCGTCCTCGAACTCGCGCAGGTACCGCCCGGTCTTGATGTCGTAGGTGACGTCGTGCGTGAGAAGCTCGGAGGTGATGTCCCAGCGCGGAGCGATCCGCTCCCGGGCGGCCTTCAGGAAGCCCGTCAGGTGGGCCTGGGGAACGTAGTTGAGCCGCTCGTCGATCCGCCCCAGCGCCGCCGGCATGGGCAGGACGGTGAACTTGCCCGTCGCCCCGTATCGGTCGCATACGTCGGCGAACTGCCTGACGAGGGAGTTGGGGATGATGTGCCGGTGCGAGACGTGCGGGTGCAGCCAGTACAGCGGGTTGACCGGTGCACCGTCGTCGATGATGAGCGAGGCCGGTATGGTCATCGGCTGCTCCAACCCGTCAGGGTTCGAATATCGGGCCGGCCGACTCGACGGGCGGAGCCGTGCCGGCGTAACCGAGTTCCCCCAGCCGATCCGGGTCGGCCTGCGGCGTGGGCATTGGTCGGAGCACGCGCCGGTATGCGGGCCCGCGGGCGGAGATCATTTTACCTGCCCGGCACCGTAGCTCCCAAAGCGCGGCCGGGTCGGCCGAGTCGAAGCGGATCGTGCCGGCGTCGGTCTCGCCGGTCTTATGGACCCGCCCGGCGAGAGAGACGATGTCCCGGGCGGCGTCCGCGACGGCGAAGTCCGGCCGGCGCTCCACCGACCCCAGCAGCGTGAGATACTCCACCAGTTGCTGGCCGGCGCGGAAGGCCTTCACCCGCACCGACGGAACGATGCCGGAGGCGTGGCTGAAGAACAGGTCGGTCTGCCCGGCGCGGCGCCAGGCGTCGCCCGTGGCGATAGTGTGCCAGGGCAGCACGCCCATTGCCCCCTGCGACCACGCCTTCAGGCACCAGGTCACCGGCTGGACGTTCGCCTCGGAGGGGTGATTGGCGGCGCCGTACTGGGTGTGGTAGGCCGGCCAGACGAGCCGCTGCTCGTCGCGCTTCTGACGGACCTTCTGGTCGTTGACCCCGCCGAAGCACTCCACGTCCATCAGCCCATGGAAAAGGTCGCGCTCGTGCTGGCTGTAGCTGACGTCGCCGCGGTACCACATCTTCGCCCTGCCGGCGCCGGCCACCGCCTGGCGGAAGACCTGGCCGTACCAGCGCAGCGCCCAGAAGTCCTTCGTGTCCACCGGCTCGTCGAAGATCCACGGGGCCGACGACCCGGCGAAGCCCACCTGGCCCTTGTAGTAAACCTTCGAGTTGAGGAAGAACTGAAATGCCGTCTCGTGCCATCCCTTGCGATGGAAGTGGCGGGCCATGTCCGCGAACGCCCGGTGCAGTCCCGCGCGATAGGCGTCGGAGA
>CBFCZU010000115.1:0-13843 GCA_965602635.1 uncultured Planctomycetales bacterium | reverse complement strand
GCGTGGTGAAGCCGCCTTCGAGGGCACAGGCCTTGGGACACTGGAAGCTCGTCAAGCTGGCCGGGGTGGCGTTGGCGGCCGTGGCGGCGGCGGCCTGGGGCGCGGCGCCCGACCCGGTCGAGGTGGGCAGCACCGAGGCGCTGAAAGCGGCGCTGATGCGTGCCAGGCCGGGGCAGCGGATCGTCCTTGCCGGCGGCGTGTACAAGGGCGGGCTGTGGGTCGGCGAGGTCCGCGGCAAGCCGGGCGCGATGATCGAAGTGGCCGCCAAGAACCCGGCCGACCCGCCGATCTTCCGCGGCGGGCGGATGGGCTTCGAGATGGCCGACTGTGCCTACGTCCGCCTCCGCGGGCTGGTGACAGAGCAGGCCGAGCTGAACAACCTCCAGTTCTGGCGCAGCGATCACATCGTCATCCAGGACTGCGTCAGCCGCAGCATCAAGGGCAAGGGCAACTGCGACGGCATCAAGCTCACGGCCGTCACGGACTTCCTGGTGTACAACTGCACGGTGACGAAATGGGGCGCCGAGGGCTCGGGCATCGACATGGTCGGCTGCGGGCGCGGGCTGATCGCCAAGTCCAAGTTCTCCTACCCCAAGCTCACCGGGCAGACCGCCAACGCCGTCCAGCCCAAGTGCGGGGCGCATGACATCGGCGTGTACCGCTGCCGGTTCGACGACGCGAGCCTGCGCGCGGTGCAGTTCGGCGGCGGCATCGGAGAGGGGCGCGTCAACCGCTACGACTACACCGGCAAGCTCAAGGAGACCGGCTACTCCGGCATCGACCAGGTGGCGATGGGCAACGTGATCGTCTCGGGCGGAGCGGGCGTGACCTACGCGTCGGTCGCCCGCTGCGCGTTCGAGTACAACACGATCGTCAACCCGACGCGGTACGTGCTGCGGATCCTCTTCGAGGGCGGCGCCGAGCCGACGGCCGAGGGCAGCTTCGCCCGAAACCTGATCGTGCATGGCAAGCTCATCAGCGTGGCCAACGTCGGGCCGCGGACGAAGCCCAAGAGCTTCACCTTCGCGGAGAACTACTGGTTCAACCGGCTGGCCCCGGGCAAGAGCATCCCGAAGCTCCCGGCCGAGGAGAAGTCCCCCGCCGGCGGGAAGGACCCCAAGCTGGACAAGGCCCACAAGCCCGCGCCCGACAGTCCGGCCAAGGGCTACGGCGCCCACGCGCCGGGGCTTGAGAAGGCGTGGGCCAAGCACACGGGCAAGTTCAAGTGGGCCTGGCAGCAGGCGCGGCAGATCGAAAAGGCGGCGGCGGCGACGCGCCCTGCCGGCCGTTAACGCTCGCGGGCCCGGCCGAAACTTCCCACGGCGATGGCCCAGTCGGACTTGTGCGGGGCTTCCCAGGTCTGCTTCTGGGGCTTGAGCTTGCCGAGGTCGATCTCCTTGTAGGGTTTGAGGGCGTCCACGGCCACAGCCTTGGCGGCCGCGGGCATTCCCGATAGATCCATCAGGATCGACTCGGCGTCCTCCGTGTAGAAGACGTATCCCTCCCCACCGGGGCGGGCCAGGCAGACGCCGTCGGTGAGCTTGTTGGCCCGGGCCATGTCCTTCAGAAATCGGCCTTTGAAGAAGACCGACCAGGTCTTTATCCACTCCGGCCTGGCGTAGGGCTTCGAGCCGAGGCTGCTGTGCTGGCGGTCGAGGCGCCCCCAGATGTTCGCCACCCCGCCGGCCATGGTCGAGTGCCACAGCCCGCGGCGGGTCATCGCCATGTCGTAGTCTTTGCCCCGGTAGGTGCGGCTCTGGCGGATGCGGAAGCGGTCCTCGGAGAACGACGGCTTGGCGGGGCGCTTGCTGATGGTCTCGACGTATTTCTTGTAGTCGGGGCGGTGCTGCTCGTAACCGGAGTAATCAAGGCGGTCGTAGATCTGGCTCAGGCGGTTCTTGTGAGCCCGCCCGCCGAGCAGGTGCGGCCAGCCGAGGTGCTTGTGCATGTAGCTGTTCCACTTCCGCAGGTCGTCGGCCTTGACCCACTCCCACAGGTCGTAGCCGTAGCCCATGGTCCATCCGGGCAAGGGGCCTAGGCGGGCGGCGATGTAGCGCTGGAGCCGCCTGTCGGCCGGGCCGTTCTTGCCGCCCAGGCCGATAGGGGTCTGCCGCCGCGACTCATCCCCCCAGGCCCAGATGTGCACCATCCCGCCGGCCGCGTGTGTCTTGGTGATCAGCAGCTCCAGGGCCTCGAACGTCCGCGGGTCGGGGTCCGGACCCTTGGCCCTGAGGCGGTCGGCGCGGTCCTGACCGATGTCGAACCAGCGGCAGAAAACATAGGTGTGGAAACCGTTGAAGCCGTGATCGACGAGGAACGTCTTGATGTCCCTGTCGATCCGCTCGGGCTTCTTGTGGTATTTGTCGGGGGTCAGGTACATGAGAAGTTGGGGGACGAAGACCTCGCCGGTGCCGCTCCAGCCCCACTTGCTTCCAAAGCCGGTGACGAAGCCGCGGCCCATGGGGTTGGCCTCGGCCGTGATCGCGCCCCTCTTGCCGGCCAAGGCCTTGACCTTGCTGGCCGTGGTGAACGTCCACTTGCCGGGCCGGGTGGCCGTAAAGCGGAACTTCCACTTCCTGCCCCCGGCATGGAACATCTCCGTGGTCCGATTCTCGCCGCTGTCGGCGTGAACGAAGGCGACCATCGCCACCAGATCGAATGGATTTCCCGCGACGGCAGGGCTTTCCAAAGTCCACTCGACGGGGACCCATTGCCTGACTTTTCTGTCCAATTCTCCGGCCATGGCAGGCGTCGCGCTGGCGCTCATGACGATTCCCCAGACTGCTATCGCCGCCGCGAGCGACGGGCGGCCGGACTGCCCCGCGGTTTTCATGGCTGGCAGCTCCTTTCCGGCAGCGGGTGCGTCACACGTTCGGGTCGGCGATGACGCCGTAGGCGTCGGGGCGGCGGTTGGTCAGCGAGAAGCATCGCTTGCCGCGGACGGCGGCGAGGTCGGCGGCGGCCAGGTCGGCGACGACCATCTCGTCGGCGAAGCGCTCGGCCTTGGATGCCGCCAGCAGCTCGCCGTTGGGCTTGAAGATCATCACCCCGCCGGCGTGCACGACGTCGCGGGTGCCGGTGAAGTCGCTGCCGCCCTGGACCTGCCCGGCCACGCCCACCTGGTTGCAGTAGATGACGAACATTCCGTTGTCGGCGGCGCGGACGGAGTTGATCTTCTCGGCCGTCCGGCGGTTGGCGCGTACGCGCGAGGCCTCGTCTTCGGCGTCGGCGGGCGCACCGCCGCAGCGGGCGGCGTGCGGCGCCAGCAGCACCTCGGCGCCCTTCAGGGCCGCCACCCGGGCCGACTCGGGATAGTTGCAGTCGGCGCAGATGTTGGCCCCCACGCGGGCCAGCGGCAGGTCGAAAACGTCGAACGACCCGCCGCGGCGGTAATAGAAGTACTCGTCGCCCGAGGGGTGGACCTTCCGCTGGACGCCCAGCAGCCCTCCCGGGGCGATCAGCAGGTAGCTGTTATAGACCGCCCCGGCGGCCGCCTCTGCCAGCCCGGCGGCGGCGTGGATGTCGTACTCCCGGCAAAGCTCGATCAGCCGCCGCGTGGAGGGCCCGTCGGGGACCGCCTCGGCCGCCTGGACGAAGCCCGGCTCGGCCCAGTGGCCCGAGACCGACTGCTCGGGAAAGACGAGCAGTTGTGCCCCGGCCTCGGCCGCCTGGCGGAAGTAGGGAGCGTGAAGCTGGAGGTTCTCGGCGTTGCGCCCCAGGAGCGAGTTCATCTGCACGGCCGCGACGCGGAAGTCTTTCATGGCCGCGCCCTCTCCGCCCGGCCGGCCTTCAGGTGATCGAGCAGGATGTCCGGGCGGTCGGTGGTTATCCGGTCCACGCCCAGGGCGATCATCGCCTGCATCTCCCCCAGCGTGTTCGGCGTCCAGACGCCGACCTCCACGCCGGCGGCGCGCCCCTGCTCGACGACGGCCGGCGAGAGCTGCTTGTAGTAGATGCCGACGTGCTCGACGGGCAGGTCGAGCGCCGCGGGCAGCTCGGCGGCGGGCATGGCCAGCACCGCGCCAACGCGCAGCCCGTCGCGGCGGCGCTTGAGGCCGGCCAGCTGACTGAGGCTGAAGGAGATGAACATGACCTGCTCGCCCATGCCGCGCGCCAGGATGGCGTCGGCGGCGGGCGCCTCCACGCCGTCGGCCTTGAGCTCGCAGAGCAGCTCGCACCTGCCAGCGACGGTCTCCAGCAGCTCATCCAGCGTCGGCACGGTCTCGCCGTCGCCGGCGTCCAGGCGGCGGATGTCGGCCAGGTCCATCTCGGCGATCCGCCCCGTGCCGCCGGTTGTCCGGTCAACGGTATCGTCGTGCATGACGACCACCTGCCCGTCGCGCGTGAGGTGGACGTCGCACTCGACCGCATCGACGCCCAGCTCGATGGCGCGGCGGAAGCTCTTGAGGGTGTTCTCCGCCACAACGCCGGCGGCCCCGCGATGTCCCGTAACCATGATCGTCTTCTGGCCTCGGCCGCTCACACGCTCTCCCGCAGGATCTCGGCGCCGAGTGCGTTGAGCTTCGACTCGATCCGCTCGTAGCCGCGGTCTATGTGGTACACGCGGTTGACTATGGTCGTCCCCTCGGCCACCAGGGCGGCGAGTACCATTGCCGCCGAGGCGCGGAGGTCGCTGGCCATCACCGGCGCCCCCACCAGCCGCTTGACGCCGGTGACGATGACGGTGGGGCCTTCCTTGCGGATGTCGGCCCCCATCCTCCCCAGCTCCGCCACGTGCATGAAGCGGTCGGGGAAAATCTTCTCAGTGATGACGCTGTTGCCGTCGGCCAGGCACAGCAGCGCCATGAGCTGCGCCTGCAGGTCGGTCGGGAAGCCCGGATACGGCTGGGTGCTCACGTCGGCGGGCATCAGCCGGCGGGCGGAGCTGACGACCACGCCTTCGGCCCCCTTGCCGGCGGCGGACGAGGCTACCCTTTCGACCACCACGCCGATCTGGCGGAGCTTGTCCACCACGGCCATCATGTGGTCGGCCCGCACGTCCGAGAGCGTCACCTCCCCGTTGGTGATGGCGGCGGCGATCATGAACGTGCCGGCCTCGATGCGGTCGGGGATGACCCGGCAGCTCGCCCCGTGCACGGCCTCGACGCCCTCGATCACCACCTTGGGCGAGCCGGCGCCGCTGATCTTCGCGCCCATGGCGTTGAGGAATTCGGCGAGGTTCTGAATCTCCGGCTCGCAGGCTGCGCACTCGATGACGGTGGTTCCCTCGGCCAGCACGGCGGCCATCATGATGTTGGCCGTGCCGGTGACGGTCGAGCCGAACGGCCCGCCCAGGAAGATCTCGGCGCCCCGCAGCCCGTCGGCGGTGGCGACGATGTCGCCGCTCTCCAGGTCGAGCGTCGCGCCCAGGGCCTTGAGCCCGCGGAGGTGAATGTCGATCGGGCGCGAGCCGATGACGCAGCCGCCGGGCATGCCGACGCGCGCCCGCCCGCGCTTGGCCAGCAGCGGCCCGAGCACGCAGACGCTGGCGCGCATCTTCCGCACCAGGTCGTAGCGGGCGTGTGAGTTGTCCTCGCTGACGACCTCCAGCTCCAGGTCGTCCCCGTCGCGGCGGCAGGAGACCCCCAGCTCGCCCAGCAGCACGCCCGCGTGGGTCACGTCGGCCAGGGCAGGGACGCCCTCCAGCCGGCTGGGGCCCTCCTCGGCCAGGATGGCCCCCGCCATCATCGGCAGCGCCGCGTTCTTGGCGCCGCTGATGGACACCTCGCCTCGCAGCCGGCGTCCGCCTTCAATTGTGAATCGATCCATCGCCATTGCGCCTCCTGTTCCGCCCAGCGCTCCCAACAGCATCGCCAATTCCGCGCGAAAGGCAAGGGCCCTTGCCACATACCACTGGGGATTTCGGATTTGGGAGCGCGGAGTGCGGCCAAGCACGCCGGGGGGGCGCTTCAATCCGAAGCCCGAGCTGGGCGGTCGGCGATGACCGTCGCCACGGCGGTCCGCTCTATCCCGGCGGCGTCGGCGAGGAAGCGGATGTTCTCGTAGCAGCCGGCCCGGTCGAGGATTGCGTACACGCCCCCGGCCTGGCCGGCGCCGACCTCGACCGCCAGCGTCCCGCCGGCGCGAAGGTGGCGCGGCGCGTCGCGGACGATCGGGGCGATGAACTCCAGCCCCGTCGGCCCGGCGCGGACGGCGAGCTGCGGCTCGCGCCTGACCTGCGGCGGCAGGTCCGCCATCTGGGCGTCGGTCACGTACGGCGGGTTGGCGGCGATCACGTCGAAGGGCGCCATCTCGCGTGCGTCGTCGGGCAGGGCCAGCAGGTCGGCGCGGGCCACCAGCACCCGCCCCTCGAGTGCGTGCCGGCGGACGTTTGTCCGCGCGACCTCCACGGCCGGGGGCGAAACGTCGGTGGCCAGCACCGCCAGTTGCTCGGCGTACCTCGCGGCGGCGACCGCAACGCACCCGCTGCCGGTGCAGACGTCCCACAGCCGCGACGGGCCGCCCGCCTCGCGCGCCGCCGCCAGCGCCACGTCGACCAGCAGCTCGGTCTCCGGGCGCGGCACCATCACGTCCGGCGTCACCGCGATCGGGAGCGAATAGAACTCCTTCTCGCCGGTCAGGTACGCCACCGGCTCGCCGTCGGCGGCGCGGCGGACGAGCTGGCGGTAGGCGGCGCGCTGCTCGTCCCCCACGGCCTGGTCGAATCGGGCGTACAACTGCACCCGCTCGCAGCCAAGCACGTGCCCCAGCAGCACCTCCGCCGCCAGCCGGGACTCGTCCAGGGACGCCCGGGCGAAGTACTCCCCCGTCCAGCCAAGCAGCCGCCGGACGGTCCACTGCTCCTGGGGAGCGTTCATGCCCGCGATGGTGAACCAAGGGCGCGAAAAAGACAATCGGAAATGATCGAAGGCGGCGGCGCCCGCCGGGCTGGCTCGCTCGGCGCCCGCCCGCGGTTCGCTAAAATCAGGCCTCCGGACGCGATTCAAAGCGCCCGGAGGCCCTTGAGCCTCCCTCCGCCATCGTCACCAGAGGTCCGGCCCCTAGCCGGTCATCGCCCGATCACGAGGCCGGGCACGCCATTGACGGTGGGGGCTCCTAGATCGTCTCGACGCGGCGAGTATTTCGTCGGTGGTAAGCGGCACGGCCCGTTTGGCGAGCATCCGCAGCCAGGCCATTTCAGCGTCGCCGTCGTCAAGGTCGAGTATGGCGTCGGTGGCGAGGACGACGTTGTGCTGCCGGTGCCGAAGCCCCAGCACGGCCTGGACGATCCCGTGGGCGGTGCCGGCCCCGCAGATCACGAAGGTCTCGGGATGAAGCTCCGTGAGCAGCCTCTCGGCCCCGGCGTGGGCGAAGACGTCCGTGTGCCGCTTCTCGAACAGCACCTGCTGGTAGTTCTCGAAGATTTCCGGCAGCAAGTCTGTGCTGTTTCTGATTCCCAGGTCGATGTGGCGGGCCAGCAGGGCGCCGCTGATCCGCTTCTCGCCGGGGGTGCCCTCGACGCAGTGGGGCACGTCCGCCAGCGGCCCGGGTCGGCCGCTCTTGAGCCGCAGCATCGTGCTGAGGACGGGGATTCCCCGCCGCCGCGCCCAGCGGAACAGTCGCCGGACGTTCTTGCCCGCCGCCAGGGAGTGCTCGGAAAAGCACGCCCCGCCGGGAGAGAAGAAGTCCCGCTGCAATTCAATGTCGAGCATTACCTTCCTGTAGTGCATCTGCCCATCCCATCACAGCTGGCCTGAGAGCATGAGCCATCCTTCAAGCCATTCTAGGACCCCATCCGGGCGGAATTCCAAGCGACCCGGGCCGCGGGGCGGGCCGCGGCGGAAAGAAAATGCTCGACAACACCGGCCGGAAATGGCAGAAGATTAGCGCCCCTGAAGATGCCCCGCGGCGGGCGGGTGAGGGGCTGAGACCATGATCATCGACTGTCACACCAGGATTTGGGCCTCGCCGGATCAGCTCGGCTCGGCCGCCGGCGAGTGGCTGGCCCGCAACGGCGGGCAGCGGAATCTACCGGCCGACCCCGGCGACCACGCCGCCGCCGCCAAGGACGTGGACAAGACCCTCGTCTGGGGCTTCCGCAGCGGGCACCTGGGTGCCGAGGTGCCCAACGCCTTCCTGGCCGACTACGTGGCCAGGCACCCGGACGCGACGGCGGGCATCGCCGCCGTTGACCCGACCGACGCCGACGTCATGGAGCGTCTGGGCAACATCGCCGACCGGACGGAATTCGCGGGCATCACCCTCAGCCCGGGCGCCCAGAGCTTCCACCCAGCCGACACCCGGGCAATGCGGGTGTACGAGTTCTGCGCGTCGCGCGAGCTGGCGGTGTTCGTGGAAGGCGCGACCGACTTCGGACCCACCGTCGCACTGGAGTTCGCCCGCCCGTACCTCTTCGACGAGATCGCCCGCGAGCTGCCCTCACTGACGATCGTCATCGGCTCGATGGGCTGGCCCTGGGTGGGCGAGACCATCGCCCTGCTGGCCAAGCAGCCGAGGGCCTTCGCCGACGTCGCCGCCCTGCTCCGCCGACCGTGGCAGGCCCACCAGGCGCTACTTGGAGCACACCAGGCCGGGGCGGCGGAGAAGCTGCTGTTCGGCAGCGACTTCCCCTTCTCCACGGCGGCGGCCGCCATCGAGCAGCTATACCGAACCAACGAGATCATCCGCGGCACCGGGCTGCCCGGAGTGCCGAGGGAGGTGCTGCGCGGGATCGTCGAGCGCGACGCCCTGACGCTGCTGGGGATGGCGTAGGCTTTCGCCCAGGGCCGAGCGGTGGTATGATACCTGTTACTGAGGAACCTGCGGTGAATACGGGAGGCTGGAAATGAGAAGGTTCATCACCGTCCTGTGCGCGGCGTCGATCTGCATGGTGATCGGCTGCGAGAAGAAATACCCTCGCGGCGAGGGCCGGACCGGATTCGACCAGAAGATAGACGGTCCGGTCAACGCGCTGAAGACCCCCGCCGATGACAACCTGCTGGCGGACCAGGGCAAGATTTCGCGCGAGTTCGAGACCGATGAGGCACTCCCCCCCCCACCGGCGGCGGCGCCGACGCCGGGGCCGGGGCCCGCGCCGGGTCCTGCGCCCGGGCCCGCGCCGGCTGCCAACGGCAAGTCGGTCAACCAGGTCAAGCGGCTCATCACGAGAATGGCCGCCGCCGCCGCCAAGCCAAGAGAGCACGCCAAGCTGCCGGGCTTCTTTGTGGGCGCCGATGCAACCCTGATAAGACCGCTGACCACCGGCGACCCGAAGAACAAGGCCACCGCGTTCCTGAAACTGACGAAGACCACCCTTGGGGTGAAGCTGCCCGGCGAGGTGGACGGCATGATCAGGGGAATGACCAAGCCTCCGCCGCTCCAGGATATCATCGGCCACGCGAGCAAGTACAGGTACGAGCAGGTCGGGGAGACCATCGTGGCGACGGGCCCCTCCGGCGAGCAGTTCACCTTCGTGCAGGTCGGCTCGACCTGGAAGGCCAAGCTCAGCGCCGAGGGCAAGGACAGGGTCACGGTCCTGAAGGCGATCCAGGACGCGGCGATCAAGTTCCTGGACGAGGCCACCGCTGGCGTGAAGGACGGCTCCATAACAAGGCAGACCGTCGAGGGCATGCTCCAGGAACTCCAGAAGAAACACTTGGGGGGGCTGAAGCGGGCGGCGCCGCCGGCCCGTCCCCCTGGGCAGCCTGAGCCGGGGTTCTAGCCCGGATGTTGCACGACGGGCGTGCAACATCCGCCCTGCGGGGGCTTCGACGCGAGCGACTTACGTCGCTCTTGCTCAGGGCCAGCCTTGAGCGAGGCGCGAAGCGCCGAGTCGAAACCTTTGCGAGAGAACCGTCTCTCGCAAAGGTGTTCATTGCATGGACCCGGAAGGGGTCATGCAATAAGCAGGCTAGGTCAGGCCGGCGGGGCCGGTCGCCCGTCACGCGGATGGGATGAGCAACTCGATGCAACCGCCACGCGCGCACAGCCAGTCCGAAGCGTGTCTGTACCTGAAAGTCGCCGCCTGCGCGGCGTGCTCGCAGGGGCCGATGGAACTGCAAGGCCGCCCCGAGGCCCAGCCCGGCCCGTCCGGCGGGCCGACGACCCTCGGGCGCCTGGCGGCCAGGTGCGCCCACTGCGGGGCCCAACGCGAGTTCGTGTTCGTCTGGCCTGAGGCGCCCGCCGGCGCCGGCGCGAGCGATGGGCCGATCAACCCCACATCCGAGCCCAGCGAGATCATCGACGCCGCACAGTGGCTCAGCCTCCACTACCTTCTGGTCGAATCGGCCGATCGCGCCGCGGACAAGGGCGAGAAACGCCGCCTGATCTCCCAGGCCGCCCAGTGCCTCGAGGAGGCGCTGAGATTCTATACCGAGGACGACGAGCTGCCGCCGCAGTCGGCGTTTTCCGCGGCCTCGTCGCGCCAGGCCTTTGCTGAGCACCCGGAGAAGTTCGCCCGCCCGACGCGCCCCGCCATGCGGGGGCAGCTGCCGCGCGTTCCACCCCCGCCCCGCCGGGCGCCCAGCCACGCCGACAGACGCTGGTGGCAGTTCTGGAAGCGCCGACCCGCCGCCGGCCAGTGAACGCTCGCCCGCGAAAAATGTTTTGTCCGCGCGGGCGGAAATGATATCTTCGCCTGCGAGAGCGACGAGAGTCGTTTTTTTCCGAGGAAGGAGTGAGCAGATGGCATTTGTCATTACCGACGCCTGCACCGCCTGCGGCACGTGCAAGGAGAACTGCCCGGTCGAGGCCATCAGCGAGGGCGACCCGATCTACAAGATCGACCCCGAAACCTGCGTGGACTGCGGCCAGTGCGTGGACGGCTGCCCGGTCGATGCGATCAAGGAGGAATAGGATCGCGCTGGGCCCGCCCCGGGCCCCGGGCGAGCGGAACTTGCAGGCCCACTGAGCGTCATAAAACACGGCAGGATAGTGCTACAATGGTGCCCCCGGCCGCCGCGGCGGACCCGCGCGTTCCTGCCCGGCCGGGGAAGCCAATGGGAAGCGACGCCATGCGCAAGATTGCACTGGTGACTGTCCTGACGGCGGTTGTGTCCGTCGCGGGCGCCCAGCGGGTGCGCGAAAGCGTCTCCGTCGCCACGAGGGCGGCCACCCGCCCGGCGCCGCTCAAGCGAAAGGCTCCGACGACCCGTCCGGCCGAGACGCCGGGCGCGCTCAAGGCGGCGAGGGACCTGTACCGGAGCGGCAAGTACGCCGAGGCCGTCAAGGCCTACAAGAAGCTGCTCGACTCCCCGGTCGACGCTTTGCCGGCGAGCATAGGCCTGGCCGAGGCCCACGCCATCACCGGCGGCTACGAGCAGGCCCGCAAGGCCCTGGCGGCCGTCGCCCAGCGCGGCAAGCGCTCGGCCGAGTGGCACGTCACCCTCTCGCAGGTGCTCGCGGCGGTCGGCAAGTACGACCAGGCCCTGTCCTCAGCCAGAAAGGCAACCGAGCTGCGCGGCGACTGGGCCCCGGCCATACTCCGCCTCGGGGAGGCACTGGAGGTGCTCGGCAAGAAGCCCGAGGCCGTCAAGGCATACGAGGCCGTCCGCGAGGCCATCGACAAGAAGGGCTTCCGCAACGACGCCCGCAGCCTGGTGGCGGCCGGGGAGATCCTGGCGCGGCACGCAATCCTCACCGGGGAGAAGGCCTCCAAGCAGGCACAGAACATCCTCCACAACTACTTCCAGCACACCTATCAGAAGGTGGACAAGAAGTACTGGCCGGCGCACGTGGCGGCGGGGATGCTGCTGCTGGAGAAGCACAAGCCCCTCACGGCCGGGCGGGAGTTTGCCCTGGCCGCAAAGGTCAACAAGCAGATACCGGACGTGTACGCCGCCGGCGCGCTGATCCTGCTGCAGCGTTACCGCTTCGAGCAGGCCATCGCCCAGGCCGACAAGGCCCTGAGGATCAACCCGCGCCACGCCGACGCCCTGCTGGTCAAGGCCGCCACCAAGTTCCTCTGGCGGAAGTACGACCAGGTGGCCCCCGAGCTGGAAAAGATCCTGAAGTTCAACCCCAACCACCTCGACGCCCTGTCGATGATGGCCGCGGTCCACGTCCGGGGCATGGCCCCGGAGAAGGCCGAGCCGTTCATCAAGCGCGTCGAGAAGGTCAACCCCGGCTACGGGCAGCTCTACGAGGCGATCGCCGACTGGCTGGCGTCCGGGCGGCAGTACAGACAGGCCGAGAAGTACTACAAGAAGGCCATGAAAATGTCGCCCGAGCTGGCCGGGCCCGTCGCCGGCCTGGGCAAGCTCTACATGCAGACCGGGCAGGAGAAGCTCGCCGAGAAGACGCTCGAAAAGGCTTTCGCGATCGACGACTACCGCGGCGACGTGCTCAACTACCTCAAGCTCCTCGGCAAGCTCTGGAAGTTCAAGGTCAAGGAGACCGAGAACTTCATCATCAAGGTCGATCCCAAGTACGACGAGGTGCTGCTGGAATGGGTGGCCCGGGCCGCCGAGGATATCCACAAGGACGTCGCCAAGGACTTCGACCACACGCCGGCTGAGAAGACGCTGGTGGAGCTGTTCCCCGACCACTGGGGCTTCTCGGTGCGGATCAGCGGGCGCGGCTCGATACCCACCGTCGGCGCCTGCACCGGGCGGGTGATCGCCATGCCCGCGCCCGACCCCGACCGCGGCGGGGCCGGTAAGTTCAACTGGGCGGTCGTGCTCCGCCACGAGTACACCCACACGGTAACGCTCTCAGCCACCGGGAACCGCATCCCGCACTGGTTCACCGAGGCGTGCGCCGTCTGGGAGCAGCCCGACCGGCGCAACTACCAGGCGGTCAACCTGCTGGTCGGCGCGGTACGGAACAAGAAGCTCTACCCGATCAAGGAGCTGAGCTGGGGCTTCATCCGCCCGGACCGGCGCCGCGGGCCGGCCTCCCGGTCGCTGGCCTACGCCCAGGCCGAGTGGGTCTTCGAGTACATCGTCGTCAAGAAGGGCTACGACGCCATCGGCAAGATGCTCAAGGGCTTCCGCGACGGCTGGACGCAGGAGAAGGTCTTCAAGGACGTGCTCGGAATGACGCAGGCCGAGTTCGACAAGGACTTCCGCGCCTGGGGGAAGAAGGAGATAGTCTCCTGGGGCTTCGACGCCGACCCTCGGCCTGGCTATGCGGCGGCGTCCAAGGCCGCCAAGGCCAAGCCGACCTCCGCCGACGCACAGGCGGACCTGGCCTACGCCCTGCTGCAGCGGCGCAGGGGGCTCAAGCTGGCCATCGCCACCGCCCGGAAGGCCCTGAAGATCGACCCCAAGCAGCGGCGTGCATTGGAGGTGCTGGCCGAGGCCCTTTCCAGGTCCAAGAAGTACGACGAGGCCGTCAAGGTGGCCGCGGAGCTTGAGAAGGTCGAGCCGCGCTCAGCCGAGGCCGCCAGGGTCCGGGCCGAAAGCCACCTGGCCAGACGCCGCTGGGCAGAGGCCATCATCGCACTCGAGGCCTGCAAGCAGCGCCGCCCCATGGACTCGTACGCCTACGAGAAGCTGGCCAAGCTCTACGACCAGCTCGGGCAGACCGACAGGGCCCTGCCAAACCTGATCGAGTTGCACCGGCGGACGATGAAGGACTCGAAGTACGCCCGCCAGATCGCCGACATCTACCGCGCCTCGAACGCGCCGGAGAAGGCGCTGGAGTTCTACGAGCAGGTTATCCAGATCAACCCCTACGACGCCGGGGCGTACCTGGCGATGGCCGGGCTGTACCTGAGGCAGAAGGACCACGACGGGGCGATCCTGGCCGCGCGCAGCGCCTGCCTGATCGAGCCCAAGAATGCCGACTTCTGGACGCAACTGGCGGCCGTCTATTACCGGACGGCCCTGGCGGAGAAGTCGCCCCAGCGGCTCTCCGAGGCCCGCGCCGCCGCACAGAAGTCCATCAAGCTCGACCCCGAGGG
>CBFCZU010000114.1:0-13846 GCA_965602635.1 uncultured Planctomycetales bacterium | reverse complement strand
CGGGATGTTCCGGCGCGTGGTCCTGGATCTGGGCGCCGCAAGACAATGGGCATCGACCTCCACCGAGAAGATGCTGGCCATGTCGAAGGAAAAGGGCGTTACGCCGCTCTTCCTGGAACAGATACATGCCATGGGGCGGTACCTGTTGATCTCATCGTGCGGCAAGTACCCGTCGCCGCTCCAGGGGATATGGAGCGGGAACTGGTCGCCGCCGTGGCAGGGCGGGTTTGTCCTGGACTCCAACGTGAATCTCCAGATCTCAGCGGCCGCCATGGGCAATCTTCCCGAGTGCGCCAGGTCCTACTTCGGCTACATCAAGGGGATGCTGCCTGGCTGGAGACTCAACGCGCGCAAGTACCTCGGCTGCCGCGGATTCCTGGTGGGCAACTACGCCGACCCGCAGAAGGGCTATCTCGTCCACCTGGGGAACAGGATGGGCTGGATGTACTGGCCCGGCGGAGCGGGATGGAACCTCCACCCCTTCTATGACTATGCCTTGCTGACGGGGGACCGCGAGTTCATGAGAAACGAGGTCCTGCCGCTCTATCTGGAGATGGCCGACTTCTATGAGGACTACCTGGTGAAGGGCAAGGACGGTTTCTACCACATCTACCCGGGCATTTCCCCGGAGAACTCGCCAAGGGGCCAGCCGAAGCCCCTCAAGGACTGCACCTTCGACCTCGCCGTGGCCCGGGAGGTCCTCCGCATCCTGATCGAGCTCGGCGAGCAGTTCGATCTAGATGGGAAGAGAACCGCCAAGTGGAGGGGCTACAGGGCGAAGATCGCTCCCTACCGCATCAACCGGGACGGGGCTCTTGCCGAGTGGGCTCCGCAGAAGTATGGCGAGTTCTACAAACACCGCCACCTGTCCCACCTCATCATGGTCTACCCGTGGTGGGAGTTCGCGTTGCCAGGCGCGGACGTCAAGCTGCGCGAGGCGGCAGGGGTGGCCCTCGACAAGCGCTTCGCCTTCGACGCCAACGAGACCCACGGCCTGATGCACGTCTCGCTGATGGCGGCCCGACTGAGAGACGTGGACAAGGTGCGCGCCAATCTGCACCGGCTGGCCACCCGGGGCTACTTCTACCGCAACATGGCCACGTCCTGCCGAACCAATCAGCGGATAAGCAACCTGGACGCCGCTCTCAGCCTGCCTCGGCTGATCATGGAGATGCTCGTCTTCTCCCGTCCGGGGTATGTCGAGCTTCTGCCAGCCTGGCCGAAGGACCATCCCGACGGCTCGATCACCGGCGTCCTGGTCCGCGGCGGTCACAAGCTCGACATGACCTGGTCTGGCGGGACGGTCCTATCGGTAACCTTCCATGCCGGACGTGACGATCGCGGAAGCCTGGTCTGTGGCACCGTGAAGAAGTCCTTCGAGTTCGAAGCGGGCCGGAGCTACAGGTTCGACGCTCGATTGCAGGAGGAATAGGATGAGACAACCAGGAGTCAGGAATCTGACTGCGAGCCTCCGTCATGTCGCCGTGCTCATCCTGGCCGCTTTGGGACTCTGGGCTCGTGGTGCCCGGGCGGAGGGAGAATGGGATGTCCCGAAGGACCCAGCGAAGTTCCACCTCTTTATCTTCATGGGGCAGTCTAATATGGCCGGAGGGTTCAAAGAGAGCCATCTCTACGATGACGAAGGGAACTACGCCCCCGTCACCGATCCAGTTCCGCGCGTTCTGTTGCGCCGGGGCCGGGACTGGAAACCGGCAGCTCACCCCCTGACCAAGCACGTGAAGAGGAGCTTCTCCATTCCCCTGCCGTTTGCGCAGAAGTACCTGAAGGAGATAGGGGATCCCGAGGTGAAAGTGGGTTTGATCATCAGCGCCTTTGGGGGAAAGGCGATCGACCACTTCACCAAGGGCGGCCGATACCATCCCTCAGGCCAGGCCCTGCGCGCCTTGAAGAAGCAGGGGACGTTCAAAGGAATCATCTGGCACCAGGGAGAAGCGGACTCAACCAGGGTGTACCGCTTCACGACCTACCAGAAGAAACTGCACGGGATCATTGCGGATATCAGGGGGTACATCGATACGCCCGATCTGCCGTTCGTCACCGGGCAGCTCTCTCGCCAGGCCAGCAACAGCGATCCGGAGAAGGAATACTGGTCCGAGTCCCTCGGGGTCGTAACCCGTGCCCTGGCTGATGTCGGCGATCACGTGAACCATGCGGCTCACATTCGCTCGACGGGCGCTGCGGTCTGCCGTGAACATGTGAGGCGCCTTGTGGATGAAAAGGGCGTTCCCACCGGAAAGACCATGAGAATGCCCAATAACCAGGTCCACTTCAACCGCTCCGGGTATACGACCATGGCGGAACGGTACGTCAGCGCCATACTCGACCGTCCGTCTTTCAAGAACGATCCGGTCCGCATAACAACCGTTCCCGGGCGTGCTTTCAAGGCATCGTTGGTCAATGAAGTCTCCGACATCTCGAAAGACAAGCTGACTTTCGCCAGCACGGGGACGCCGGCGTGGCTGACCGTCAGCAGAGACGGATCGATTTCAGGGACGGCGCCTGCTCTAGGGACCAACGCCTGCACGGTAACGGTCACTGACAAGAGCGGAGCCGTCGATACGAGCAAGCTGCTCATTGTCGCAAAGGAAGCCGGCCCGCCGGTGTTCTCCGGGGACGCGTTCAAGAGATCTCCTGCCATCGCCGGGAAGGAGTACAAAGACAGGGTCAGATTTGACCGCGTAAGGGCATGGTCTTCCGAGGTGTACGAGCCGAATGGCGACGCGCTGACGTTCTCCAAGGTGAGCGGGCCGGATTGGCTGAAGGTGTCCGCCGGCGGCTCGGTCTCGGGAACGCCCGGTGATGCAGACGCGGGGAAGACCGTCACGTTCACGGTGAAGGTCGCGGACGTGGACGGTTCGGACACTGCGACCTACAGCCTGGACGTTCTCGGCAGCGAGACAGTTTGGCTCGAGCGTTTCGACTACTACCCGGACATCAGGCACGAGGCGGTTGGCGACATCCTGCATTTCAATGCGGAGGCTCCCACCGACACTTGGTTCATCATCCACGGGAGCTTCCCCGTCAATGAGGGCAAGGAGTACCACGATCTGCATACATCCCTTCATGGACAGATGCACAAGTTCAGCAAAGGCACGGTCTGCGCACGTGCCATCGCGCTGGACGAGCGCCGCTTCTCCCGCGGGAAGGGACGCTATCGTTCCCGCTTCAACCTGTTTGGCGTGTCAGCGGAGGACGTCCATTTCTTCGTGAGCATCTATGCTGTTCGCCCCGGTGCGACAAAGGACGACAGTTGCACCGTCGAGCTGACGAGCAGGAAGTTGAGAGGAGTTCCGGCAAGGGTCACGGCCAACGGCAATGCCAGGGTCACGAAGCTCGCGGAAAGGGACTACCGAAGCGCGGATGGCAAGGGATTCAAGGATCTCGACTTCGAGTACGACGGTGCCGGGGACGTGCTCGTGGTCTTCTCAGCATCTCGTGACAGTCCCGAGAACAGAGGCGGTGGCTCGGCATTTGATGATCTCAGCATCGTGGCGCTGAGGGACGGGCCTCAGCGCTCTTCACCAAGGCCGTAGCTGGAACCGTGTGCGAACGAGTGACAGTGGCCAGGCGTAGACAAATCGGACGCCGAACATGGAGAAGCTCGCCCGGCAGGGTATGAAGTTCACACGGGCATATGCCTGTGCGGTACGCTCGCCTTCGCGGGTCAGCCTGATGAGGACTGGTAGACCGTGAGATGCACTGGCCACAGATGACAAGGAGTGCTCTGCCGTGGACCGAGTCCATTCCCGTCGGTCATTCCTGGTGGCGTCGGCTGCCGCTGCGATGGCGACTCCAACGGTGGTGTCTGCCAAAGCGTTGGGCCTGGCAGAGGAGGTAGCGCCGAGCGATCGCATCACAATGGGGTGCATCGGGTGTGGCGGGCGCATGCAACGCGTGATGGCCGCTTTCTCGGCCCTGAAGGAAGCGCAACTGGTAGCGATCTGCGATGTGCGGCAGGCCATGCTCGAGGCGTTCGGCAGGAAGTTGCGCGTGAATGCCGACAGCCGCTACAGCGACTTCCGTGAGCTCGTCGCCCGTGACGACATCGACACCGTCTCGATCGCCACGCCGGACCACTGGCACGTGCTCCAGGCGATCGCCGCCATGCGTGCCGGCAAGGATGTCTACTGTGAGAAGCCACTGAGCAACACGATCAGAGAAGGACGTGCATTGGTGGAAGCGGCCGATCGCTATGGGGCTGTGTTCCAGCACGGTACGCAACTCCACTCGATGGGCGGAGTACGCCGGGCCTGTGAACTGGTACGCAACGGGCGGATCGGCAAGTTGAGGGAAGTGCGGATCGGCTCGCCCCCGGGCAAGGCCTGCGGGCCCATGCCCGGTGAGCCCGTGCCGGAGAGCATCGACTACGACCTCTGGCTCGGCCCCGCGCCGGAAGTGCCGTACGTTGGGCGCGTCGTCAACCGCAAGGGCTGGTACTTCGTTTCCGACTACAGCAAATCCGGATGGATCGCCGGCTACGGTGTCCACGATCTCGATATCGCTCAGTGGGGAATCGGTCAAGACCGCACCGGGCCAGTTCGCATCGTCGGCCGCGGCAACTATCCGCGAGGGGGGCTCTTCGACACGATCCTGACCTACGACATCGAGTTCCAGTACGCCAACGGTGCCAGGATCATCATGACCGACACGAAGCAGAATCGCCACGGCGTGATGTTCATCGGCGAGAGAGGGTGGGTCTTCACCCGCGGGGGAATTGATGCTCAGCCCAAGTCGTTGGTGAGGGAGCAGATCGGTCCCGATGAGATCCACCTCTACAACAGCCCCGGCCACGCGCGGAACTTCATCGACTGCGTGAAGTCGCGAAGGGAAACGATCACGCCACCGGAGATCGCCCATCGCGCAACCAGCACCGCCCTGCTTGGCGGGATCGCATGTCAACTCGACCGTCCGCTCCAATGGGATCCCAACGCGGAGCGTTTCGTCGACGACACGGAAGCCGATCGGCTCTTGAGCTGCGCGATGCGTGAGCCGTGGGGATTGTAGAGCGACATGGTAACACCCGCGACAAGTGACTTGGATCAAGAGCGCAGATGTCACGCCAGGCATGATAAATGGAGAGAACGATGGTGGAGATTGACAGTATCGCACTAGCAATGCTTGGGGCGTGTCTTACGTCAATCGCTGTCGCATCGGGCGGATCTACTGCCGACGACAGTCAAACGAAGGGGGGGACTGCGGCCAGGGACACTATCGAGTTCTGTGATCGCATCCAATACGCGGGAATTGCAGTCCGGGAACCCGAGCATCATGTGTGGGGATGCAGTCCCGTCAAGGATGACGACGGAAAACACCATCTTTTCGGCGCACGCTTTCGAAATCCCTTCAAGACCGCTTGGAGGAGCGACAGCCACGTCGTGCATTACCTGTCCGATACCCCGCAAGGGCCGTTCAAGTTTGTGGAGGTTGTATACCGGGGTGAACGCGGGAAACCGGGCCAATGGAACTATTTCGGGATCCATAATCCGTGCATAAAGAAAGTGGACGGCAAGTACGTGCTGTTCTTCATTGCCAACAGCTACAAAGGCCGCAGTCATAGACCGGGCAACCAGACTATCGGCATGATGATCGCCGATTCGCCCAACGGCCCGTGGTCCGAACCCAAGCAGGTACTGACCCCGTCCCCTGATCCGGAACACTGGACGTATCAGGCCGGCACGGACGTCTGCAATCCAGCATTCGTGAAGATGCCTAGCGGCAAGCACCACCTTTACTTCAAGGCATCCGGGAAAGAGAGCGGAATGAGGTACGGTGTGGCCATCGCCGGCAAACTCGAAGGGCCCTACATTCATACCGATTCTCCTGCTACCGAAAACGAGGAGATGATTGAGGATGGTACGGCGTTTATCTGGAACGGCGAGGTTTGCCTGCTAACCACCGACAATCATGGCAATGTCTTGAAGGGAGGCGGGGCATTCTGGAGGTCCGAAGACGGCCTCAAGTTCGGCCCTCCGGCTTTGGGATACTACCGCTTTGACAAGTACGTCAGCCAGGAACAGTATCCGCGCACACACGGAGTCAAGGGTAGGCGGATCAAGTCCTATGCGAAGATAGTCCGCCCTCAGATCCTGATGGAGAACGGCCGTCCGGCATGGCTGTACGCTCCATCAGGGGCATGTGAGAAGGGGCGTGGATACTCAGATTGCCATGTTTTCAGGATCATGACTGACGAAGAGGTGAGAAATGCTGGAAACAGGTAGACACAGACAAGACAGATCCCCAGGAAGGGCCGTGTATGGGAGAAGTCTTGTGCGCGGCGTTGTGGGGTGCACGCTGGGCCTGATCGCGTTGACTACGGCCGTGGCGGAGCCAACGGTAATGCAGGAGGAGGGGGCCGAGGCGCCGATATCGCAGGACGAGCGCATGCAGTGGTGGCGAGAGGCGCGTTTCGGCATGTTCATTCACTGGGGACTGTACTCCGTGCTGGGCGGGGAATGGCAAGGAAGAGACTACGGCAAGGAAGTGCGCGGGGCCAGCGCGGAATGGATCATGAAGAAAGCCCGGATTCCCAAGGGTGAGTACGCCAAGCTCGCAAAGCAGTTCAATCCGGTCAGGTTCGACGCCGGCGAATGGGTATCTAGGGCCAAGGCCGCGGGCATGAAGTACCTGGTCATTACATCCAAGCACCACGACGGTTTCTGTCTGTTTGCGACCGAACATACGGAGTACGACATCATGGACGCCACGCCATTCAAGCGGGATATCATCAAGGAACTGTCTGAAGAGTGCAAGCGGCAGGGAATACGTTTTGGCGTTTACTATTCGCAGAGACAAGATTGGTATCATGGCGGCCGTTCAAACAAAGCAGGGCCCCCGGCTGACTACACAAAGATGGTAAAGGGACATTTGCATGAACTGTTCACGAATTACGGCGACATAAGCGTGGTGTGGTTCGATACCGGCGGCGGAAATGTGGACTTGAGCGACAGCTATGGCGAGATCGTCAGAAACCTCCAACCCCGGTCCATTATTTGCAGCCGCCTCTACAGCCGGGGCGTGGAGAAGGAAAAGAGGAAGTATGCCGACTTTGAGTCGCTTCCGGATCGGACCATTGCCGGCGGCCGTGTGCAGGAAGATACCGAAACATGCATGACCATGCGCCACAACTGGGGATATGACCGGGACGATGACAACTGGAAAAGCGTGAAAGACATCATCGAGCGCTTTGTTCTGAGTGCATCTCGGGGGGCGAACTTCCTGCTCAACGTCGGCCCGACGGCCGAAGGCAGTTTCTGCCCTGAAGAAGTGGAGCGCCTGAAGGTTATCGGCGAATGGATGAAGATCAACGGCGAGTCGATTTACGGGACAACGGCCAGTCCCTTCGACTTTGACTTCCCGTGGGGCTCCATAACGCAGAAACGAAACATGCTCTACCTGCATGTCATGAAATGGCACCCCGAAGGCATCACGTTTCATGGATTGGTCGGCGAACCTTCCAAGGCATATCTGTTGGCAGACCCCGAACGCGCGATGTTGACTGTCGAACGGGATGCAAACAAGCATATCACGACGGTGAGAGTTCCCGGCAAAGCTCCTGACACAAATGACTCGGTAATCGCTCTGGGATTCGATGCGCCCGTGAAGATCGACGAAAGCGCCGCAGGAAAGTATCACTGGATCAAACCAACAGGTCTCAGACGCGGAGTGGATAGAAACATACGGAAAGGGGAACGGAGATAACAGAACGGGAGCCAGCGGTCAGGTCTAGAGCATTCGCCTGGCGGCACCGACGCAAGAGCTTCGCAAGACGGCGCCAGGCACGACGGGCGGCGGCTAGCTGCCGCAGCGTGTTGCTCACCGCGGCGGGGCCCACGCCGCCGAAGCGCTCGCCCTGCGAACGTAGCGATACCGTCGTCAACGCCTTCGCCAAGGCCATGGCCACGCGGCGCGCCTCGTTTGCGTGCGGGCCGCGACGCCGCAACGCCGTGGCGTCCACGCCATAGGCATCGCACAACACCCGCGCGATCGCCCCCAGACCCCACACCGCACAGCAGAGCCTTCCTTCATGCGCACAGCGCTGAATGGTTGCTGTGTGAGATAGTAATGCGGATAATGCCAGAATACCGGCCTTCCCTTTGAGATGCCGGCCTCGCCTTTCAGCAGAGGCACAAAGCTCTTCCCGTCGATCTTCCCGCCGGGCTGCTTGTAGCCCGTGACTCCGGCCATTTCCAGAAACGTCGGGAAGATGTCCTCGGCAATCAGGCAATCGTCATTGCATACTGAATCGGGCCTGACCACTCGATGGTCAACGCTTCGGCCAGATAGATGTGCTTGCCGTGGTACTCCTCGAGCCCCGGCACATCAACAGCGGAGCCGCCGCGGCGAGCGAAGTTCTTCTTTCCCAGATAGCTTCCGGGGGCGCCGGCGATATTGACGTCGAACCCGAGTGTGCAAGGATCCTCGGATGGGGTCGTATCCGCGGCAAAGTGTGCCTTGCCGACGTGGATCGTTCTGTACCCCGCCTTTCGCAAGAACTCGGGCAGCGTCACGGCGACCAGCGTTCGGTCCGTGCCCGGCTTCTGGCTCGTCCCGTTCCAGTTCCAGTCCGGCATCCGCAGCGTGGGATGCTCCTTGTCGGGCGACCAGTCCTTATGCAGCGTCCAGTTGGTTACCCGGTGCCGCGCGGCGTTCATGCCGGTCACCAGGCTGATCCGCGAGGGGGAACAGAGCGGGGCCGCGTAGGCCTGCGTGAAGTTCATGCCCTGCCTGGCGAGCTTCTCCATGTTGGGCGTTTGATACTTGTCGTTCAGCGCCGTCCGTTTGGTCCAGAACGGTCCCGAGGTGTCCTGCCAGCCTTGGTCGTCGACAAAGAAGAATACGATGTTCGGCTTCTTCGCCTGCCCGAGCGGCTCTTCCTGCGTGGACGTTCTTGCGCACCCCGGACAGGCGGCCACAAGACCGGCCACCCCAGTCAGCTTGAGAAACTTGCGGCGTCCCAATTCACCTGCGTTCATGCCTGCATGCCCCAACGCTCTGGCCTCCTCTCGCGACCCCAACGGCGCACGAAAAGCCACAGTGACGCTGGCTGTCTTGGTCTTTGATCCAGCACCCCCGTCCATTCGTAGCGGGGAGAAAAGCCTTCTCCCTGTTTCTCTCCGGTGACTTGTCAAGGTGTTCAATCGGTTGACCCTTGTGAAACCGATATGCGCTCGGCAGCCTTGAGGTCTTTTCTCTGGGCACGGAATCGCCCGAGACGACCATTTCATAGGTTGTGTCACCAATCGCAACGCGGTCAGGCAAGAGCGGGAGTTCCGCGCCTGTTGCCGCCCACCCTGAGCCTGCATAGGGGACTAGAACACTGCCGGCAACGCCGGAACCTGGCCAGGAAGCCTGGGAAATCCCTCAGGTTGTAGCCGAATACTGAGGTCACGTCGAAGCCGCAGTCGGGGATACGAGCCTGAGCGCCGCGCCCGCAGATGCGGACACGGCGCCGAGCACGCACGCCACGGCGCCGACCGACATACGTGCATCCGTCCCCCTGGGGCAACCTGCCGGGATAGCGCTTGTCGCCGGCTCCCATCGGATGGTCTGGAAAGGCCCCAGCGCCTACCCGTCGCTCTCGGCGGGCAAGGACGGCACCGTCTACCTGCTCTTCGAGCGCGGCCGCAAGAAGCTCTATGAGAGCATCGCCGTCGCCCGCTTCACCCTCGACTGGCTGGCCGACGGGCCCGGCTGGCGGAAGCGTCTGGGCGGCTGACGCGACCTGTCCGACCCCGCTCGGGGCGGACCGTCGCTTGCAATGCCGGGCGTTGTGGCTAGAATGCCGGGGCGCGTTTCGACACAGAGCCTTGGCGGAAAGGAATCGTCCATGGAGAAGGAACCGACCGTTCGGCGTCGGCAGTTTCTGCGACGAGGGCTGGCGGCCGTGGGCGCGGCCCTGGCGCCGCACGTGGTGAGCTCGACGGTCCTGGGCAAGGGCGGCGTCGTGGCGCCGAGCGACCAGATCCGCCTGGGCGCCATGGGCATCGGCGGCCGGGGCGGATACGTGTTCAGTTGCATGCTGCGGGAGCCCGACGTCCGCTGCGTGGCCGTGTGCGACGTCCGGGCGCCGCGGCGCGCCCGCGCCAAGAAGATGGCCGACGACCGCAACCGCGACGACAAGTGCGTCACCTACCGCGACTTCCGCGAGATGTTCGACCGCCCCGACATCGACGCCCTGATGATCGCCACCGGCCCGAACTGGCACGTGACCGCCGCGATCATGGCCGCCAAGGCCGGCAAGGACGTCTACTGCGAGAAGCCGTGCACCAAGAACATCGTCCAGAGCCTGGAGCTGGCCGCGACCTACCAGCGCACCGGGCGCGTCTTCCAGGGCGGCATGCAGCGGCGCAACGTCGCCCACTTCGTCTTCGCCATCGGCCTCGTGCATGACGGCAAGCTGGGCAAGCTCCACACGCTCCACGCGCACCCCGGCGGCATGGGCACCAAGATGAGCGGCTGGGCGCCCGCGGAGCCCGAGCCGCCGAAGGAGCAGGTGGACTGGGACCTCTACCTCGGCCCCGCCGCCTGGCGGCCGTACAATCACGGGCTGATGAGGGCCTTCCACTTCGAGAAGGGCGGCGGGCTGGTCGGCGGCGGCGTGCTCGAGTGGGGCAGCCACTGCGTGGACATCTGTCAGTGGGGCAACGGCAGCGACGACACGGTGCCGATCGAGTACGAGCCGCCCAAGGGCGGCCAGGCGGTCGCCCGCTACGCCTCGGGCGTGAAGCTGGTCATCCGCAACGGCGGCTGGATGGCGGGCATCGGCTCGTGCCCCGCGCGCTTCGAGGGCGACGCCGGCTGGCTCGAGGTCGGCGACAGCGGCAACATCTTCGTCAGCCAGCCCGAGCTGCTGGCCGCCAGGGGCGCCAAGACCACGGGCTACCCCGCGAACGACCACGTCCGCGACTTCTTCAACTGCGTGAAGACCCGCGGCCTGCCCAAGGCCAACCACTTCGTCGCCTGCAACTCGCACATCACCTGCCACGCCGCCAACATCGCCATCTTCCTGGGACGCAAGCTCACCTTCGACCCCAAGACGCACCTGTTCGTTGACGACCCCGAGGCCAATCGCCTGCGCTCCGAGGCGATTCGCGAGCCCTGGCGGCTCTAGGCCCCCGATCCCGGCCGCCGCTGCCTGAGAGTAAGGAGAACGATGGTGCTCAAGGCCCGAACCCTCGCGATGGCTGCCGCCCTGGCCGCGATCGCGGCTTCCGCGATGGCTGCCGAGAAGCCGGATGAGGCGAAGCTGATCGCCGTGCTCCAGTCCAGCGCGCCGGCGAAGGACAAGGCGATCCCCTGCAAGCAGCTCGCCGTCTACGGCACCAAGGCCGCGGTGCCCGCGCTGGCGAAGCTCCTGGCCGACAAGGAGCTCGCCTCCTGGGCGCGCATCGCCCTCGAGGCGATCCCCGACCCGGCCGCCGACGCGGCCCTGCGCGACGCCATCGGCTCGCTCAAGGGCCGGCTGCTCATCGGCACGATCAACTCGATCGGCGTGCGGCGCGACCCCAAGGCCGTCGGCGCGCTCGTCGCCAAGCTCAAGGACGCCGATGCACAGGTGGCCTCGGCCGCGGCGGCTGCCCTGGGGCGCATCGGCGGCGCCCAGGCGGTCAAGGCGCTCGAGGGATGCCTCGCGGGCGCGCCGCCCGCGGTCCGCTCCACGGCCGCCCACGGCTGCGTGAGGTGCGCCGAGCGGCTGCTCGCCGGCGGCAAGGCCGCCGAGGCCGTGAGGCTCTACGAGGCGGTCCGCAAGGCCGACGTGCCCACCCAGCGACACCCCGCGGCCACCCGCGGGGTCAACCTGGCCCGCGGCGCCGCGGGGGTCCCGCTGCTCGTCGCGCAGTTGCGGTCGGCGGACAAGGCGTTCTTCGGCATCGGCTTGCGCGTGGCGCGCGAGCTGCCCGGCCCCGAGGCGACCGAGGCGCTGGCGGCCGAGCTGAGCCGGCTGGCGCCCGGCCGTCGGGCGATGCTGCTCTATGCCCTGGCGGACCGCGGCGACCGCAAGGCATTGCCCGCCGTGCTCGCGGCGGCCGGGAGCGGCCCGAAGGCGGTGCGGCTCGTGGCGATGGGCGCGCTGGCACGCCTGGGCAACGCCTCGTGCCTGCCCGTGCTGCTGGCCGCCGCGGTTGACGCCGACGCCGAGCTGGCAAGCACGGCGAAGGCGACGCTGGCGAGGCTGCCCGGCGACGACGTGGACGCGGCCATGGTGGCGCGCCTGGCGAAGGCGTCGGGGAAGGTCCGCCAGGTGCTCATCGAGCTGACGGCGCGGCGAGAGATCGAGGCCGGGCTGCCCGCTCTCGCCCGCAGCGCCGAGGACGCCGACGCGGCGGTCCGCGCCGCCGCGGTGGCGGCCATCGGCGCCATCGGCGGCGAGAAGCAGGCCGCGGACCTCGTGCGGATCCTTCAGAAGACTGCCGATGCCAAGGAGCGCGCCGCCATCGGCAAGGCGCTCCGGGCGATCGGCGCCCGCACGGGGGCCGCCTGCGTGCAGCACCTGACGCCCCTCGCGCGAAGCGGGGAGGGCGCCCTTCGCGCGCTCGCGCTGCCCGCGCTCGCCTGCGCCGGCGGGCCCGACGCCCTCGCCGCCGTGGGTGCCGCCCTCGACGACAAGGACGAGGCCGTCCAGGACGCGGCGGCACGCGCCCTGTCCACGTGGCCCAACAACTGGCCCGACGACCTCGCCGTCGCGAAGCCGCTCCTGGCACTCGCCAAGTCGGGCAAGAAGCTGCCGCACCGCGTCCTCGCGCTGCGCGGCTACCTGGAGATGGTCCGGGGGGCCAGGAAGCTCAAGGACGGCGAGAGGCTGGCCAGGGTCGGCGAAGTGCTCCCGCTGATCCAGCGCCGCGAGGAGAAGCAGCTCGCGGTCTCGGTGCTCGGCACCATCCGAGCCGCGGGCGCGCTCGCGCGGCTGGCGGCCTTCGCGGCCGACAAGTCCGTGTCCGAGGAGGCGTCGGCGGCCATTGTCGAGCTGCTCCGCAGGGGCGGCGTGCCGGGCGCCTCGAAGGACCAGCGGCGCAAGGCGCTCCAGGCCGCGGTCGCCAACGCCAAGTCGGGCAGGACCAAGAAGCGCGCCGGGGACATGCTCAAGGCGATCCGCTAGCAGCGCGCCCTCGCCCGCAAGGGCCGCACCCACAACGGGCTCTGACACTCAGTGAGGGAGTCGCCAATGGGTGCCTCACGGAGCCGGTGTCTCTGGGTCGCATGGATCGCCTGCCTGTGGTGCGTCGCCGCGAGCGCCGCGCAGAAGCCGAGGCCGGGCACGGGCAATCGCGGCCTGAAGAACGCCGGCGGCAAGGCGCCGGTGCCGACGCGGGGCCGCTTCCGCGTCTTCATCCTCTCAGGGCAGTCGAACATGGTCGGCCAGGCCACCACGGGTGAGCTGGCCGACGAGCAGGCGGCCCTCCGCAAGCCCCACGAGCGCATCCGCGTGTGGAGCAGCGGCCAGTGGGAGTACCTGGTGCCCGCGCGGCGCTTCGGGCCGGAGGTGGGCCTGGCGCACGAGCTGGCGAAGGCGTGGCCCGAGGACACCATCGGCATCATCAAGATCGCCGTCGGCGGCACGGGCATCCTGGCCTTCGTGCCCGACTGGAAGAGGGAGGAGGCCGCGCTCACCGGCGACGCGCACAAGGGCCCCATTTACAACGACATCGTGGCCTGCGTGCGTGCGGCCAGGGAGGTCAGCAAGTTCGAGCTCGCCGGCTTCGCCTGGAAGCAGGGCGGCAAGGACATGCGCAAGCCCGAGGTCGCCAGGAACTACCTGGTCCACCTCAAGCGCCTCGTCGAGGGGCTGCGGAGGGACACCGGCGTCCCGGAGCTTCCCGTCTTCATC
>CBFCZU010000113.1:0-13860 GCA_965602635.1 uncultured Planctomycetales bacterium | reverse complement strand
CGGCGGCAACGGATGCGTCAGCTTCCGGCGCGAGAAGTACGTCCCGCGCGGCGGACCGGACGGCGGTGACGGAGGCGACGGGGGAAGCGCCTACTGCCTGGCCGACGAGTCGCACAGCACGCTGCGGCACCTGGCCGGCAGGCACCACTGGCGGGCCGGCAACGGCGGGCATGGCATGGGCAAGAAGTGCTACGGCAGGAACGGCCGGGACGTGATCATACCCCTCCCGCCGGGCACGATCGTCCGCGACGTGGAGTACGGAATCGTGCTGAAGGACCTCACCGAGCCAGGCGAGCGCGTCTGCGTCGCCCGCGGCGGCAAGGGCGGCAAGGGCAACGTTCACTTCGCCACCTCGACCAACCAGACCCCGCGCCGGGCCACCGAAGGCGAGCCGGGCCAGGCACGCGCCTTGAAACTGGAGCTAAAGCTCATCGCCGACGTCGGGCTCGTGGGAATGCCCAACGCCGGCAAGAGCACCCTCATCCGCCGACTCTCCGACGCGACCCCGAAGGTCGCCGACTACCCCTTCACCACGCTCGAGCCGGTGCTCGGCATCGTCGAGCTTTCCGGCGAGCGCCGGCTGGTGATGGCCGACATACCCGGGCTGATTGAAGGCGCCCACCGCGGCGCGGGCCTGGGTGACGAGTTCCTCAAGCACATCGAGCGGACCACGCTGATCGTGCACATGGTGGACATCTGCCCCCCGTCCGGCGATCCTGTCGAGCAGTTCCAGGCGATCAACCAGGAGCTGCGGGCGCACTCCCGTGCGCTGGGCGAGAAGCCGCAGATTGTCGCGGCCAACAAGACCGACCTGACCGGCAGCCGGGAGGCCCTGCGGAAGTTCCGCCAGGCCGTCGGGGGGGACGTGCTGAGCATCTCCGCGGCGACCGGCAAGGGGCTCCGCCGGCTGTCCGAGCGGATCTGGCAGACCTTGCATCCGAGCTGATATTCCGCGGCCGCGCGGGCGGCGGCAGGACAGGCTTTGTGGAAGGCGGACCGATGGCCAAGGCGATGGCCAAGGGCATCCTGGCGTGCGACGTGGGCAACTCCCGAATCGCCCTGGGCTGCGTGGTGGATGACGTGGCCTCGCCGGTTCGGCGCGTGGCGTCGGACGACCCGGCCGCGGTCGCCCAGGCCCTGGCGGAAGTCTGGCAGGAGACGCCGGAGCCGCGGCGCGTGGCGGCCTGCTCGGTCAATCCCGCCGGCCTGGAGCTGCTCAAGTCGGCGGCCGCGAACATCGGCCAGGACGTGCTGCTCGTGGGCAGCGATCTGCCGCTGCCCATGGAAACCGCCCTGGACCATCCCGAGCGGATCGGCACCGACAGGCTCTGCGCCGCGGCCATGGCGTATCACCGCCTGAAGCAGGCCGTCGTCGTGGCCGACTTCGGCACGGCCATCACCATCGACTGCGTCAGCCCCGACGGCGTCTTCCTCGGAGGCGCCATCCTCCCGGGCCTCGCCCCCGGGGCCGAGGCGCTGGCGGGGCGGGCCGCCTTCCTGCCGAAGATCGAGCTGGCCAGGCCCGACTGGGTCTTCGGGCGCGACACCCGCGAGGCGATCGTCGGGGGGCTCGTGTACGGCGCACGCGGCGCCCTGCGCGAGCTGACCGAGGCCTACGCCGCCGAGCTTAGGCAGTGGCCTCTGCTGATCCTCACCGGCGGCGACGCCGAGCTGGTCGGCGAGGGCTGCGACTTCGTGCACGCCATAGTCCCCGACCTGTGCCTGGCGGGCGTCGCCTTGGCCTATCGCCTGGCCGAGGCGGACCGCCCGTGACGCCCGCCGCCACGACCGCTCGTCTGGTCACCTCGCCGGGGCGAGGGGGAATCGCGGTCATCGTCCTCGCCGGCCCGGGCGCCGAGGCGGTGCTGCGGCAGGTCTTCCGCCCGCGGCGCGCCTGGCCGGGGAGCGGGCAGCTCGCCCTGGGCTGGATTGTCCGCGGACAGGAGCGGCTCGACGAGGCGGTGGTGAGCATTCAGTCGGGCTCGGTCGAGATCAACATCCACGGCGGGCCGCAAGTCGGGCGGAAGGTGCTCGCGCTGCTGGGCGATTGCGGTGCGCAGATAGTCGCCGACGACCCGGCCGATCCGGTCCTGGCGGCGGTGAAGGGCCCGTTCGAAAACCCCGCGGTCGCCCGGGAGGTGCTCGCGGCGCTCCGCTCGGCCGCGACGGCGCTGGCGGCATCGGCCCTGACGGCGCAATGGTGGGGAGGGCTCTCGGCGCTGGCCTCGTCGCCGGAACCTCGGGCAGGCGAGCTTCGCCGCGCCGCCGATGCGATGGCGACCATGAAGCGCCTGCTCGAACCGGCGGAGGTCGTCATCGCCGGGCCGCCAAACGCCGGCAAGAGCGCCCTGGCAAACGCCCTCGTCGGGCGCCGGGCGTCGGTCGTCTCCGAGGCGCCGGGCACGACCCGCGACTGGGTCCGCAGCCTCACCGACGTTGCCGGCGTCCCCGTCTGGCTGACGGACACGGCCGGCCTGTGGCAGGGGCGCCGAGGCGTGGAGGCCGAGGCCGTCCGGCGGGCGTGGCAGCGGATCGAATCGGCCCAGGTGGTGATCTGCCTGGTGCCGCCGGGCGGAGGGGTCGAAGCCGAGCATGCGGCGATGCTCTCCCGCCTCCGCGGCCTGGGGTCCGTGCTGGAGGTCGCCGGCAAGAGCGACCTCGGCCAGGCGGCCGGGCCGGCCCAGGTGGCCGTCTCAGGGCGAAGCCTCGAGGGCCTCGACGCCCTGCGCGACGCCATCCGCCGCCGGCTGGGGTTCGAGGGCTTCGACCCCGCCGCGCCCATGGCCTTCACCCGTCGCCAGGCGGGGCTGCTGACGGCAGCGGCCGAGGCCCTGGACCACGGACCCGCGCCTCAAGCCCGCTCGGCATTGGCCACACTCCTCACGGGGCGGCAGTAACTGCGAAGAAAGGTACATGGAATCTTCACGCCGTTTTGGCCATCTTGCCTTATCATTACGGGCAGGGCGTGAGTTCAGAATTGGAGGGCAGGGCGTGCGCGACCGGTATCTTTGCGGACTGTTGGTTCTGGTGGTGGGGGTGGCTCCGGCGGCGGGGGTGACGCTCGAGCAGGTGGCCGGGCACATCCGCGCCGAGTGGTTCCACAACCGGGGCTACACCGGCACGGGCAC
This sequence comes from uncultured Planctomycetales bacterium, assembly GCA_965602635.1. Taxonomy (GTDB): domain Bacteria; phylum Planctomycetota; class Phycisphaerae; order SM23-33; family SM23-33; genus CBFCZU01. The sequence continues at coordinate 10,732 of CBFCZU010000113.1, read as the reverse complement.
CGTCATCGGCAACGTCGAGGGCGGGCACGTCTGGGACGGGCATGAGACCCTCGACGACGGGCGGGTCGCCCACAAGATCCAGTACGACCGCACCATCCGCGACCCGTTGGACCGCGACCACCCCACGGCCGTCGTCGGGACGATGATCGCCGATGCCCTGCTCAACGACGGATCGCCCACTCCCACCGGGCCGGGAATCGCCTACGGGTCAACGGTCTGGAGCGGGCACATCGCCACCAACTTCTTCAACGGGTCCTTCACCATCAGCGGAAACTCGGTGCTCTGGCCGCTGATGATCTTCGGCGAGGCGGGCTTGGCACCCGACGGCAGTATCGGCGGGCCATCCGCCCGGACCGTCGATGTCATCAACTCGAGTTGGGGCGGCACAAACGACACCGGCAACGTCATCGAGACCATCATCTATGATTACCTCGCCAACAGTTGCGGCGTGACGGCGGTCGTCTCGTCGGGCAACGAGGGCCCGGGCATTGTCGGCGCACCGGCCAACGGCTGGAACGTCATCGCCGTGGGCGCCACCAGCGGCTTCGGCGATCAGGAGGTGGTCACCTCGTGGTCCAGCGGCGGGCTGGTCGGCTCCTTCGACGACCCCGCAACGCGCACCAAGCCCGACGTCGTCGCACCGGGCTCCTACATCCTCATGCCGACGATGAGCGGGGCGACGGATTTCTTGCCTAGCAGCGGGACGAGTTTCTCCTCGCCGGTGGTGGCGGCCTCGGCGGCGCTGCTGATCGAGTCGGGCCAAGACGCCGGGCGGTCCACCGACCCACGCCTGGTCAAGGCGGTGCTGATGAACTCGGCGGTGAAGCTGGCGGGCTGGTCGCAGGTATCGGCCGTACACCCGACTACCGGCACGGTAATCAACTACGCCCCCGTGGACCCGGCCCAGGGCGCCGGGCGGGTTGACCTCGGCCGGGCGTGGAGGCAGTACGCCGCCTCGTCCGGCACCGGCGGCGACGCCGGCACGGTGGGGCCCACCGGATGGAGCGTCGACGTCGTCGGACAGGGCAACAGCCGCGACTACCTCTTCGACGGCGGGCTCTTCGCAGGCGAGACGCTCTCAGCCACGGCCGCGTGGTTCATGGACCGCTCGGTGGTCGGCTTCGACCCCACCAAGAACAACCCTTACCCGCTGACGAGTTTCCTCAACGACAGCTTCGACGACCTCGACCTGCTGCTGTACGTCGCCGACGGGTCGGGCCAGCCGATCGGCGAGCCAGTGGCGGCGTCCATCAGCGGCTGGGATCCGGCCGACCCCGACGGGCTCGTCGAGGGGTGGGACAGCGTCGAGCACCTGCACCTCACCGTGCCCGAGACCGCCCAGTACCTGCTCCGCGTCAGGTGGAGCGGCGAGCTGTTCGATGACGTTGGCGACGCCGACAGCGAGGACTTCGCCCTCGCATGGATGGTTGACCCACTCCCCGGCGACGTCATCCGCGACGGCCTGGTGGACGGCGTGGACTTCGTCATGTGGTCGAACAACTACGAGCCGGCAGTCTGGGGCAAGACCTGGGAGCAGGGCGACATGAACGACGACGGGCTCGTTGACGGGGTGGACTTCGTCATCTGGTCCAACAACTACGACCCGTTCCCCGGCCCCGGCGGCGGGGGGATCGTCCCCGAGCCCGGCACGCTGGTGCTGCTCGGGGTGGGCGCGGCATTGCTGCTGAGGCGAAAGGCGAAACTCTGAGCGAGACCGGCGCGCTTCGACTGACGGGGCCGCATACTGTGGTATTCCGTGTGGGCAGCATTACGCGAGCTATTTCCTGGGGATGCAAAAGGAGGCAGAGATGTCTTGCCAGATAAAGGTACGTTGTGGGGCTATCTGTGCGCTTGTCGGTATTGTTCTGGCCTGGTGCGCGCCTGCAGGCGGGCAGACCTATTACTGGACGAACCCCGCCGGCGGGATCTTCGGCGGCGCGAGCAACTGGAGCCCGACGGGTCCGCCGACCCCCGGGACCGAGGCCGTCTTCGATCTCCAGAGCAGCTACGCCGTGACGTTCGTGCAGAATCGTGCAAACGCCCAGCTGGGCGTCCCTGAGGGCAACGTCTCATTCGACCTCGGCGGCTACACCTACAACCTCAACAGCATAGTCGTCGGCGAGGGTCCCGTTCCCTATGCCGGCGCGCGGCTGACAGCCTGCAACGGGCACCTCTTGGCCAACGGTCTGACCCTGGGGCATGACTGGGACAACGTAGGCGAGCTGGTTCTCTCCGCCGCCTACTGCCAGGCGGACACTGCCCGTATCGGCGAGTACGGCACCGGGATGCTGACGGTCAGGGACCGTGCCGTCTGCAACACGAGCAATGAAGCACGCGTCGGGGATATGTTCGGCAGCACGGGGATCGTGGAGATCGCCGGCGCTGGCTCGCTTTGGTCCGTTCAGAACCAGTTGACGCTGGGGGGACAGGGCTCGGGAACCTTGACGCTCACCGGCGGGGCCAAAGCCGACACAGGCGACTGCATGCTGGGTGATGTCATGGAAGCCTCGGGCACGGCCGCCGTCGTCGGGAGCGGCACCGAATGGAACGTCGACGGCTGGCTGTTCGTGGGCGCATACGGCAGCGGGTGTGTGACGGCGCAGGACGGCGGGGTATTAACCTGTTCCTCCGGGGTCAGGCTGGGCACGGAGCACAGCGGCGCGGGGACGGTCAGCGTCTCCGGCGCCGGGTCGAGGCTGGAAGTGCGCGACAACCTCGAAGTGGGTGCGGACGGCTCGGGGCGGGTGGACATCGAGCAGGGCGGCGTCATTGCCGGGGGGGGCAACTGCGACATCGGCGCGACTTTCGCGGGTGGCCAGGTCACCGTAAGCGGCGCAGGGTCTGCCCTCAACCTTGACGGAGGCGTGAGGCTTGGGACGGGCTTCCAGTCATTCGGATCCCTGGTGGTCTCGGACGGCGGTTCGGTCATGAGCGGGCACGGCGCCATCGGCTATGACCTGGACAGCGCCGCTGAGGTCGTCGTTGACGGCGCGGGCTCGGCGTGGAACATCGGCGGCTTCCTGTTTGCTGGTGGCCACGATGTGGGCGCCGGGGGCGCGGGCACCCTGACCGTCAGCGGCGGCGGGCATGTCTCGGTCCACGACGGCCTGAAGGTCTATCCCCGCGGCACGGTGCGCCTGGACGCCGGCAGCATCCTGGCGCAAAGCGCCGAGATCCAGGCCTCCGGCGTGGTGATAGTTAACGACGGCACCCTCGGTGTGGCCATGGCCTTGAACAATCACGGCGAGGTCGAGCTGGGTGGCAGCGGCGCGCAGCTCGCGGCCGGGAGTATGATCAACTGGGGCCTGATCCTCGGCCACGGCAGGATATCCAGCAGTTCGTCCTTCGACAACGAAGACGGCGCCGAGATCCGCGTCGGGCAGGGCCAGCGCCTGTTGATCAGCACCCCGTATGCGGCCAACAGCGGGACGATAACCCTTGCCCAGGGAACGGTTGAGCTGACCGGCGAGGTCCACAACAACGAGCTGGGCAACATCCTCGGGCGGGGCACCTTGATCTGCGGCGGCGGGCTGAGGAATTACGGCGACGTGGCGCTGTCCAACGGAGTGACCAGCGTCTTCGGCGACGTGAGCAACCTGACCGTGGGTCGGATCATCATCTCCGGCCAGGCGGACGTGACGTTCTGGGACGACGTGGCCAGCAACGGGGCCCTGTTCCAGGTCTCGGCCGATTCGTCGGCGACGTTCTTCGGCGAATTCTCCGGCCTGGGGATCTCCGGCGCCGGGCAGGTGTACCTCGAAGCCGACATCACGCCGGGCGCAAGCCCCGCGGCGATCGACTTCGGCGGCGACGTGACCTTGGGCCATCTCAGCAGGCTGAACATCGAGCTGGGCGGCAAGACGGCCGGCAGCGCCTACGACCAGGTCAACGTCGCCGGGTCGGCCGCCCTGGACGGCGCGCTGGCGATATGGCTGATCGGCGGGTTCCTCCCGGACCCGGGCGATGAGTTCGAGATCATGACGTACGGGTCGCGATCCGGCGAGTTCGCCGACACGACGGGCTGGCTGTTCGACGGCAACAAGGCGCTGGTGAAGGTCCACGGCGCGAACGCCCTGACGCTCCTCGCGACGTATCAAGGCGACGCGACGCTCGACTTCTGCGTGGATGGCCTGGACTACGTCGCCTGGTCCACCAATTACCTCACGGGCGGTACCTGGCAGGAGGGCGACTTCAACGCCGACGGCATCGCTGACGGCCTGGACTACGTCATCTGGTCAAGCAACTACCAGACGGGCTGCCCGGCGTCGCCCGGGGCCGTTCCCGAGCCCTCCTCCGCACTGGTGCTGATTCTGGGCATTTGTGCGCTGCTTCGACGGCGCTCAGCACAGGTCAGGCGGCGCCGCAATAGCTGAGGCGAGCGGGCGCCTACCGCGCCCTCGCGCGATCGACCTTCCCGGCCAGGTCGTAGAGGAGCCTGCTGCGGTCCTGCCAGTTGAGCCGGGCGATGTCGGCCGCGCGGATCGTCCACATCCGCAGGATGTTCGTGCGCCGATCGAGGAAGCGCTGACACTCGTCCGCCAGGTCGGCCGGCAGGGGCCTGCCCTTGTCCAGCAGGGCCTTCTCGATGGCGATCCTGGCCTCGGCCTCCTGGTTGCCCTCGCGAGCGTTTTCGAGACGGACGGTGCTGACGGGCCCGGCCGGTCCCGCGGCGAAGAGGTCCGTCGTGCTGTTGCCCAGGCCCACCTGCCCCACGCTGGAGCGGAGGTAGCTTCCGAACAGTGTCCCGCCGCATCCGCCGCCGGCCTCGCTGGAGATCCTCCCCGGGCCCCTTGGGCGCATGCCGATCCGCCAGTAGTCGCCGCCGACCCGTCCGTTGCCGTTCCGCCCTCCGGCCAGAGTGCTTTCCATCCACATCCGGTACGACCACGGCGGGGCGAAGCCGCGCAGGCTCAACGCCGAGGCGCCCGCGCGGTTGAACGTCATCACCAGGTGCTTGGGGTTGTAACGCCAGCCGTACATCCGCTTGGCGGCCGGGTCAGGCACCCCGCCGCCCCAGACGATCGAGTTGTACGCCACCGGCACGGCCGCCTTGGCATCCTTGGCGTCGTAGCGGTAGCTGTTCACGTTGTAGTGCGACTCGCGGATCCACGGCGCCGCCGGCAGTATCCGACGGAACATGGCCACCTGCCGCCAGTCCGGGCCCATGTCGTAAGGCAGGCCCAGCATGATCAGTTCCTTCAGCCCGCGCTTGGCCAGGCGGTCTCGAATGGCCGTCAACAGAGGGCGCCAGAGCTTTTCGCATTCGCCCGTGCCGTAGTCGGGCAGCTTCATGTTCGACTTCTTGCCCGTCTTGGGGTCCAGCACCGTCACCAGCGCCCCGGCGGCGGGCCTGCCCCGCCAAGGTTGGGCCTCGCCGCCCCAGACGTTCAGCGAAAGGAACCGCAGGCGCGTGTGATACTTCAACGCCGTCGCCAGATACCGGTCGAAATTGGCGAAGTCGTGCTTGTAGCTGCCGTCGCCCTGGCTGATCCACACCACCATCGATTCGGCGTTGCCCATCTGCGATTCGGCCAGGAGGGGGAAGAACAGCCCGATGTTGCCGGTCTCGCCCATGAGCCTCAGCGACCGCTCTATCATCCGCCAGTGTTCCTCCGACCACATGTCGAGCTTGTAGTGAGCCGCCAGGGTGTCCGGTGACTGGTAGATGTTGATGAGGCTCACGTAGTCGGCCAGGCCGGGGAGCGTCCAGTCGGCCAGGTACAGGTCGATCGGCACCTCCGCACGGGCGGCGCCTGCGGTTATGGTCAGCGTGCCCTTGTAGCTGCCGGGGGGGGCGTCCTTGGGGACCTTCACCGTCACCCACACGGGCATGGCCTTGGCGCCCGCCGGCGGCTCGTCCAGTAGCGAGTCGAACCGCCCGTGCAGCGGGCTCTTGGGGTCTCGGCCCAGCAGGTCGGTCCTGGCCCTCTTGTCCAGCACGGCCTGGAGGTAGCCCAGTCCGCCGCCGGCGTTCGTGGGGTTCACGGCCCCGTAGCGGATACTGACGGACGCCGGAGCGATCGTGCCCTTTCCGCCGACCTGCGTCAGGGCCGACGCGGCCGCCGACAGGCCGTCGAGGGGCGTGTCGCCGCGCACGATCACCTGGCCGGAAAATGTCCCGTTGCGGGCGCCGACGATGCGAATCGGCCGGAGCTTCTCGTCGAAGCTGGGGCCTTCCTCGCGCCCGACCGGGCGGGTGAGGTCGCGGTTCCACACCTGCAGGCCCCCGCGCGGGGGCGTGAGCTCCTCCACGGCCCCGGCGTCGCCCTCGGCGGTGAGGCTCAGCAGGCTCAGCCCCACCGTCGCGAAGCACAGTCCGACCTTCCTCTGGGCGCACTGCGGCGGATAGTCGGTCCGCCGCAGCTCGATGGCCAGGACGTTCAGCCCGTCGCGCAGCGCGCCCGGGCCGATCTCCCGCGGCGCGAAGTGCCGCTCCCGGCTGGACCAGGCGGGCAGGTACCTCTTGTCCCTGTGCGTGTACCAGTTCCAGGGCGCGCGGTTGCCCTTTGCGTCCGGGGGCGTCAGGAAGGCATCAAGCCCGTAAGGCGCCGCGGGCGTCTCGGGGTCGAGCTTGCCTTGAGGCAGCGACGCGCGGGCCACCTCCTTGCCGTTGAGGTACGCCACGAACCCGCCGCGATAGGCTACCGAAAGCTTCAGCCCGCGGACCTTGGCGCGGTCGGTGACGCGGAACTTGCCGCGCTGGCAGATGGTCCCGATCTCCAGCACGAACGGGTCGGTTCCGCGGAGGTATGCGGTGTTGGCGTCGGCGCTGGTGTACTTCATCGCCCGGCCGTCGCCGACCACGAACTGCCGGCCTCGGGCGAGCTGCCAGGCCGAGTCGTCGAAGTCCGGCTGCTCCCACCCCGCCGGCGGGGCAGGCGTCCGCAGCCCCGAGAGATACCGCCCGGCCAGGAATTTCGCCCGGGAGGCCGAGTCCGTGTCGATCTTGTTGGCCTTGGCCCCGTCCAGCGTCACCTTTGGCGGAGAGAAGGTATAGTGCTTGCGCCAGAAATGCTCCTGGGTGAGGATGACCTTTCCGGTTGGGGGCGGCGCGCTTGCGCTCTGTGCCTCGGGGACAGCGGGTGGGGCCGTCGCCGCCGCGGCCAGCATGCAGACAATGCCGATCAGCCACCCGTGGTGCATGGTCGGTCTCCTTGATGCGGGCTGTCAGGGGTCTAATGCGTTGCCAGCGCGTGGGTTTCGCGCGAATCTCCGGCCTGGTTGCCGCGCCGCGCTGCCCGCGGGGGGGGCTTGCCCGCCAGGCCGGGGGCGCAGCCTGCGCAGGCGGAAAATCTTCCCCAAATTTCGCGCCGACAAGGGCCTTTCAAGCTCTTTGGAGGGCGTGCTTTGGGGGGCGCCTCTCCGCGGCGGGGCCTTCAGGGCCCGTTTTTTGGGTTGAAACGCGCTCCGCGGAGGCGGTACAATCGCTTTAGCATTTCGGGAGTCGTACTCTCGCTCAAAGAAGTCGCAGTATTCTTTTCCGACTGTCGGCGGAGAGATCGCGGGCTTTTGGCCTGTCTCCTCACGGAGGACAGTGGGTGTTCTCGGCTCTCTGCGTGGCGTCACCGGCACCTTGCCGGGCGGCGGACACGGATGCGCGGGAAATCGACTTGAGGCGGTGGCTATAATTTGGAGACGTTGGAAGCAGCTCCCTCTGAGGGACCGGATGGAGGACATGTCAGGGAGCGCAGGGAAGAGAGGCGCGAGATGAAACTTTGCGTACGGGTACGACAGACGGAGCGCGGACGATTCATGGCGAGTTGCCCGTCGCTGCCGGGATGTGTATCCTCGGGCCGGACCGAGGCGCAGGCCCGGGACAATCTCCAGGATGCGATCACCGGCTACCTGGCCAGCGTGAACGAATTTGTGCCGGCTCGGATTCAGGAAGTGCTGGAGTATCAGACCTGAGCTGCACCGCTGACAAGTGAGTGGCTCTGTCGGGCGGCTGGCCGCAGGGGCCGCCCTGTATCTGCGCGGGGGGCGCCGCATTCACCGCCCGAATTGAATCTCCGTAGCGTCCTTGACGTGGGGGGCGACGAACACCTGGCAGGCGATGTACTCGTTGTACTGGTACACGTCCGTCTTGGCGAGGGCGGCCCGGACGCGCTCGATCTGCGCCTTGCTCAGCACCAGGCCCGAGGTGCGCGCCTTCATGTCGGTCACGCTCAGGCCGGGCACCCGCCAGGGAGGCAGGCTGGCCACCCGCTGCCGCGAATACACCTTGCCTCGGATCATTCCGCCCAGCAGGACGTGCATGGCCACGGGCCCGTCGTAAGGCTCGGCCGGGCGGGGGGCCAGGAACGTTCGCAGGGCGGTTGCCAGCTTCACGTCGGCGGCATAGGGCGACAGCGACGCGCCGGGGCGGAACGCCTCGACCGGCCAGGCGACCAGCCAGTTGCGGATGTCCCTGCCGCTGCGGAGATACGCCGAAAGCTGCATCCACCCCGACCGGTAGGCGATGCGGGTGTTCGACGGGCCTCGGGCCTGGCCGCTGTCGCGGATAAGCTTTTTCAGCGCGAACACCTCGGCCCGGGTCAGCTTGCCCTGGCGGTAGTCGCCGCCGGCGCTGGACGGCGGCTTGCCGGTCACCAGCGGGCTGGACTTGTCGATCACGAAGCTCCCGTCGGCTCGCACGAACAGCCATGGAGCCGGGCCGATTCGAGGCAGCTCGCGCAGCCCGCCGCGGTACCACACCATCGCCAGCGGCATGTCGTAGCCGGTGAGGACGTTCTCGAGCGACGCCTTCACCTCCGGATCCTTGGCGGTCTTGAGGCGGGCCTTGAGCACCTCCGCCACGCCGGGCAGGTCCACGAGCTTGAGCAGCTCGGCACGGGCGTCGCGGCGGACGCTGTAGCGGCCGCTGGCGAGCTTGCCCACCAACTCATCGACCTTGGCCCTGTCCACGGGCGGGGGCGCCGGGGCGCTGGCCGTGGTCGTGCCCGCCGGGGCGCCGGTCTGGGCATTGCCGGCCAGGAGACCCGCCCCGGTCAGCACCAGAGCCAGGAATGGAACGAACCTGCGCATCCTCATCTCCACTGGAGCGGCGGGCGGCGGGGGCCCCTCCGGCCTTCCAGGGCTATTATATCCGACCGGCGCGCCGATCGAACGGGCCTCTAGAGGAACCGGACGGTCTTAACCTCGAATGGGCCCAATCGCAGGTTCACCGATCCGTCGCGTGCGAGGGCGAGCTTGCGGCGGGGCCTTTCGAGCATGTCGCACTCCTCCGCGGCACCCGCGGCGGCGGCGATCCGCAGCCGCGCCGTCGCCGTGGCGCCGAGCGACTCGTACAGGCGGATGACCGTGCCGGCCTTGTCCTCGGCCCGCTTGACGGTCTCGACGATTACGTCCGGGTTGGAGACTTGCAGGAAGCTCCAGCGCCCGCCGGGGCAGCGGCCGGGAGTCAGCTCCGCCGGGCTGTTGAGCTCGCACGCCGCCCGCACCACGCCGCTCTCGGTGAACGCGCCGTCGTGGACGAGCAGGGCGTAGGTGAACTCGTGGCGCCCGCGGTCGGCAGAGGGGTCGGGAACCACCGGCGCACGCAGCAGCGACAGCCGCAGCACGCCGTCGAGGAAGTCGTAGCCGTACTTGCAGTCGTTCAGCACCGCCAGAGCGTAGGCCGCCTCGCTGATGCCCGCCCAGCGCTGCGCCGTCCACTCGAACCGCTGTCGCTCGAACTCGGTGTTGCGGTGGGGCGGGCGGATGACGTGGCCGAACTGAATCTCGCCCCGCAGCGTGACCGCCGAGAGGTCGGCGGGGAAGGCCACCTTCAGCAGCCGGTGCGTCTCGCGCCAGTCAACGACCGTCTCGAAGTCGATCCGGCGCGAGCCGCGCCGCAGGGCGATCTGCTGGTCGAGCACGCTGTTGCCCACCCGGCGGCGGAAGGCGACGCGCGCCTCCAGCGGCCCGGCGGCGGTAACCCTGACGCCCTCGCTTGGGGCCAGGCCCACGGGCGTCCGCTTGTAGGCGATGTCGATGTCCCAGGCGTCCCAGGAGGCGGGGTTGTCGCGGTAAAGCTCCAGGCGATTCATCGCCGCGCCGGCGGCGACGACCTGCCGGGAGGCCGACTTGTCGTACAGCTCGGCGATCTCGCCCCGGCGGTTCACGCGCAGGCGGATGAACTCGTTCTCCATGACGGCGCCGCCGCGCGTCGCCCGGGCCGAGACGCCGTCGGCCACTTCCGCCGGTCGGCCCTTGGCCAGCGCGACGGCAGCGCAGCCGGCGGGGGGGACGTCGGCCACTGCCGTCAGCAGCTTCCGCTCCCTCCCCCGGCCGATGGGCTGGAAGGGCAGGGGCTCGCCGTCGGGCCCGACCGGCACCAGGCCGGCGCGTGCGGGGATCGCCACCAGCGCCTCGCGCGCCCAGGAGAGCGAGTTCCACACCGTCCATCGCCCGCGGCCTGGCGCCAGCGACTTCCGCGCCGACGCCGCCATCCGCCGGCAGTCGGCGAGGGCCTGTTCGTACAGCGGCTCGGTCTCGGCGTAGACCCGTTCGATAGACGAGCCGGGCAGGATGTCGTGGAACTGGTTGAGCAGGACGTTCTTCCATGCCCGCTCCAGCGCGACGGCCGGGTACTTCCGCCCGCGCGTGGCGGCGGCGGCTGCCGACCACATCTCCGCCTCGCGCAGGGCAAGCTCGCACTTACGGTTGAAGCGCTTGGTGCGGGCCTGGCTGGTGAGTGTGCCGCGGTGCAGCTCCAGGTACAGCTCGCCGACGTATCGGTTCTCCGGCGGGG
>CBFCZU010000112.1:0-13939 GCA_965602635.1 uncultured Planctomycetales bacterium | reverse complement strand
GCCACGTCGCCCGTGCAGACTATGTACGCGTGGGCCAGGTCCTCGTAAGGCTCGCCAGGAGGGGTGCCCGACTCGATCTCGTAGAAGTTCGGGCTCTCATTCAGTACCACAACAGACGCGCCCGTGCCCGCGAACTCGTCCATGAACCAACTGTCCTGGTCCTTGTCGTAGTTCGCCGCCGGGATCCCGTCGTACATCGCGGCGTTCACCTCGTCATCGACCGAGATGCCCCCAAAGGCGCCAACCTGCTGGAGCTGGCCGCCGTTGGTGCCCTCGTAGATCATCTCCGTGAAGATCGCCGAAGGGCCGATGCCGTCGTCGCAGCGGATGATGAAAGTAATGCCGTAATTGCCGTTGACGTACTTGATCTCGTGGTCCATCCACACGTCCTCTGGCGGCGGCTCGCCAGCAAACATTGGGCCGATGTATTCCGTGGCCACGACGATCTGGTCGTCCCAGAGCTTTTGGTCGCGCTGCGAGACCCACGTGCCCCCGACGTAGGCGCTGTAGGTCAACCAGTTGACCTTCAGGTCCTCGGTGTCGCGGAATCGCATGTTCTGGTAGTGCCCGACGAGTTGACCGTCGATCCACATCTTCAGCTCGCCGTCGTGATTGCCCGGGGGCTCGTTCCCGGGCGTGACACTGTTGGCCTGGATCATCATCTCGAAGCAGTACCAACGCTCGGTCTGAAGCGCGGTTGTGGCGGGGTTCACGAGGTTGGGCGGCAGTTCGTCGCCATAGAGTCCGGCCTGCTCGGGGTGGTAGGTGTAAAACCGCGGGATGCGGTTCCAGTCCACGAAGAGCTTGCAGGAATACTTGTCATATCCGTTGGGGGGTATGGCCGCGCCCCCGCCCGGCGGGGCGCCCGGCACCTTGGCATACACGCCGGGCATCTTGTGCTGCGTCCAGTCGTATCCGGCCTCCCACTTGCGGTACCACCGAACGTGGGCCACGTCGCTGGGCGCCAGCTCGTTGTAGGTCTCCATGGGGTAATGGGTGCCGGTGGTCTGCTGGATCTCCAGGGCCCCGGCGCCGGCGAAGACGTTCTGCGGATCGTCCGTCCACCCGTAGCCGGCCCTGCCCCCGTGCCAGGCCGCCGTGGCGGCCTCGTCGTCGAAGTCCAGGAAGTACAGGACCGACGGATCGTTGCCCAGGCCCACGTCGAACGGGTACTGATCTGCCAATCCCGCCGCAGCGGGCCTCGGCACAAGACAGGCGGCCAAGATGGCCGCGACAACCGCGCATGCGCGGCCAAGTGTTCGTGACATTACCGATTCCCTAAAAGCACGGTGTACCCTCCGGTGGCGCCGCACCGGCCCACAGCCGCCGTAGACCCTCAAAAGGAGAAACTACAACCTGAGCCACGTCGTGACCATCAAGCATTATCTGACCCGTTACGGACAGCGATGGCAGGACGAAACGGTCTTCAGCATGGTCAAGCGTCGGCTGGGTTCAGCCGTGAGCGCCACGACATACTGGTCACACTGCCGCGCCCTGATGCTCAAAGCCGTCACCCACAACGTCCTAATCGTGCTATGCGCCCTCCGCGCCTCGGAGACCACCCTTGCCGCCGCGTGAACACAGGATTTCTACGGATCATTCCTTACTTATTTTTTCTCCCAGTACCCTTGCCACTAACTTGTCGTTGTATTCGCGTGGGATGCTTGAAAAAGCCAATTGGTGCAATCCCTCCGAATGTTCCCTGAAATTGATTGTCGCATCATCCCCAATAGTGATAGTCCCCGTTCTTAACTCGAAGGACTCTGGATAGAGCAGTGCGAACAGAGTGTTGCAGTCAGCAACCCAGGCCAATTTCACATCCGCTACCGTTTTTACAGAGGTATCATGAAATTTGTGTCTGCGATACAGAACGATCAGCTCTGCGAGCAGTTCGGATGCCGGGGTCCCCAGGGCCGCCAATCGGTCCAATGCCTGGCGTCCTAAACCAAGATGAGCGGATGTGACGTCGTTTCCCAAGACAGCCCATGGTGCGCCAGATTTTGCAGCAATCTGGCATGCCAAAGGGTCGTACATGATGTTCCATTCTTTTGCGGTATTGTGCGCCGGAGGAAGCTTACCTGCGTTTGAATAGATACCAGCAATTTGAGGGGCAAGGGACGGATCCATAGAAAGGGCAGCCCCAACGTTGGTGAGGGCCCCGATGGTGCAAATATTCACCTCCCCCGGATACCTGCGAACGCAGTCAGCAATAAACTGGGAGGCATTTGTGGAACGATCGATCGGTTCCTTTTCATCGGCGACTGCGGGTTCTTGGGAACATTCTTCGGGATTTGTCTCGGGGTACCAGTCGAACTGAAGTGGACGCTCAAAACCCGGAACGATAGGGATGTCATCCCGGCCCCAGGACCGGCATATTTTTCTGGCCACCCGCGTACGCGTTTCCACATCACCGTAGACGGTGGTGATACCCAGTATCTCGATTTCCGGAGAACCGAGAGCCATGGACAGGCAAATGGCATCGTCGATATCGTCTGCGATATCGGTATCCAGGACGATTTTGATTTTTTCGGGCATATGTCGCCCATAGAACCGGGGTTTCGCAGATAGCGTTGCGCCCACGACTGTCGTGGACCTTTCGGATGATTCTACCACAGTTCCGGGACATTCGCAAGCTCCACCCCGGCTCAGATAGCGCCAAGTGCCTTGTGTAAGTTCCGGCAGAGGCGCAAAGAACGGCCGGCGCTCGAGCACCGGCCCGGGGAAATCATTAACCGAGTTCGATCTCACGCCCGGCTTCTGCCGCGGAGCAGTACCACGGGTCCGCCCGCGCCGGGGCCAGGGGCGTGGGGTGCTTGGTTGGAGGGGCTACTTGGCGAGCTTGAGCTTGATGCGGTTGGCCGTGATCTCCTTGACCGCGAGCTTGACGGTCTTGAACTCGATGAGGTTGTCGGCGAGGTTCTCGGTGGTGTATCGGTACTCGACCTCGATGCTGGCGACCTCCTCGGTTATCTCCCGCAGCCTGAGGCCCTCGACGCCTCGGAGCTTCTTGGCCTCGATCTGGAAGACCTTCCACGTCTTGTAGTCCATTCCGGAGATGCTCAGCGAGACGGACCGGGCGACGTTGGCGCGCTTGCGCCACGCCTCCACCACGGCGGCCAGCAGCTTGGGGGCGGCCTCCTTGGCGAGCTTGTTGAGGGCCTTGTCCTCCGCCCCGCCGCGCTGAAGCGAGGTGAGCGTCACCGGCCCGTAGGTCTTCGAGGCGAGCACTCGCGCCGCGTCGGCCTGGACGACGCGCAGGCGGAGCGTGGCGACGTACTGGTGCATGGTCACGCCGGAGACGTCTATCGACTTGCCGTGCTTTGCGCTGGCGCGGCCCATGACCACGACGTCGGCCTTGAAGCGGGCGGCCATGGCCGCCACCGCCTTGGTGTCGTCCTTCACGGCGGCCAGCAGCAGGTCGCGCTTGGAGACCTTGGCGGCGGTCGCGCGGTCCACCAGCACCAGGCCCTTGGAGAGGAAGAAGTCCTCGACCTTCGTCTGGACTATCCCGGACTTGGTGGTCTCATAGGTCGGGCCGGTCGCGGTGTGGCTGACGGCCTCGACTATGGCCACGATGATGCGGGGGTTGTTCTCCTGCTCGACGGTGTGGGCGATGACGGCCCAGTTCTTCCGGAACTTCTGCGTCGAGACCCGCACCCGGACGGTGGCGAAGGTCTTCTCCTCGTCGGTCCAGGTCTTCAGGACCCTGTGCTCGACCACGTAGCCGACGGTGTTGGCGAAGATCTTGTCATAGACGGTCTGGTAGTCCCTGGTCTTGGTCTGTGCCTTGAGGAAGACTCCACAGGTCTCCTCCACGGCCTTGCGGAGGGCCTGGGCGACGGCCTCATCCTTGGACTTGAGGGTCGTCCCCGCCGCCACGCCCGTGACCGTGACGGTCTTGTCCACAGGCACGGCCTTGATCTTCTGGCCGGCGGCCGGGGCGGCCGAAAGGGCCAGGGCGCACGACAAGGCGAGACAAACCAGCAGCTTGCTGTTGAGCTTCATGGCCACACCTCCGGGCGACGCACGACGCGTCGCCCAATAGCCGGTCACTTCTTGAACTTGGCCTTGATGACGTTCTGCGAAACGTCGGTTATTTCCAGGTTCGTCATCACCTCGACGAGCTTCATGGCAAGCGTCTCGGCGTTAACGTCCGACTGAAGCGAGCACTCCGCGTTGTTGTTGTGGAACTTGGTGGTGACGTCCTTGACCTGCTTGACCGTCAGGAGCAACTTCTTCAGCTCGGCGTACTGCTTGAAGGTGACGCCCTCCACGTGGAGCTGGACCTCGCCCCGGCCTTCGAGGGCGTCCTGCCAGAACCGGAGGATGTCGTACCGGACCTTGGGTGCGACGTGCTTGGCCTGGAGGTCGAGCGCCTGCTTGGCGCCGGTGCGCCTCACCCGCCCGACGCCGCGGGTTGACTTGCCCGGGATGCTGGAGAGCAACTGGGCGGTGTCGGAGCGATAGCACTTGACGTTGGCCTCGGCCTCGTACGGGAAGAGCTGGATCCCGCCGACGATCTTCGCCGGGCCGGGGGTGGAGTTGGCCGAGCCCGAAATGAACAACTGAGCCCCGAACCGCTTGGCAATGGCCTGGACCTTGGCTGGCTTGTCCTCGGCCACCGCCGCCGTCAGGTCCTTCTTGTCGATGGCCTTGAGCTGCTCCCGGTTGACCAGCAGGAACCCGCTCTTGAGCAGCATGTTCTCGATCCGCGTCTGGACCGTTGAGCTCTCGACCACCTCCCTGCCGATCCGCTCGTTGATGAAGACCATGATCTTCGGCCGGCCCTTCTCCTTCAGCAGGTTCTTGACCACCCCCCACATGTCCTTGATGCCCTTTACTGACACCACGGCCTTGATCTTGACCGCCCAGGTGTCGTCCTCCATGTGCTGGGTGGAGAGGATGGTCTTGCTCTGGATGAAGCCGGCGGCGCGGGTCAGGATGGTGTCCTTGACCAGCACGAAGTCCTTTGTCTTGGACTGGGAGTAGATGTACGTGCCGGCCCCTTGCTCGAGCGCCTTGCGCATGGCGTCGCGCAGGGCCTCATCCTTGTCCATGCCGTTGCCGACGACGGTTACCTCGACCACGTCCTTGGCGGGCATGGCGACGGCCTGCCCGGCGGCCGGGCCGGCCGCAAGCAACAGGCAGCAGACAGCCGCCAGGGCGTATGAGCAATGCTTCAGCATGACGATGTTCCCTTCCGCGCGGATGCCACGGCCAGGGGAAAGCTCACCCGCCGCGGCGGCTCCCGCCCGCCGCCAGACAGGCACAGACCCGCCCGGCGGCCGGGCAAGCCGCTCTCGGCCGTGACACCCGAACCCGCGCGGCTGATTCTCCGGCCGCGCTCTTCAGGTCATCTGATCGTGATGGAAAGCTTCTTCTGGTAGTAAAGAATCGCGTTCCAGAGAGGCTTCAGGTCGATCTCGACCGTCGCCTCGGCGGTGCCGTCCTCCAGGAGCTTCTGCGAGCCCGTGACCACCGACCCGCCCTGCTGGAAGGTCAGCATGGCCGTCCTGATCTCGTCGTTCTCGGCCACGAAATTCCGCACGGACGTCCGGGAGGTGATCATCAGCCCGTCGAGCTGCTCGGCCAGCTTGCGGCGGGCGTCCAGCTCGGCGGCGCGGAAGGCCATCAGCTTGGCCTGGGCCTTGTTGGGGTTCTCGATGTTCATCGCCGCCCTGCCGACGCCGCGCATGGTCTCGCTGATCCAGCCGGGGGCCTTGGCGCCAAGCACCATGACCGCCTGCTCCACCGCCGTCACCTGCCCCGCGACGAGATACTTCTCGGGCGGCACGCCCATGCCGGTTTCCCGGACCTTCTTGTCCTTGGCCTTGACGATCAGCTGCTCGAAGTCGCGCACCCGGACCTTGTCGCCCTTGTAGTACTTGGTCCGCCAGCTCTTGAGGTTGACCAGCAGCTGGCGCAGGGTGACCTCCATTTCCACCTCGACGATGAGTTCGTCGGCGTGGTAGCGGATACCGCGCTCGCGCGCCCCGCGGATGAAGGCGGCCATGGCCGTCTTGATCTCGTCCGACTCGGCGACGAAGTCGCGCACCGACGTCTCGGAGGTGATCATCAGCCCGTAGATCCGCTCGCTGAGCCGCCGCAGCCCGTCGAGGCGTGCGGCGCGGACCGCCATCAGGCGGCCCCGGCCGGTGCAGCGGGCCATCCAGTAGGCCTTGGCTGCGCCGCGGAGGTTGGTCATGCTGGCAAGCCCGGCCTCTCCGACCGGCACCAGGGCCTCCTCCGCCAGGTCGGGCCTGGGGGCGCCCATGCCCGTCTCGCGCAGGACCTTCCTCTTGTTCGTCACGGTCATCTGGTCGAACTGGGCGACCTTGAACTTGTCGCCCTTGTAATACTTGGTGCACATCTGCTTGAGGGCGACGACGACCTCCTGGATCGTCACCTCCATGACGACCTCGCAGGTGCCGTCCTCCATCCATTTGGGCTTGCCCTTCTCGCGGACGCCGGTGAGGAAGGCCCGCATGGCGGTGTTGATCGTGTCCGACTCGGCGACGAAGTCCTTTACCGTCGTCTCGGAGGTGATGAACAGCCCGTTGATCCTTTCGGCCAGCTTGCGGATGCCGTCGGCGCGGGCCGCCCGGGCGGCCAGCAGCTTGTTCTGGGCCCTCCGAGCGTCGCTCACGGCCTGGCCCAACGCCGGCGCCGACCAGACGACTAACATCGCCCCGGCCAGCAGCAGCACCCATACCTTCGTTGCCTTGCGCATCAGATTCTCCTTTCAGCTATGAAGACCTTTGCCTCCACAGATATGCCAGGCGGACGCGGGTGGCTTCGGAAGCGCAAGCACAAGAGAGCAAGCCGCACCTCGGAGCCCCGACCTATTCCCCGCCTTCCGTTCGGACTCGCCTTCGAGCGAAGATGTACTGTTCCTTCGGCTCTATCTTGCGGGCCCTGTCGTAGTAACCCTCGGCTTTCTTCAACTGGCCCATCGCCTCGTGCATCACCCCGGCGTTGAACACAGCGCCGTGATCTCCGGGATTCGCCTCGATCGCGCTGACGTAGTAGTCCAGGGCATCAGTGTATTCCCTGGCGACAGCCAGCTTGTTGCCCGTCTCCACCAGCTCGCTCTTGCCCTTGGCCAGCTTCTCGGGGACCACCACCTCGTGCGGGCTTATCATGGAGACGAACTCCGCCACGCACTGCTCGATGAGCCGGCTGATGACCTGATCGGTGGGAGGCAGCGTGCCCCCCCCGAAGCCCAGCGCCTTGCCGATGCCGCCGGCGCCGGATTTCTTGTCCGTCTCCGAATCGTACTCGCGGGTGAGCGACTCGGTGGCAAGGATCTTGCCGGTGTTGATGTCG
Organism: uncultured Planctomycetales bacterium; assembly: GCA_965602635.1. Lineage (GTDB taxonomy): Bacteria > Planctomycetota > Phycisphaerae > SM23-33 > SM23-33 > CBFCZU01. The sequence continues at coordinate 6,613 of CBFCZU010000112.1, read as the reverse complement.
TCCATCGTGAAGGTGACGGCCGCCATGCAGTAGCGCTTGGTGTAGCGGACGGTCTTCATCGAGCGCGAGAGCGGGTCGAAGGTCTTCCGCGTGGCCCGCTCGTCGCGGGCGGTGACCTTGACGTTGCCGTAGATCATGGCGTCGGCCTTGGCGAGCTTGCCGGCCTTGCCCGCGGCGGCGGGGTCCATGATGGCGGCTTCGAGGTCGTGCTGGTCGAGGATGGCCTTGAGCCGCGCCCGCTCCAGCAGCTCGTAGCGATTGTACTTGCGGTTGAACCGGTCCAGCTCGGCCGCCAGGCGGTCGGAGGCGACCTCGCCCCACTGCCTATCCCGGGCGTTCTTGCCGCCGAATTCAGCTACCGCAAGACGCTTGATCCGCTCGGGGATCATGTACTTCGCCGGCCTGTCGTACCTCAACTCGACGACGTACTTCGAGCCGCAGCCCGCGAGGAGAACGCACCCCGACAGCAGCCCCGCAACCGCCAGCAGACGTGTGGTGGGATTCACCGGCAGCTCCTTTCTGACCAAGGCAAGAGCATACCGCGCCGCGGGGGCCGGCGAAACACCCCGTCCGCCCGTTTTTTTTGGGCCGACGGGGCGGCCGGACCCGCCAAGAAACCTGGAATTGGCCCCGCGCGGGGGCTAGCCTACTTATTGCATGAGCTCTTCCGGGTTCCTGCAATAAGCACCTTTGCGAGAGACCGTTCTCTCGCAAAGGTTTCGACTCGGCGCTTCGCGCCTCGCTCAAGGCTAGCCCTGAGCAAGAGCGACGTAAGTCGCTCGCGTCGAAGCCCGCAGGGCGGATGTTGCACGCGCATCGTGCAACATCCGGGCTAGCATGGCCGGCGAGGCCCTTGCACCCGCTGCCGAAGAAGGAGAAGAGAGATGCCGAGACTCGTCAGGGCCGCGGCCTTGGTGCTGCTGGCCGCCATGGGCGGGGGGTGCTCCAAGAAGGTTTGGATCACCCAGATACCCCCCTTCTACACGCCCGACCTCAAGACCATCGCCGTCGTCCCGTTCAGGAACCGATCCACCCGCCGCGACGCCGGGAACGTCATCGCCGACAAGCTCGCCGCCGCACTCATGGCCAACGGGAGCTACAAGGTCTTCAACCGCAACGACCTGAGCGCCCTGATGGACCAGCAGGACCTGAAGATCGCCTTGAGCGGGGACACGTCCGCCGCCGCCGACAAGTTCAAGCAGCACACCAACGTCCAGGCGATACTGATCGGGACGGTGACGACGTTTTCGGCCACGTCCACGAAGCAGCGGCGGAAGGACCCCCAGTACGCTTACGACAAGCGCGGGCGGCAGCGGCTGGTGGGCTACCGGACGTACGACTACACCCGCAACGAGGCGAACGTCTCGGTGACGGCCGTGCTTATCCGGGTATCCGACGGGACGACGATTCACTCCACGCCGCGTCCGGCCAGCAGGCAGATCTACTCGGAGGGCGAGTCGCCTGCGATGGACCCTTACGCATGCGCGGCCGTGGCTGCCGACTGGGTCGTCTATCAGCTCGTGGCGGAGTTCGCCCCGGTCCGCAGGCAGATCAGCCTCAACCCGGGCAAGGCCCTGCGCACGGCCACGGGCGCCGAGCCGTACGACAACAAGTGGACCTACAGCGACAAGTTCTCGGTCACGGACGAGAAGATGCACGTCGTGGTCGCCCTGCCGGCGAGCTGCGACCGCAACCGCTTCCGCATCACCATCGTCCGAAAGGGCGAGCGGGTGGACCTGGCCTTCATGGACATCGTCTGGACCCGCCAGTACGCCGGCTACGGCTACCTCTTCAACCCCAGGGAGATCGGCGAGAAGGGCGGCGGGCCAGGCGAGTACGAGGTCAAGTTCTACTCCGGCCCCGAGCCGGTGCTCAGGCGGACGTTCAAGATCGAGTGAGCCGACGGCGCAAAAGGAAGGGCGAGCCGCTCGGCCCGCCCTTGTCGCGTCGTCGCAGAATCCGGTGTCCTACTTGCGCCTCCGGCGCATCAAGCCCAATGCGCCAATCGCCAGCAGCGACAGCGCGGCCGGTTCGGGAACTAGCCTTGGGCTGCCGGGGCAGCCCGCCCAGTAGTTGTTCGCCCACACGACGTAGTCCAGGCCGTCAGCAATGCCGTCGGCGGTGAAGTCGCCCTTCTCCCAGGTATCGCCTGTCAGGTAGTTGTTGGCCCAGACGACGTAGTCAAGGCCATCCACGCAGAAGTCCAGATTGGCGTCGCCGCGATGGGTCGCGGTCAGGATCAGGGCGGCGGGCCCGTACTCCTTGACGAGGGCGAGGTTGTTGGGCAATTGCCAGCCCTGCGTTTGGGCGAACTCGCCGGATAGTGAGCCATAAGTCAGCACCGTGAAGGCGTCGCCCGCGACGGGCTCGAAGCTGCCGACCAACGAGATCGCCAGGGTGCCGTCGAGGGTCGCGGCACCGGTCACTTGGAGCGCGTCATGCTCCGACCCCGGCGCGGTGCCGCCCAGCTCCACCGCCAGCGTCCCGCCGGCGAGCTGCGTGTAGTCGCCGTCGACGGTCGTTGTGCCCACCGACCCGCCGGGGGCCACCGTGCCGCCAATGTTCACAAGATCTCCCGTGAAAGTTCCCACTTGCAGCGTCCCGCCGTTGAACGTGAACGTCCCGCCGGGCCCCACGGACACGCTGCCGGCAAGCAGCGTCCCGCCCGATAACTCGTAAGTCCCCTGGCCTGAGCCCGTGTCGACCTCCAGTTCGGAGTTCACTGTGTTAGTCCCGCCTGTCTGTGTGAATGTCCCCGTGCCGAAGCCGCCGATGCGCTCGCGGTTGGCCGTAAGCAAGCCTGCCCCGCTCAAGGTGTAGGTCCCGACGGAGGAAAGGCCGGTTCCAACTTCCAGTTCGTCTGTCACCACCTGGCCCGAGCCGCTCTGCGTGAATGTGCCCGTGTCGAATGTGCCGACCTGGATTTTCCAACCAACGCCCAGATACCCGCCCGACATCTCGTAGGTCCCCTGGCCATCGAAGCCAAGAATCAGGGCGGTCGTCGCCGTGTTCGTCCCGCCGGCCTGAGCGAAGCAGCCCGTGCCACCCTGACCAATCCACTCGGCATCGGCCTGGAGGTACCCGCCGTTCAAGGTGTACGTCCCGTCGGAGCCTGCCTGGTTGCCCACGCAGAGGTCGTGGCTCACGGTGTTCGTCCCGCTGTCCTGTCTGAAGCAGCCATGCGAGTCATAGCCGACGTGTTCGTAGGCGGCCGAAAGGGCGCCCGTCCCGCTCAGCTCGTAGCTTCCGGTGCCGTCGGCCAGGCCTGAACTGCACCCGAGGCGCAGCTCAAAAAATACGTTGTGTGTCCCGCCGGTCTGGACGAAGAAGCCGTACCCCGGTGAGGGCGGGATGCCCGGAGCGGTGCCGACATATTCGGAGGACGTCGCGAACACCGCTCCTGGTCTGATCTCCACATAGGCCTGGCCGCCAAATCCCCCCAAGTACACAGGTCCGGCCGCAGCCAACCCGGCGACGATCGCGACGTTCGTCCCGGGGGCATTGCCGTAGATGCCGACGATGTCGCCGTAAACGGGCACTTCCGTGGGCCACCAATTGTCCGGGTAGTGCCAGCCGAACGCGGGGTACAGGCCGACCCATAGGTGCGTGTCTGCCACGCAGGGCTCGGCCGCAAGGGTTAGCAGAATACAGAACATCGCGATTGCTCGGGCTGCGCAACTTGCCGGTTTCATCGGTATGCTCCTTTCAGGCGGGTCCGACATCAATACATCTGGGTGTCATCGCCCGAAGCCCTTCGGGTATGATCTGCCCCGTTCACCACGATCTCAGGACCCCTGTATCACGGCTCACGAAAAGGGCGAGTGCCGCCTCCCCCTCAGAGCCAAGCCGTCAGCCGAACTCGTCTCTGAAAGGCCAGACCCGCCGCCGGAATCCCGCACGTAACCGATAGTCTATCACGGAGCGGCATTCTGTCAAGACCTAAAGTCTTTGTCGAGAAGTCCATACAACACTGTGGGCCAGGCCCGCTGGCCTGGGGGTTGTGGGGGGAATCCCCGGAGCCGGCCGGGGTCGCGCGGAGACCCGCCCGTGGCCTGGGCTCGATGCCGGCGCTTGCGTTCCCGGCGGCGGGCGGTCATATTGCCCGCGGAGTTAGCCGGCGCCGCGTGAGTTACAGATGGACGTGATACCCCTATTCGACGCCTTTGCCGGTTTCGGGGCGTGCAAGCCCGGCGAGCGGGTGCCCGTCTCCGCGGCCGAGTGGCTGGAGGAAATGGAGCGCCTGTCCATCGGCCGGGCGCTCGTCCGCACCGCGGCCGAAGACCTCGACTCGGACTTCGTGGCCTCTAACGAGGCGCTGTTGGCGGCCTGCGAGAGTGCTCCCGCCCTGGTGCCCTGCCCGGTGGCGGTGCCGGACACCGGCGCCGAGGCGTTCCCCGACAGCCAGCGGCCCGAGGCGCTGCTGGCGCGCGGCGCGGCGGCCGTCTGCCTCCGCCCGCAGCAGGACTGCTGGAGCCTGAGCGACTGGGCCAGCGGGGCGCTGCTGGCGGCCCTGGCCGAGCGGCACGTGCCGGTCTTCTGTCGGCAGGAGCAGGTGACGCTCGAGCAGGCGGCCGAGCTTGCCGGGCGCCACCGCGAGCTGCCCGTCATAATCGCGGCCGTGGGGTACAGGTCGCAGCGCGTCGCGGTGCCGCTGATGCGGAGCTTTCCCAACGTGCACTTCTGCCTGGGCGGGTCGGCCTCGCTACACCGCGGCATCGAGCAACTCGTCGCCGCCGCGGGGGCGGAGCGCATCCTGTTCGGGACGGGCTTTCCCGAGTCGGCCCCGGCCGCGGCCATCACGCAACTGACCTACGCGGAGATCACCGACGAGCAGAAGGCGCTGATCGGCTCGGGCAACCTGGAGCGGCTTCTGGGAGGGATCAGGCGATGAGCTCACTGCTCGACCGCGCCCGCCGGGGCGAGACGCTGACCGGGCTGGACATCATCGACATGCACGGGCACCTGGGGCGGTACCAGTTCGCCGTCGCCGACGAGACGCCGGCCTCGGTGGTGGCGACGATGGACCGCATCGGCGTGCGGACGATCGTGTGCAGCCACCTGAATTGCCTGCGGGGCAACACGCAGCGCGGCAACGACGAGGTCCTGGCGGCGATGCGAGCCTACCCCGGGCGGATCGAGGGCTACGTGAGCATCTGGCCGAGGGGCGCCGCCCAGGTCGAGGCCGAGGTCCGCCGCCGGCTCGCGGAGGGGTTCGTCGGCATCAAGATCCACAACATCAACCAGTTCTCCTACACGGACGAGGCGTACGCCCCGGCCATGGCCATCGCCAACGAGCGCCGCCTGCCGGTGCTGCTGCACACCTGGGGCAAGGACGAGGAGTTCGACCAGGTCCGCGAGCTTGCGGGTAGCTGGCCCGAGGCGCGCTTCCTGCTGGCCCACGCCGGGGCCGAGAAGCTGGAGCGTTACGTCGAGGCCGCCCGCGAGTTCGAGAACGTGCAGCTCGATACCTCCTACAGCCTAGCCCCGCGCGGGGTCGTCGAGCGGCTGGTGGCCGAGGCCGGGGCCGAGAACGTCGTCTGGGGCTCCGACGCCACCTTCCTGAGCATGACCCAGCAGATCGGCAGGGCCCTGGGGGCGCGGATACCCGAGCAGGACAAGAGGCAAATCCTCTCGCTCAACGCCCGCAAGCTGCTGGACGGGATTCGGGGCAATTCCGGGGGTCAATAGCCGCCCGCGCGAGCGGCGGTCTTGCGGGGGCGGCGGGCAGCAAGTAGTCTGGCCGTCGCAGGCGAATTTCCAGGAGCGAGCGTATGGCCAGCAAGAGCAAGCCCAAGGTTTCCTTCGCCGCCGAGGCGCGGCGGATTCTCTCGGTCGCCGTGGCCCACCGGGTCAACGCCCTTGGCGGCTACGGGCCCGGCGGCGAGGTGATCTACGAGGCCCATCCGCCCAACTGCCCTTCGGTGCTGGTTGACAGCCGGCGCGACGCGACGGCCACGTTCACCTCCAACGGGTCGGTCGACTTCCTGGTGAAGCTGCCCGACGGGTTCGAGGTGCACGTGCTGGACGGCAGCTTCGACGCGGTGGAGAAACGCGAGACGGGCGTGCCGTCGAGCAACGTCTGGCTGGAGCTGGGGTCGGGGAGGCAGCGCCGCGCCGCCTCGATCATCAACCCGCGGGCGAACATGAACCTGCCGGCCAAGAGCGTCCGCGTCGTCAAGCTGGGCGACCCGGACCGGGCGATGTGGTACTGCGCGACCTTCGAGCCGGCGGCCGGCGTGAGGGTGGCGACCGCGGCGCGCTACGCGATGGTTTACACGGCGGCCGGGCCGGCGCTGGTCCGCGAGATACTCGTCAGCAACCGCGGGCGGCGGAAGCTGAGCGGCAACCTATGGACGTACTTCAACCTGCACGGCACGCAGAAGTTCGTCTACAACAAGCAGCTCTGGTACGACGTGGGCCTGCCGCTCAGCGGCGTCGAGACGGTCGTGGCCGCCACCGTGCCGTACAGCGACATCATGCAGATCAAGCGCGTGTCGTCTGCCGCGACCGGCGCCCGCCCGGCCGAGGCCACCTGCGACTACGCCAGCTTCGTCGGCGACACCGCCGCCAGCGCGATCATCCCCGAGGCGGTCAGGCAGGGGCGCCTGCTCGC
>CBFCZU010000111.1:0-13965 GCA_965602635.1 uncultured Planctomycetales bacterium | reverse complement strand
CCCCTCCACCCTTACCGTGCGCGGAAGCCTTTGCGCGCGCAAACGTGTTGCCATAATGACCCGGCTTGCCATAAGTCCCGGCCGGGCCGGCGGCCGAAATTCTCATTTTCCCGCGATTTCGACGGGAGGGGGGGTAGCGTTTGCGCGCAAACATGTCACGGAAAAGGCTGAACCCGCCCTTGTAGCCACCCCCGAGCTAGGGTAAGGTCTCAGATAATGATACGGGGCGGGGGCATGCTCCTCGGCCCCCGGCGGGAACCGCCGCAGCCACCATGCCCCTGGAAGTGCAGGAGTAGCCAAGATATGGGTGACCTCCCTGAGTTTGCCCAGGAAAGTCCTCGGAGAACGCCACGCCGGGGGCGTCTCTTATGTAGGTGTTGGTAGGAAAGGAGGCAGCATGGGCGCGCGAACTGCGATGCTCATTGCCGTGGTGGCTCTCGTGGGTGCGGGCTGCTCGGGCGGCGACCTCACCGTCGAGCGAATGCCCTGGTCGCAGGCTGACTTCTACTGCAACCAGAGCCAGCCGGTCCACCCCACCGAGCCGAAGCCCTTCTGCAAGTCAAAGCAGCCGCTGCTGTTTGACCAGGCCAACGCCATCTTCCCCGTGCCGATCCTCTTTGACGAATCGGGCGGCGCGGGCAGCGGCTACGACAGGCTGTACATCGACTTTGACAAGGACGGAGACTTCCTGGACGATCCGGCCTACAGGGCCACGCGCCCGGACGGCGCGCCGCAAAAGGTCCTTGGCCAGGACGTGGCGGCGTATTTCGAGAACGTTCACATCGTCCGCAATTTCCGCAACAAGCGCTTTGCCCACGTGCAGGTGGCGCTGACCTTCGCCCGCTTAGCCGACGGCAGCGACACGTGGCGGTGCACGATGATTCCTCAGAGCTGGGCTGTGGGGAAGATCAAGCTCGCGGGAAAGTCAATCCCGGTCGCTCTGATCGACCGGAACTGGAACGACCGCGTCACGGACGCAGCCGGGCTGAAGCTCTCGGAGCACCCGCGGCGGTACCCGCGCGGAGACTACCTGCTGCTGGATATCGACGGGGAGCAGGGTATCCTCCCGCCCGACTCCGCCGATGGGACGGGCGGCTCGGCCAAGGGTATCCTGACCGAATACCTCGTCCTGGACTCGGGGACTTACAGAGTCCAGGTCGAACAGTCCGACGCCGGAGCGACGCTGACACTGACGCCGGCCGAGCCCGCCACGGGCAAACTCAAGCTCCCGGACAGTCTCGTCGGAGCACGCGTGTTGCTCATCGGAACGCGGACGTGCGTGCTGCTTGCCAACGGCGAAAGTGAAGTCACGCTGCCGGCCGATACCTACTACGCTCCCCGAGTGGGCCAGTCCACGTGCAAGGTCGAAGCGGGAAAGAGTGCTAAATGGGTGGCCCCAGAGAGTACGCGTTCCGTCCCGCCGGACGACGGGCGGTTCTGAACGAACTTTCGCGAAGGAGAAGGGCCATGAAGAAGACACCGATAGTGCTGGCCACGCTGCTTCTGGCGGCCGTTGTCGCCCGGGGGGGCGTGGGCGATCTGTCGCACGTGGCGTGCGACGTCAAGGATGCACTGAAGCCGCAGTCGCTTTCTTACGGCACCAGCAGATCGACCGAGGCGCCGAAAGTATCCGGCGTGGTCAACCCCAAGGCGAGCGTGCTCTTGCTGAGGGCGCCGGGCGGGCTGGTTGTTTCCGTGGCGATTGACTCGGCCAAGCCCGGCGCGGCCGCCCCCGACGTGGTCCGACTGGACTTCACCGGGGCGGGCAAGTTCGCCAAGGCGCCGTCTCTGCCGCTGAAAAGGACCTCGACGGGCAGTACGTCCTTCAGCGCCGTGTTCGGACCGACGGCGGTGAAGGTGCGGCGCGGCGGCAAGACTATCCCGGTGACCATCTCGGGCCGGTACTTCAAGTCCCGCACGTACCGCTACGTGACGCTGTACCTCGGCACGGCCGTGGCGGGAAAGTGCGCCTTCGGGGAAACCGTGCTGCCCGTCCGCATCATCGACGGCAATTGCAGCCTCTCCTGCGGCGATCGGGCGTCGGTGGTAATCTCCGGCGGGCGGGTGCGCGGCATGCAACGCGGGGACACGCTGGAGATCGGTTCCGGCGACGACAAGGCGCCCCTCAAGTACCTCTACGGTCAGCCGGTGCTGGTGAAGGGGAGCTGGTACGAAGTCGCCATCTCATCGGACGCGTCGAAGGTGACCGCCAAGCCCCTCCACCCGGAGGTCGGCAAGCTGAAGGTCGCGCACGAGAACTGGACGTGCTTGCTGGCGGGGGACAAACAGATCCACCATATCTCCGGCGGCTCGGCCCCGGTGACCCTGCCGACTGGGAAGTACAAGGTGATCGAGTACGCCGAGTACACCGGCGATGAGGCCCAGGCCAGCCGGGGCAAGCTGGAGTGGTCTTCATTCCAGTCCAGCGTCGCGCCGGTGAAGGTGCGGGCGGGCGCGACCACCGAGCTGGCGATCGGCACGCCGCTTCGCGCCAGCACCAACGTCGGCCGGTCGGGCGACGCGGTGGTGCTGAATCTGTGGCTGACGGACGCCGCCGGCGGCCCCGTCAGGGACCTATACCTGCCCAGCAGGAGGAGGCCGGCGCCGCCGAAGGTCAGCGTCCTCGACAGCAGCGGCAAACGCGTTTACCAGGCCACAATGGAGTATGGCTGAGGATTCACATGCTCGCGCACATGGCGTGTGCCAAGCGGTTTGAAGGGCGAGTTCACGGCCGTGCTGGAGTTCGACATCAGGCCATTCAAAGTCAAGATCGAGAAGACCAAGTTCACGATCAAGTAGTTGCCCTCTGCGGCCCCGGCCGGGGCCCAGAGGAGCAGCGATGAAGTGCATTCAGGCGGAGAGTGGGCGGGCCCGGCCAAAGGCTGGGTCCGCCCGCGCTGCCGGTCGCCTCGCGGTCCCGTTTGGCCACACCCTACAGCGACCCGCAGAGGCTATCGTCTCCGGCATGCGGGATTACTTGCACTCCTTGGCCGTGCAGGGGTGCCCCTTGACGTCGCCGTGGCACGCGCGAATCTGCTCCGGTGAACAGTCCTCGGGCTTGCCCTTCAGGTTTTCCGGCTTCTGGCAGCCTTCTTTCTTGTCATTGCAGCAGCACATCTGGCGGTTCCTTTCCTGTCCGTGCGGGCCCCGCGCCGGGGGTCCAGCAGCCTGCCGAGCTCCGCACCCCACGCGGCGAGGGAGCCCTCGTTCAGTCGGTAGTGGACGTAGCAGCCTCGCTTCTCGTCGATCACCAGGCCGGCATCCCGCATGAGACGCAGGTGCTGCGAGACCGCGCCCTGCGTCACGTCCAGCCGCGCGGCCAGGGCATTGACGCACAGAGCCCGGCCCTTCAGGAGCTGCACGATCCGCACACGCGTGCCGACCGAGAGCACCTTCAGCAGCCTGGCCAGTTCCTTCGACTCTCTCGGCATTTTAGTATCCGCTAATACACTATCATACTGCCGTGCCTGCTGTCAAGAGCGAAACAAGGACAAGGGGGAAAGATAACGGGGGGCAGGCCTACTGTTCTGCCCGGCGCGGCGGGGGGGCGTCACTGCGCCACGGGGTTGCATTCCTCGCACGGCACGGCCGTCTGGCAGAGGCCGCACCCGTAGGCGCCCTTCCAGCCGAATATCGATTCGCCGCGGTCGCCCCGGACGCTGTCGTATGTCCACTGGAAGCACGCCTTCTTGTCGCGCTGCTCGACGGACTGGCCGATGGCGCTGGCGGGGCAGCGCTTGATGCACTCCCCGCACGTGCCTTGGGCACAGCGCAGGCACCAGGCGAACGGTTCGTCGCCGTAGGGGCGGGGCGTCGCCGCCAGCTCAAGGTCGGTCACGACGCTGCCCAGGCGGTGGGCGACCCCCCGGGCGGTGATCAACCCGCCGGAGATCCCGAACGTGCCGAGCCCGGCGACGAACGCGACGTGGCGCTCGGACCAGCATGACGACCAGCCGATTTCCGGGCGCTCCCGTGCCTTCTGCAGCGGCGACTCCTGCGGGGCCATGGCCGCGTGCCCCAGCTCGCGCAGGCGGGCCTCCAGGCCGTGCCTCAGCCGCTTGTTGAACTGCTCGCCGAAGGTCCGGACGTACGCCCACGGGCGGGCGGGCGTTCTATCCTCGCGGCGGTTGGCCTCGCGGGCGGCGCGGCCGACGGGCAGGCACCAGCAGATCACCGAGCGGGCCCGGGCGCGGGCGTCGGCCAGGGCGAGCGCCTCGCGCGGCGTCCAGTGGAACTCGCCGATGATCTCCTTGAACCGGGTGAACCACGCGTCGTCGGCCGAGGCTATCGCCACCGTCGGCGGGTCGAACAGCCTCCCCATGGCCGGGTCGTCGAAACAGTTGCCGGCATCGGCCTCATAAAGCTCGAGGACGAGCTTGGCGGCATTGACGGTCACTTTGCGGCTCCTGTCGGCCTCCCCGCGGGGGAGGCCGGGGTCGGGTTTCATCGCCGCAGGATCGTCGCGATCACCTTCTCTCGTACCTTGTCAAAGTTCGCGACGTCCAGCTTCTCGAACGTCGAATAGCCGGGGTCGTCGGGGCCCCTGGACTTCGTCACGATCCGCGTGCTGAACTCCTTGCGGATCAGGTCGCGGAGGTGCCAGCGGTTGAAGCCGCTCTTGGCGGCGAGGATGTTGCACAACTCCACGTCCTGCTGGGCGCGGCGGTAGGCCTTCATGCGGAAGCTGGCCACGGGCATGCTCGTCTTGGGGTGGAAGCGGACGACGCGCAGCGAGCCGCTGGTGTTCCAGGCGTTGCTGCCCGCGAAGGTTGTGTACACGGGCATCCCGCCGTCGCAGCCCTTGGTCCACCTGTCGGTGAACAGCGCCATGTACGAGGCCGGGTCGGTGTTGGTCCTGCCGCCGCCGCCGTACCACCACAGGCTCGCGTCGGTGGTCAGCAGGATGTCCTCCAGCAGCTGCGGCTGGTTGCTCACCGCGCCGGAGGCGACCATCAGGTCGAGCGAATCGTCCATGCGGTCGCCCATGAACTCCGGGCGCGACACGTCGGTGCGGATGCCCAGGTGGATTCCCTCGCCGGCGAGCGCCTCGTTGAAGAAGGCGTACATCCAGTTCAGTGCCCGGTAGTCGCGGGCGTACTGGGGCTCGTCCATCGTCCAGAGGCTCTGGCTGCCGGAGGAGAAGTAGTACTTGTGATTGTTGAAGATCTGCATGCTGGTGCGGGTCCAGCCCTTCTCGCGGAAGTGCTCGCGGAACTGCCGGCAGACGGCCCGGGCGGCGTCCTTCCACTCCCGGGAGAAGTGCTCGTCGATGAGCGGGTCGTTGGCGGAGAGGTGGTTCATCCAGGCGTCGAAGGCCTTACGGTCGCTCCGCGGCGCCACCCGCCCCTTCCACAGGTTCGGGTTGCAGCTAGCCAGGCTCGACGGCCAGCCGTCGTGCAGCGGCAGGTACCAGTGGGTCGCCGGGACCCCCTTGCGCGGCAGGTCCTTGGCGATCTCGCCGCTGAACAACGGGCCGTAGAACTCGTCGTAAACTGACCAGTCGACTACGCGAACATTCCTGTCGGACGCCACGATGCGCTTGGCGTCGGTATTGAGTTTAGGCGTGGTCAGCGAGCCGGGTCGCGAGTGCCCGTAGCCCAGGACGTTGTAGCTCAGCCGGTGCTTGTGGCAGAGGCGGTAGGTCTCGTGAAAGACCTTCAGGTTCGACGAGTGCCCGTAGGCGTTCATCTCGACGGTGAAGGTCAGCTCGTCGGGCAGCGTGACGTCGCGGACCCACACGACAAGCGGGCAGCTCGCCTTGCCGGCGCTGGTGTCGATGACGACCTTGCCGGCGTAGAAGCCCGGCCTTGTCGCCTTGTCCACGAGCACGTCAACGTAAACGGCGAGCATCCTCTGGCCCTTGATTCTCGGCTGGCTGGGGATCGCGAGCTTCTCGCCGGCCGCGACGGTGGGGAGGATGTCGGCGATCCAGTTCGCGCCCATCTTGACGTAGTGCTCGCGGAAGAACTCGAAGTTGGCGGCGGGGATCTTGCCGCCCGAGCCGGTCAGGTCCGTCGCCGCGATCGTGATGCCGCCGAGCCTGCCAACGCCGTCCTTGAGCTGGATGAGGCACTGCAGGCCGACGATCTCGCCGCGGATGGCGCGGACGAGCGTCTTGGGCTCGACCTTGCCCGACTTGGCGTACGAGCGGGTCTGCCCGCGCGAGAGCTTGCCGGTGATCGGGTCGAAGAGCGTCTCGCCGTCCACGATCATCGCCGAGAAGCTCTTGTTGGTCTCGGTCGCGGGGGCGGTGAAACCACTGTGCGTCAGCGGCTCGGCGAGCGCGGTCGTGAAGCCGGCCCGGGCGGGTAGGCGGATGGTCTGGCTGCACGTGTTGCCCGCCTCGTCGAAGGCGATGGCCGTCACCACGGCGATCTTGCCCGGCGCCAGGCCGCGGAGCAGCATGCCCCGCAGGAGCCGTGTCGGGCGCGGGATCTGAACCCGCGGCACTTCCTTGCCATTGACGCTGACGCGGTAGCCCAGCGCCTGGCCTTCGGCCCCGTCGTCGCCCGCCTGTGGCAGGTGCAGCAGGATCGACCCGGCAAGCTGCCCGGCCTCGGCGGCGAGGGGCTTCTTGAAGGCCGGGGCGGTCGCGTCTCGCCCGGCCGCCCAGCGAACCTTCAGGACCGGCTCCTTGCCCTTCACGTGGCGGCTGGAAATGTTGGCGTTGCTCAGGTTGCCCGTGAAAAGCCCCGTCTCGTCGGTGAGCACGAGCGACTGGCCGTGCTCCATCGCGGCCTGGATGACGTAGGGATCGACCTTGACGGCCCGCTTGCCGCCGCCGAGGTCGGCAGCCCGCGCGACGCATGTGGCGTTGCCGCCGTTGCCGGCGTCGGCCTTGTTGAAGTCGCCCGTCGAGTACTCGCGCCAGCGGCTCTTGACGCCCTTGGGCCCGAGGAAGCACGCGCCCTTGTGCGTCAGGTTGCCCCGCCCGGCGTCGTCCCAGGCGGCCTCGCCCTCGTTCCAGTCCACGTGCAGCGAGCTGACGCCCACCTGGTTGAGCCCCTTGACGCCGACGAGGTGGAACTCCAGGGCCGCCTCGGTCAGCGTCGCTCCGGCGGGCACGGCCGAGAAGTCGAACCGCAGGATGGGGCGGTTCTCGAACTTCTTGATCTTCAGGCGTGGCGACTGCCCGGCGTTGGTGCCCTGCTCGCTGTTCTTGGCGGTGAGGGATCGGACGCCCATGGGGTAGGCGGCGATGTCGGCATCTGCGACGCATGGCAGCACGGCCGAGCCGGCCTCGACCGACGGGCCGGGCTTGACCGCCCGCTGCGCGGGCTCGGGCTTCGCCTGGCCGGAGGCGTCACAGCCGGCCGCGACAAGGGCCACAAGGCAAAGGACGCGTGGAATGCGGGCCATCGCGTATCGCACGGCGAGTCTCCTTACGGACTTGAGGGTCGGTTCAGATCGGGCGACATTCTACCGCCAACGCTCCGCCTTGCCGAGAGTTTCTATGGCCTCCCCGGCCGCGCCGCCTGGACGCCGGTGGGCTTCAGCGGCGGCAGACCTTTGCGGGTACGCAGGCGCCCGAAGACCTTGACCCCGTCGGGGCCGGCGCTCACACAGACGGATTGCTCCGACCGCACGAGCGTCTTGTCGCTCCAGCGGAGGTACGTCCCCTCGCCGAGCACGTAGCCGACGACCTTCGTGCCCTTCACGCGGACCATGGCCAGCAGGGCGTCGGTCTGGAGTTGGCCAGCAGAGAGGCGCGAGCCGGCCTGGAGGCGGTCCTCCTCCGACTGCCAGGCTATGTGATCGACGAGCCCGCCGGCCAGCTTGATCGTCACGGCGCCGGCGGTCGGGTTGGAGCACTTGACGGCCGCCGTGGCGACGGCGGGGGCCGAGGCCGCGTCCTTCTCCAGTGTGGCCAGGGCGACGTACGCCACCCGAACGCCGCGCTGCCTGACGGCGATTCTCTGCAACTGCTTGCCGCTCCTGTTGCGTGTGAGCTGCTCGGCGGGCTTGACGGTCAGGGCCGGTGTGGCGGGGTGGATGAACCGCAAGGCGCACCGACCGCCCGACGCCTTGATGACGAGCGGATCGGCCAGCGTGCCCGCCCCGGAGATCGGCAGGTCGGGCGCGTGCCAGAGCCAGTCGTAGTCATGCTGGTCGCTGCGGTAATGGAGGTCGTCGACGATCAGCACGTATGGCGTCGCGCCGGCCTTGACGAACAGGCACGCCCGCTCGGCGCGGATGGCGGGGTCGCTGTTGGGCACCGTGTTGTCGCGGTACGACCACTTTCCGTCGCCGCGGACGTAGTCGGCGAAGGGCCCCAGCGCCAGGCCGACCAGCAGCCCGTCGGTGGAGTCGTCGTCGCCGGCGGAGTTGCTCTTGTCGTGGGCGGGCCAGCCGCCGCCGTCGAAGATCACCGTGTTGTGCTCGAAGTCCACGCCGTGGTGCTCGTGCCCGTACGGGTAGAGGCTGCGGTGCGTGGCGAACTCCGTCCCGAACGCGCCGAGCAGGAACGAATGCATGTCGTAGTGCTCGTGGTTGCACGCCTCGAAGCGCGTCACGAAGGAAAAGAACGCGGCCTTCGGGTCGCCCCAGCGGGCTCGGCTGAAGACGTACCCGGCCCGGTTCTGGGTGACCTCGAAGTACTTCGACGTGGGCAGGCCCGCCTCGGCGGGGCTCCTGGTCGGCGCGCCCAGCGGGTACCAGAGGTAGGTGATGAGCGGGTCGAGGCGGCGGCGTTCGGTGTACTCCCGCCAGGTCCAGAGCCCGGCCGGGTCTGCGGTGCGCCCCAGGCCCAGCAGGTACTCGGCCGCGAACGTGCGCCGTCCGTACGACGTGTTGTCGCCGATCGGCGAGCACCCGCCCTGCGGCATCCACTGGTACATGAGGTAGTCCATGGCGCGGATCGCCCCGGACTGGCCCATCAGGTCGGGCCCGCCGGTCCGCCGCAGCGCCTCGGCGAAGATCGACGCGTACCTCAGCCCAACGATCGCGTAGTTGGGCCCCTCCCAGCAGATGCCCGACGGCTTCCAACTGCGCGGGAAGAAGTTCTGCCCGATGCGGCGGGTGGCCTCGCGGCGGCAGGTCTGCACGTGCGGGTCGGACGAGTCGGGAGCGATGGCGGTCGCGAGCAGCCCGATGCCGCTGACGGGAATGGCCCCGACGTTGTACGAGCCGTCCCGCCACCACTGCTTCTCCGTGTGCTCGAGCGCCACCCGGCACCAGCGCTCCAGGGCGGGCAGCATCTCGGCCCGCTCGGCCGCCGTCATCTTCCCGTGGAGCCAGTCCCACCCCAGCGCCAGCGCACGCAGCGGGACGGCGTGGTTGTGGAAGTTGCTCCTGCGATAGTACTCCGCCGGATCTTCGCGCTTCAGGGCCGAGCGCATCTGGCTTATGGCTCGCGCGGCCATCGCCTCGTCGCCCTGGAGCTGCCAGAGCAGGGCGCGGGCCTCGAGCTGCCTTGCCCAGCGCCTGGTGGGGTCCGCCGCGCCGGCGGTGCGCTCCAGCCGGGTCCAGCACTCGGCCAGCAGCGGGTCGGCCTCTTTTCGCTTGGCCAGCGCCGCCGCCTCGTCAGCCGTGAAGAGCAGGAACGGGTGGGGCTTGGCAGTGGGGGCGTAATCGGCGACGGACGTCTGGAGCTTGTCTGCCGCCGTGCAGCCTCCGCCCCAGACCAGCATCACGCAGCAGGCAGTCAAGCACCCAGCCGCACACGCGAGTCTTGCTGCCGCGCTCGGCTCTCGTTTCGCAAAGGCCATTGGCGATTTCCTTTTGAGAGAGGCCAAATGTGGCGAGGCCGCACAGGCACGTCGCGCGCCCCGGCCGCGAGTATCGCTTACTTACCCGCCGGCGCCCGGGCTGTCCAGATCGGGTCTTCCGCCAGCGCCTTTGCCGGCGCCTCGGCGTCGAGGAACGGGTCGTGCTTCAGCCGGCCGTCGTAACAGATGATGTCGTCCACGAGTAGCTGAACGTCCTTGCGCTCCTTGCCCTCGGCCGGGCGGACGACCATGTAGATGTTCGCCATGAACCACCCGTTCCGGACCTTCTTGTCCGGCTCCTTGGGGTGCGACAGGTCGTTGAACGCCGCCTCGAACGTCTGCCACTGCCCCTGCTTGAAGCCGGTGAAGGTCTTCTCGTAGTAAACGCTGTCTCCCTGGTTGCGGCTGTAGAAGCGGAGGTCCTTGACGCTATCGACGTAGAGACGGCAGCGGAACTTCGAATCTCGGTTGAGGAACGCGCCGGCGCGGATGAGCTTTAGCTGGCGCGAGCCGTCGGCGCTCATCAGTGAGTTGTCGAGCGCGAAGTCGCTGCCGGCGTAAGTGTTCTTCGTGGTCAGCCGCCCGCGCCAGCCGTGTCGGTCGCCGCGCTCGAAGTCGTTCCAGAAGTTCACGCCCCAGTACGACCAGTCCCAGGCAGCGGCCGACCAGTCCAGCTCGCCGGTCTCGGGCGCGGGCTTTGCGGCGGGGGGCTTTTCGCCTCCGCAGCGCATGACGATCTCGCGCATCAACGGCCAGTGCTTCGCGCCGGTGTCCACCGCGGCGGTCAGCTTGCCCGGCGAGAAGGTCAGCGTCCGCCGGTGGCGGGAAACCTTCCTGTCGTCGCCGACCTGGTCGTAAACGTAGGCGACGTGCAGTGGATTGGCCGCCAGGAGGTCGGGGTTCTTCAGGCGGATGGAGACCGCGTTGCGGCCCTTGAGCAGCGCCGGCAGGACCATGAAGTTGTGGTGGAACGCTCCAACCGCCCTGAAGGACGCCAGGGGCTTGCAGCCGGGCAGGAGTGTCAGCTTCAGGCGGAAGCCGCACTTGCCGCGGACGAAGTCGAACAGGCGGATCCGCTTGCCGTCGTCGGCGCCGCCGCCGGGGTACACCTGCCGGTACCGCTTGCCGTCGAGCGACAACTCCACCTTCACGCCCTCGGTCGGCAGCGGCTTCTCGATCCACGCGTCGCCGTATGGGTAGGGCAGGGCGAAGTCCAGCACCAGCGAGCCGGCCTTGTCGGGGTCGGCCAGGCAGAGCTTGCCGTCGCTGACGGCCAGGCCCGTGGCCTCCTGCGCCATCGCCAGCGCGTGCCTGAATCCGTCGCGCCCCAGGTCGAACGTCAGCCGCCCGTTGCCGTTGATCCCGTTCCAACTGCTCAAGGGGTTGCCCGGCAGACCGCCGCGGCGGTAGCCCCAGCTCCACGCCCGCTTGCCCGGCTGCTGGGTGTAGTAGTCGAAGTCGCCCTCCAGGTACTCGCGCAGGTTCTTGAGCTTCCGCTTGGACCGGACGTTCGGCAGGTGGGTGACGCTCACGAAGCCGACGTCCGGGTCGCCGTACCACGACCATGAGATCTCCGTCCCCGTGCGGAGGCGGAGGTCGTACTTCCACTTCCGGTCCTTCTTGGGGTAGGGGCTCCCCACCGAGGTCCGGCTGTAGAGGGCGGCCGTGCCCTTGATCGAGTCCGAGCCCATGTACCAGGGGAACGACTTGACGGGCGGGCCGTTGCGGAGGACGTACTTGCCCTCGGCGTCCTTCAGCCGGCGGATCTGGCCCGGCGAGGCGACCACGCCGCCGGCCTTGGCGTACACCGCCAGCATGTCCGCGTCGTAGGCGTGCCAGTCGCCCCAGTATTTCACCGCGGTCACCCAGTGCCCGTTGAGCGCGACGCGCGTGGAGGTCAGTCCGGCGTCGGCTGCCAGGGCGGCGAAGGTGTCCGCCCACGTCCCGCACAGGGCGTAGCCGGTCTTGGTCATAAGCTCGGCCGCGTTGCCAGGGTCTTGCTGGACGGCCTTCTCCTTGTGCCGGTTCCGCCGCACGAAGAACCGCCAGAGGGTGTAGGCCTTCTGCTGCTCGGTCATGGGGGGCGCCAGCAGGCCCTTGGCGATGGACGCATTGGAGGTGGCGTCCACCGTACGGTCCGTGGTGAGCACCACGCCGCGGAGCACCGCCCCGTCCTGGCCGCGGGCGGTCGCGGCCGCCGCACAGACACACAGCACCAGCAAAGCCAGCCTGAATTTCATGATCGCACCTCGATTTGCCACGAACGTGACCTCCGTCAAGAATCCAGCCCGCCAGTAAAAGCCCGAGGTGCCTTCATCCGTTCCTCCGCTCTGCGATCGCCTTGGCGCGGCGCCTCGACCGCGGTGAGGCCAGCCTTGAGCGAGGCGCGAAGCGCCGAGTCGAAACCTTTGCGAGAGAACCGTTTCTCGCAAAGGTGCTTGTTGCATAGACCCGAAAGGGCTCATGCAATAAGCAGGCTAGCGCGCGGCCTGGGCTCCGTCAAGGCTCGCCTCGCGGGGGCGCGGCGGCGGGGCTTGGGCGAAAGTCGTCAACAATGGCGTCCGGAGTCGATATAGTGACGCCCGTCCGCCGCCGGCCTGTGGCGCGGCGCGGGCCAACACGGCTGAGAGCCGATTTGGAGGACGACCGCCATGCACCGAACCGAGCTGGCCACTTACGAGGGGGCGACGGGCTTCATCCTCGACTGGCTGGTCACGGGGTTCTTCCCCAACGGCACCATAGGCGGGGCCGCGCCCAACCTCTACGACGAGAAGCGCAGCCGCTTCTGGCGGAAGGACTACCTCAAGCCCTGCGGCGGCGAGCGGGCCGTCCGGGGCTTGCCCAAGCCCCGCGGCCTGAGCGAGGTCGAGTGGCTCGCCCTGCAGGCGCCCGCGGAGTATCCCAAGCTCCAGCTTCACCCGTACTTCCGCGCCTACCCCGAGCTGCGGGAGGCCTTCCCCAAGCGCTGGGACCACCAGTGGTACGCCCTGGCCGTCATCGCCAGCGACAGGCGGCAGGAGGCGGAGATACGCTTCTGCGGGCACGACGGATGCCGCCTGTGGTGGAACGGGCAATTCCTGTTCGAGGAGCACTCGTGGCACAAGCTCGTCTTCGACCTGCATACGGTGAAGGTCACGCTGGAGCGTGGGCGAAACTCCCTGCTGCTGAAGCTCGACCGCTTCGGGCTGCTCGGGCGGGTCACGGCCCCGGGCGGCCGGCGGCTCAAGGGCAGCGTCCGGACGCTCTCCCCGACGCCGCCGCGGCCCCAGCCCCCCGGCACGCTGGAGCAGTTGGTCAGGCACTCCCGGACCCTGAAGGTGCGGATGCCCTGCCGGGCGACGAGCAGGGGGGAGTTCCTCAAGTGGAAGCGGGCCGCACGGGCGCATTACCACAAGGCCGTCGGGCCTTTCCCGCGCGTCGCCCGCAAGCAGGCCAGGCTGATCTCCCGTGACAGGTGCGACGGCTACACGCGGCACCGCTATCACCTGACGCGCGAGGCCGGGTCGCTGCTGCCGGTGTACGTGCTCGTGCCGCACCGGGCCAGGTCCAACGGCAGGGCGGTGATCTGCCCCCACGGGCACGGGCAGGACGACAAGGTCGTCGCCGGCATCTCCCCGCCCGCCAGGCCACGCGGCAACTGGTTCGGCCCGTACACCGGCAACTACGCCGAGCTGCTCGCCCAGGCCGGCTTCCTGACGGCCACGTGGTCCGAGAGGTCGCTCTCGCACGAGCGGCAGGATTTCGGCGACATCAGAACGGGCGACCCGTGCAACCTGGCGAGCCTGTGCGCCCAGGCGATGGGGATGACGCTCCCCGGGCTGCACCTGTTCGACATGCACGGCGTGGCGGATTTCGTCTGCTCGAAGTTCGGGGCCGACCCGCGCCGCCTGGGGCTGACGGGCCTCTCCGGCGGGGCGACCATGACCTACCAGGCCGGGGCCTACGACGACCGGTTCAAGGCCCTGGCGCCGTTCTGCGGGATCCACAGCTACGCCGACTACGCCCGCGGCACCGACGGCTGCGGGCAGCAGATCGTCCCGGGCATGTATCCCACCCTCGACGTGGGGGAGCTTCTGTGCCTTGCGGCCCCCAGGCCGATGCTGCTGGCCCAGGGGCGGCGCGACGTGACCTTCAACGTCTTCCTGCTCCAGCGCTTCGCACGCCAGGCCCGGAAGGCCTACCGGGCAATGGGCGCCGCCGACCGCCTGGAGGTCCACCTCTACGACCTGGCCCACCAGGTGGACATCGACGCGGCGAT
>CBFCZU010000110.1:0-13968 GCA_965602635.1 uncultured Planctomycetales bacterium | reverse complement strand
CGGCCGATTTGACACTCCCGCCGGGCCGGCACAAAACCTAACTTTCTTTGCCAGAATATCTTAACTTCCTGGCACGGGGCTTGCTCTCCGTCAGTGTGGTATTGTTGCGTGCGGAGTTTGCCCTCAAGGAGCCGAGCAATGGCATCGAACAAGATAATCGGAATCGACCTGGGCACCACCAACAGCGTCGTGGCGGCGATGGAGGGCGCCACGCCCAAGGTGCTGATCAACCAGCAGGGCGCCCGCCTGACGCCCTCGATGGTGGCCTTTTCGGACAAGGGCGAGCGGCTGGTGGGCCAGCCCGCCCGCCACCAGCAGATCACCAACCCCCAGAACACCATCTACTCCATAAAGCGCTTCATGGGGCGGCGGCACAGCGAGGTCCCCCACGAGGAGAAGATCGTCCCCTACCAGATCGTCGGCGAGCCGGAGGAGCTGGTGAAGGTCCGCATCCACGACAAGGACTACACCCCCCCCGAGATCAGCGCGATGATCCTCCAGTACCTGAAGCGCACGGCCGAGGACTACCTGGGAGAGAAGATCGAGAAGGCCGTCATCACCGTGCCCGCCTACTTCAACGACGCCCAGCGACAGGCCACGAAGGACGCGGGCGAGATCGCGGGCCTGAAGGTCGAGCGGATCATCAACGAGCCGACGGCCGCCGCCCTTGCCTACGGTCTGGCCTCCCAGAAGAACGAGAAGGTCGCCGTCTTCGACTTCGGCGGAGGCACGTTCGACATCTCCATCCTCGACATCGGCGACAACGTATTCGAGGTCCTCTCCACCAACGGCGACACGCACCTGGGCGGCGACGACCTCGACGAGGAGCTGATCAACTACATCGCCGACGAGTTCAAGCGGACCGAGGGCATCGACCTGCGCGAGGACCCCATGGCGCTTCAGCGCCTCAAGGAGGCGGCCGAGAAGGCCAAGTGCGAGCTGTCCACCGCCATGGAGGCCAACATCAACCTGCCGTTCATCACCGCCACCGCCTCGGGCCCCAAGCACCTCACCCAGACGATCACCCGCTCGACGTTCGAGCAGCTCGCCGAGGGGATCTTCAACCGCCTGATGGGGCCCTGCAAGAAGGCGCTCTCCGACGCCAAGCTCACCGCCGACGACATCGACCAGGTGATCCTGGTTGGCGGCTCGACGCGCATCCCGCGCGTCCGCGACATCACCAAGGACATATTCGGCAAGGACCCGAACCTCTCGGTCAACCCCGACGAGGCCGTGGCCATGGGCGCCGCCATACAGGGCGGCATCCTGGGCGGGGAGGTCGAGGAGCAGATGGTCCTGCTGGACGTGACGCCGCTGAGCCTCGGCGTGGAGACGCTCGGCGAGGTGATGACCACGCTGATCCAGCGGAACACCACCATCCCGACCGAGAAGAAGGAGATCTTCTCGACCGCCGCCGACAGCCAGACGGAGGTGACCATCCACGTCCTCCAGGGCGAGCGCGAGTTCGCCCGGGACAACCGCACGCTGGGGCGGTTCAACCTCACCGGCGTCCCCCCCGCCCCGCGCGGGGCGCCGCAGATCGAGGTGTCCTTCAACATCGACGTCAACGGCATCCTCAACGTCTCGGCCAAGGACCTCGCCACCGGCAAGGAGCAGTCCGTCGAGATCAAGGGCTCCTCGGGGCTGGACGAGGGCGAGATAGACAAGATGCGCAAGGACGCCGAGACCCACGCCGACGAGGACAAGCAACGCCGCGAGCTGGTGGACCTGAAGAACCAGGCCGACGCCCTGGCCTATGAGATGGAAAAGACGCTCAAGGAGCAGGGCGAGAAGGTCTCGCCCGAGGACCGGGGCAACGTAGAGTCGGCGATCTCTCAGCTCCGCGAGGCGCTCAAGGGCGACGACGGACAGGCCATTCGCCGGTCCATGGAGAACCTCGAGAAGGCCTCGCATGCGGTGGCCGAGGAGATGTACAAGGCGGCGGCCGACAAGGCCCAGGCCGGCGCCGCGCCGCCTCCGCCAGAAGAGCCCAAGGCCGACGACAAGGGCGGCGACGACGTCATCGACGCCGAGTACGAAGTCAAGGAATAGCAGCCGGCATTTCCCAAACGTGACCGGAAGAGGGCCCGCGTCCCGCGACGGCGGGCCTTCTTCGTGCGCCCAAGCTTTTGTTTCTTGCCGGGGGCGATCTCGTGTAACATCCCCGCGCGAGTGCCGCCATGCGCGGAGGAGCGAATTGTACGAGATAGGACAGGCGGAGATCGACGCGGTCGCCAAGGTGATCCACAGCGGCCGGCTGATGCGCGACTTCGGCGGCCAGGGGGGATGGTGCGAGCGGTTCGAGGCCGCCCTGGCGCGGAAGGTGGGCGTCAAGTACGCCCTCACCACGTGCAGCGGCACGACGGCGATCATCGCCGGCCTGCTCGGCCTCGGCGTCGGGCCGGGAGACGAGGTGATCGTCCCGGCCTACACATTCATGGCCACGGCGCTGGCGCCGCTGGCCGTGGGAGCGGTGCCCATAATCGCCGAGGTGGACGAGACGCTGGCGATCGACCCGGCCGACGTTGAGCGGAAGATCACCCGCTACACCAAGGCGATCGTCCCGGTTCACATGATCGGGCGGCCATGCGACATGTCGGCCATCATGCGGATCGCCCGCCGGCGGAAGCTGCTGGTGGTCGAGGACGCCTGCCAGGCGGTCGGGGGGTCGTACCGAGGCCGGCGGCTGGGCTCCATCGCCCACGCCGGGGCATACAGCTTCAACTACTACAAGAACATCTCCTGCGGCGAGGGCGGGGCCGTCCTCACCAGCAGGCGCGACGTGTACGAGCGGTCGCTGATCTACCACGACGGCGCGCTGACCCTCTACACCAGCGCCCAGCGCCCCCGCGAGGCCCTGTTCGCCGGGACCAAGGTGCGGGCATCGGAGATCATGGGCGCCATCCTCTGGGAGCAGCTCAAGCGGCTGGACGGAATCCTCCGGCGGCTTCGGGCGCGGGCGGCGGCCATGCGAGAGGTGCTCGCCCGCAGCGGCCGGCTGGCCCTCTGCCGGGACAACGACGCGGGCGGCGACTGCGGGGCGATGGTCGTGGCGATGTTCGAGAGCGGCGCCGACGCGCTGGCGTTCATTGCCA
Organism: uncultured Planctomycetales bacterium; assembly: GCA_965602635.1. Lineage (GTDB taxonomy): Bacteria > Planctomycetota > Phycisphaerae > SM23-33 > SM23-33 > CBFCZU01. Next base: position 10,873 of record CBFCZU010000110.1, on the reverse strand, counting down.
AGCACAAGAAGCGCGCCGGCCTGATGCGCCCCTACGACACCGGCAAGCACGTTTACGACCGCTGGGAGCCGATCCTCAACAAGCGCGGCAGCCACCACCGCCAGCTCGACGCCTACAGGTTCGCCAAGCGCAAGATAAGCTACAGCAAGGACATGTGCCCTCGCTCGCTGGACGTGCTGGCGCGGACCGTGGCGATCACCGTGCCGTACAAGGCCACCGTCAAAGAGGCCCGCGACCTGGCAAGAAAACTGACAAGGTGAAAGCCTTGCCCGCCGTAGCCTCGGCGAAGGCGGGTGACCGCTGATTGCCGCAACCGTCTTCGTGTAATTTGTGTACTACTCTGCGAAGCGGCGCTTCGCTGCGAAGCACGAGTAATTCGTGGACGTAGATCGCTGACCGCTGTCGGCGGGCGGCGGATGATGCGAGATCGCATGGAGTTCTTCGACTGCAACTGTTACATCGGCCAGCCGTCCGGCGGCGGCCCGGCCGCGTCGGCTGAGGAGTTGACCGCGGCCATGGACCGCGCCGGCATCGCCGGGGCGCTTGTCTGGCACGTCGCCCAGCGCGACCTCGACCCGCTCACTGGCAACGATCTGCTCGCGCGGGGCATCGCCGGGCGGCAGCGGCTTCTCGGGTGCTGGACGATCCTCCCCCCGCAGACCGGCGAGCTGGGCCCCCCGGCCGAGTGGCTCGACCGGGCCCTGGCCGCGGGCGTCAGGGCATTCCGGGCATTCCCCGAGGAGAACCGATACGTCCTCCGCGCCGACGCCGTCGGCGGCCTGCTGGAGCTGATGATCGCCGCCCGCGCCCCGCTGATCGTCTCGGTAGGCAAGCAGTGGCGGGGCGTGCACGACCTGCTGCGCGAGCTGCCGGAGCTGACGGTTGTCCTGAGCGAGATTGGCTGCTGGGGGGCCGACCGATACTTCCGCCCGCTGATCGAGCGCTACCCCAACGTTTACCTGGACATCAGCGACTACATGCTCGACGGCGGCATCGAGGCGTTCGTCGCCGACTACGGGGCGGGTAGGATGCTCTTCGGCTCGGGATTCCCGGCCGCCTACCACGGGGCGATGATGCTCGCGCTCGCCCGGGCGGAGATCTCCGACGCCGACAAGCAGGCCATCGCCGCGAGCAACCTCCGGCGGCTGACCGGCGAGGTGAAGACGTGATAAGCGACAGCGCCCTGGCCAAGGAGTTCTGGACCCGCGGGCGGTCCGACGACTGCCCGGTGATCGACATGCACGGGCACATGGGGCGGTGGCGCGGCATTTATTTCCCGCGCGCCTCGACCGAGGCGATGATCCACAGCATGGACCAGGCCGGCGTGCGGATGCTCGTGTTCTGCCACCACGCCATGCTCTTCAGCCCGGAGATCGGCAACGCCGCGAACGTCGAGGCCGTGCGGAGCTACCCCGACCGGCTGCGGGCGTACCTGGGGGTCAACCCCCACTACGGCGAGGCGCTCGCCGCCGACATCGCCGCCTTCGACGAGCATCGCGACGTGTTCGTGGGCTTCAAGCTGCTGGCGAGCTATCACAAGGTGCCTTGGGACGCCCCGGCCTACGAGCCGGCGTGGCGGTTCGCCGATGAGCGGTCGCTGCTGGTCCTGGGGCACACCTGGGAAGGCAGCCGCCACGACGGACCCGAGCAGGTGCGCAAGGCCGCGGGCAAGTACCCCAACGTCCACCTGCTGCTGGGGCACTCGCTGCACGGGGCCTGGGACGAGGCGGTCGCCGTCGCGCGGGACTTCCCCAATGTCTATCTTGACCTGACGGCCGTGCTCGACGACCGCGGGCCGGTCGAGAAGTTCGTCGCCGCCGCCCTCGGCGAGAGGCTGCTGTTCGGCACCGATCTGCCCTGGTTCGACCCCCACCACGGCATCGGGGCAGTGCTCTCAGCCGAGATCACCGACCGGGACCGCCACAACATACTGCACTGCAACGCCGAAAGGCTGCTGGCGAAGGTGGGCATAAAGCCGTGAAACGATCCGAGGCGAACCGAATCCGTGAGAGGAATGAGTGATGGCGTTCAAGTGCGATTTCCACATCCACACCAAGTACCTCGGCTGCGCCAACGAGACGATGGAGCTGGACGCCATCGCCCGCCGCTGCCGGGAGGTCGGCGCCGAGTGCATCGGAATCACCGACCACCTCAACACCGCCGACCGGCTGGAGCTGCACCGCCTCATCCTGGCCGACATCCACGCCCTGGAAACCGACCTGCCGGTCTATTTCGGCGTCGAGCTGAACTTCACCGGGGCCGACGAGGGGTTCGTCTTCAACGACGACATCAAGGCCGACTACGGCTTCCAGTTCGCCATCGGCGGCATACACAGCACGTACCTCGACGAGTACGACCTGACGAAGATCATCGAGACCCAGCACCGCCACCACCTGCTCACCTGCCGCGACGAGCTGGTGGACGTGCTGGTGCATCCGTGGTGGTTCAGCGGCGGCGAGTTCCGCAACAAGGGCTTCCCGGCCTTCGAGTCGGTCCGGGTGGTGCCCGACCCGCTGACGCGCGAGCTGGGTCAGGCGGCCGTCGCGACGAACACCGCCATCGAGATCAACGCCTGCGCGAACCTCGCCAACCGCCCTGCCGGCTATCTGTCGGCGTACGTGGACTACCTCGCCATCCTGGCCGACGAGGGTGTGACGTTCGCCCTCGGCTCCGACGCCCACGACGTCGATAACCTGGCGGACATCCACCTGGCCTGGGAGGTCTTCGACCGCCTCGCCCTGCCGGACGAGCGCCTCTGGCGGCCGGGGGGCGAGCCCCCGGCCAGGGGTTAGCCTGCTTATCGCATGGCCCCTTGCGGGTTCATGCGGTAAGCACCTTTGCGGGAGACGATTCTCTCGCACCGGAATTCGTGATTCCTGCCCGCGAGAACTCGTGCGGGAAAATATCGAACACCTTGGGCTGGTTTGCGGTCTGACTGGATAGAGAGAGCCGAAAGCGGTCGAGGCGGCTAGCCCGGATGCTGCAGGGGGGCCCTGCCCTACGGTGGTCATGCAACAAGCAGGCTAGGCGAGGTATGTGTAGTGGGTCGAGAGGCAGAGCGGCGGTTCTTCCTCGAATTGCTCGACCGCCACGGTGCGGTGGTCCTGGCCACGTTACGGCGTCTCTGCAGGAGTTCGCACGACGCCGAGGACGTTTTCCAGGAAACGGCCATGCGGGTCTGGCGCTACCTGCCCCGCAGGAATCGGTTGAGAGCGCCGCGAGCGTGGCTGATGACGGTGGCTTACCGAAGCTACCTCGACTACCGGTCGCGAAGTCCGACCCATGTTGAGTTGCGGGATGATCCGGACGAAACGTTTCCCGGCCCGGCCCAGCAGGCGCAGCGGTCTGAGGAGCGCCAACGCGTACAGACCGCGGTGGCGGGACTCCCCGGCCCGATCCACGAAGTGATTGTGCTGCACTACACCGGAGGCCTGACACTGCGCCAGACCGCCAAGGCGATGGGCATCTCGCTGGGCACGGCCAAGAGTCGCCTTAACAACGGCTTGGACCGGCTGAGGAAGGCCATGTCATGAATTGCGAAGACCTGTGGAAGTGGATCGAGACGGGGAACTTCGCCCAGCGGCTGCTGGCCCGGCGTCATGCGGCGAAGTGCCCAAGCTGCGCCCGGTGGCTGGCTCATCTGGGCAGGGCGCGTCGCGAGCTGGCCCGGGCCGAGCCGCTTTCCCGGGCAGAGCGCAGACCGTGGGAGCGCGCCTCGCAGGTCGATGCCGCCCGGCCGGGCGTGTCGGCCGTTCGGGTCGCTGTGCTGGCCGGAGCGGGTGTCGCTGCGATATCCATCCTCATCGCCCTGGCTTGGACGGCTTGGCAGTGGAATGCGGGCGGACCCGTCGAGGTTGTCTCGCATGGGCGGACACCGGTCAGTCAACCAACCGGGAGCCAGACCATCGATGACGAGGCGGTCCGCCAGATTCGGCAAATGAAGTCGCAGCTTCTGGCTCTATCTGAAGAGCTGGAGGAGTTGTCCCGGCGGGCCGCCATGCTGGATGAACGAAAGCAGGTGGATCAGCTGCTCCTGGAATACGAAGGACCCTGACCTTAGAGGAGGATACGCCATGCGTTGTCGTGTAACCCGGATGCTGGATACGTGGTCGCTTGGGATGCAGGCAAGACCCCTTGGCTTGTGCTCGGCCATTCTCCTGACGGGCCTGGCGGCCTTGCCGCTTGGGGCGCAAGAGTTGCCCAGGGCAGAGGTGGCTGCGCCCGAGGGGCACGCCGTCTTCCGCCGTGATGTTGGCGCGGCCTACTTCGTCGCCAAGTCCCTCAAGAAAAAGCACGACTCTCTCGTCGCACGCGTGAGGCACCTAAAAGCGGACATTCGTGAGGCACGAATCGATGAGAAGCAGGCACAAGCCAAGATCGCCGAGCTGCAGGGGGCGATACGAAAGACGCTGGCCGAGATCGAGAAGAAACAGGTGTACGTATCGGCCGTCGCGGTTCACAAGAGCACGGCCACCCAGAGCTTTGAGTTGGGCAAAGCGGGCTGCTTGCAGGTCGAGGCCGGCAATGTTCGCATCGTGGGCTGGGACCAGCCGCGCGTGAAGTGCGTCCTGGAGAAAAGGGTCTTCAACGTCAAGGGCGAACCGGTTGACGCGGACCTCGCAGGGATCCGCGCCGAGCATAGCCGGGTGCCGGCGGCCAAGGTGCCCGGGGGGAGCTTCAAGCAGCTCGCCGGCGGGGAAATCGACATGGTCCGAGTAACTGGCCTGACGTCGCAGGAGGGCAACCGGCAGTTCGTCTATGAGCTGACCAGCAAAGGTGGTGAAGGGATAAGCGGAAGCGAGTGGCGGCGCCACGCCAGCCTGACCGTGTACGTGCCCACCTGCAAGATGGTGGTTGTCCGGGGCGCCCTGGAAGGACTCCAAGTCGAGTCCGTGCACGCCGCCTTGGAGATCGTGGGCATCGGGAACCGCGACTATCAAGCCACGTACCGGGTCAAAGACCACCATGGGCCGCTGAAGGCGCGCGGCGTCCCCATGCAGATCCTCGAGAAGATCCGGGGGAACGTATCCATCGTCCTGACGGGGTACCGCGAGAACTCCAGCACGCCGCACAAAGGAGGACGGGTGACATTTAGGCATGCGGACCCGGGCCAGTACCGGTACGTCGGCATCAAAGGAGACTTCCGAGGCTGGTTCTGTCGGGCGTCCCTGCACCTGGAGGACGTCACCGGAAAGATCGACGTGCGAAACGATTTCGGCCAGACAATCCTCGTGTGCAGGAAGAGGCTCACGCATGCGGACCATCGCGTTGTCTCCGAGTCCGGGGACATCCAGGTGGATCTCGGCCCCGGCGCGTTGGGGGACCTGCCGGTCACCGCACTGACAGAGTGCGGCTCGGTCCAACTAGCCACATCGGAGGCTTCGCTGCGTTCGTCTAGCTTCAGCACGGCCGGGGTCGATATGCGCGGCAGACGGAGTTGGGGCGGATTGGTTACCGATCGCGGCCGTTCGCCAGCCCGGCCCGGACCGGGCTGGCGGGAGCAGTTCAGCCGCCCAGCCGACGCGCTCGCGGGACGGCCCCGATCCCCCGGCCTGGATCTCATCAGCAGAGCCGGCAGGGTGCGGATTGGCACTGCAAAAGCCGTAGGGCCGCGGCGCTAGCCTACAGCCTCGCCCCGCCGGGTATCTCTCGGCGTACGTGGACTACCTTGCCATCCTGGCCGACGAGGGGGTGGCGTTCGCCCTCGGCTCCGACGCCCACGACGTCGATAACCTGGCGGACATCCACCTGGCCTGGGAGGTCTTCGACCGCCTCGCCCTGCCCGACGATCGCCTCTGGCGCCCGGGGGGCGAGCCCGCAGCCAGGGGTTAGGGCGCCAAACCCCGCCCTCAGGGGGCCGGGCGCGGGCGGCGCGTAGGCGGTCGAGCGGTGAAGGGCTATCGCGCCTTGAACAGCTCAGGCGTGACGCTCTTGGGGTCCAGCAGCGTGTCGGGGATGTGTCGTCGCTTCGTGTCCAGGTGGACGACAATCCTCGACTTGGACCGCCGGGCGCCGGGCCAGCTTCGTTCGATCTTCCTGGCGTACCGTCGGCCGCCCGGCGTCCTGCCGTATTGGACGGTCTTGGTCACGCAATGGACGCGGTGCCTGACGGCGGCGGGGTCCTTGACGCTCTTTAGCCAGGCCTTGTCCCTCTGCCACTCGGCCTTGGCGTCCCAGAGCAACTCCTGTAGGTCGATGACTTGCTGGTAGAACGAGTTGTAGTACACCCGCTCCCGGCCGGGGTAGTTGCGGACCTTACCTTTGTGGACACGCCCCTGCCACGTACGCTCCAGGCCAAACCGCACCTGGCCGTCGCCGAGCTCCTTCGGGGCCAGGCGAACGGCCTCGGGGGCTACGGAGATGCCCCAGCTCAGCAGCTCGACGGTCTTCTCCAGCACGCCGGCGTTGTCCCTGCGGACGAGCTTGCCGTCGGGCGCGAGCCTGACGACGGTTCCGATGGACGTGTTCAGCCCGTCGATAAAGCTGACGCGGTGCACCGGCCGGCCCTCGAGCCACTTCTCCATCTCGGCCATCCCATCGACCGGCACGTCCTTGCCGATGCCACCCGGCACATACCCGTACTCCTCGATGCGGAATCGGTCATCGCTCTTGTAGACCACCCGGACGGATTCCGGAACCCACCGGTCTTCACGCTGGGCGGAGGTGCAGATGATCGCGTAGTAGGACGGCGCGAACGCCTCGCGGGCTGCGCGGACCTTGTCATCCAAGGTTCGGACGGCCTTGGGGATCTTGCTGCCCACGACCTTGGTGTCGCGCGGAACGCCCAGGGCGTAGATGTCGGCGGGGCCGGTTTGAGGATAGTCCAGGTCGATCTTCATGGGCTCTTTCCAGGTGCCGCCTTTGCCCATCATTGTGACCACCCGTTTGGTGGCGGTATCGACCCGAAGCGTCATGGTCTCCTCGCGATTCTTGTTCTCCACCGTGAAGAGGGTGTAGGTCTTGCCCCCGACCTTCTCCGTTCGCCTGGTCAGCTTCCCGCCTTCCTTGGCCTTCATGTCGTCGAAGTGGGCGAGCACGACGCCCAGGAACGTCTTCTGCCCGAGCTTCTTTAGCGCGGCCCTGGCCTCTGGGGGCAGCGGCTCGACCCTTAACGTCCCGTCCGCGCGGGTGTAGACCGAACGGGTCAGCTTCGACCCGTCTAGGTAGTCGATGCGGTCGGCGGACTTCACTGCCTGCCGGATGGGGCTGACGGAGATCCAGCCCTCCGCCTCCTTACCCATGTGCTTGCCTTTGAAATGCACCCACTCGGCGGCCCGGGTCTTGTTGACGGCTTCGGTCAGTTCGGCGTAGGCGGATTCGAGCCCGCCGGGGGAGGTTAGCATCCAGACCCCAACCACGACAGCGGCGACGGCCGCGGCGGCGGGGCTGAGTTTCAGGAGTCTTCGTTTCATGGTCATAGTGTTATCTCCGGTCATCAGGCGGGCGGCGCGGCGCCATGGGGAACGGGTTGGCTCCGGCGCGGCCTCTGGCAGCAAGGCCATCAGCTGCGCCTTCTGCCGCCCGTGATCCCTGCCCAGGGGCCTGTAAAGCCCCGGCAGGTCGTCTTTCAGTTGGTCGTTCATGTCAGGTCCTCCCGGTCCTCGGCCAGGAGGCGTTTGAGTCGCCCCCGGGCCCGTTGCAGCAGGCGGTACAGGCCCGACCGGGACAGGTTCAGTGCCGCCCGGGCCTGGTCGCGGGACTGGTCCAGCAGGTAGAACGCCTGGACGGCGAGGCGTTCCCTTTCCGGCAGGGCCATCAAGGCCCGGTGCAGCGGCGCCAGCCCGTTGTTGGCGGGATCGGACGCCGGGGCTTCCATCTCGGCCGGTTCTACGTCCCGCCGGCGGGACATCTCCCTGGACCGGCTGCGACACCATTGGCGGCAAAGCGTTCGGGCGATCGCAGTCAGCCAGGCGGCGAAGCGGTCCGGCCGGCGCAAATCGCCCAGGCCGCGGTATGCCCGCAGGAAGGCTTCCTGCGCCATGTCCCTGGCGTCCGGAACGTTCCGCGTCGTGTCGTAACAGATCGCCCGGACGAATCGGGCGTACCGGTCGTACAGCTCCCCGAACGCGGCCCGGTCGCCGTCCAGGACGGACCGGACCAGCTCGGCGTCAGTTGCTCCGCCTTCGATGGCCATCGCACCCATAGTTGCACGAGAGGGGGAATCGTCCACAGGTTTTTCGAGAATTCTCGGTGGGAGTGTCATTCCCGTGCCAATGATGGAGTCAGCGAGTCGTAGTCGTAGCCCGTGGGCAGAACCCGCCTTCCGGCTTCGCTAGAGCTACGCCGTGACGAGTCCGGGAACGCTGGCGCTACGCCGTGACAAGTCCGGCGGAACCTGCCCACCCTACCCCGCGCCCAACCCAAATCCCGTGCATCTCCTGAATTCCTGCGAGGCTGTTGCCGTGATACGTTTGCGCGCGCAATCTCTACCCCCCCCTCCCGGCGAAATCGCGGGAAAATGAAATTTTCGGCCGCCGGGGCGGCCAGGAGTTATGGCAAGGGGGTCCCGGATGGCAACACGTTTGCGCGCGCAAAGGCTTCCGCGCACGGTAAGGGTGGTGGTTCAGCGGCGGCGAGTTCCGCAACAAGGGCTTCCCGGCCTTCGAGTCGGTCCGGGTGGTGCCCGATCCGCTGACGCGCGAGCTGGGTCAGGTGGCCGTCGCGACGAACACCGCCATCGAGATCAACGCCTGCGCGAACCTGGCCAACCGCCCTGCCGGCTACCTGTCGGCGTACGTGGACTACCTTGCCATCCTGGCCGACGAGGGGGTGGCGTTCGCCCTCGGCTCCGACGCCCACGACGTCGATAACCTGGCGGACATCCACCTGGCCTGGGAGGTCTTCGACCGCCTCGCCCTGCCCGACGACCGCCTCTGGCGGCCAGCGGGCGCGCCCGCGGCCAGGGGTTAGGGCGCCAAACCCCGCCCTCATGGGGCGCAGCGTGGCCGCAAACGCCGCGGCCACGGCACCTGGCGCAAGTCCTTTCTAAGCAAAATACTAGGGCCTTCTACAGAGCACTCCTGACCCCTTTGTTACCTTTGTTACACGAAGGCTGGCCTGAGAGCCGACGCCGCGCACTGAGCCCTGGGGATGTTGGCGGTGAGTATGGCACCCGTCAATTTGACTGAAAAAAGGTGATTGAGACGATGCCGCATAAGGTATAATGCCGATGGACAGAAAGGACGGGTTGGGAGCCATCCCCGGGGCCATTACCGTGTTCGACTTGAACAAGCGCAAGGCGATCCAGGCAGTCGCGTACCTGATGGGGCAGGGCGGCGTTGATGCCGACGCGTACCTGAAGATCATTAAGTTGCTGTACGTGGCGGAGCGGGAGTGCTTGATCGAGACCGGCTGCCCCTTGACGGGCGATCGCACGTGCGCCATGCCTTATGGCCCGGCGCTCAGCGTGATTGCCGATGCCATTGGCAAGCAACAGGTGGCGGAAGATTGGTCGGAGTACTTCGAACCAGCCAGCGATTGGCGGCTGGTCCTGAAACGCAATCCAGGGGTCAGCGCGCTTTCTCGCTATGAGATGGCAAAGCTGGCCGCTGCGGCCCAGCGGTTTCAGGGCAAAGACCGATGGGAAACCTCCAACGACACACATGATCTGCCCGAGTGGGAAAAGCATGAGCCGGGCAAGTCGTCCGAGACAATTCCTGTAAGCGACATCTTAGAGGCCGGCAAGGCGAGCAAGAAGCTTCGGGCTGCGACGCGGCGGGGGAGAGAGGATCGCGCTTTTGCGCAGGCGCTCGGCCGCCGCCAATAATGCTCAAACAGGGGGCTGTGTTATGGATACCCTCTGGCTTGGGCGGTTCTGAGCACATGCACGTTGTACTTTCCCGTCCCGAGGACAACTCCCAAAGCATCGTCCTTGTGCCATGGACTACGCGCGACGATGGCGTGGATGAGGCCTGCGTAATCTACGCACACGATCACGAGAATGTCGATCACGATACGTGTGTTGATTATCAGAGGGCGAGGTCGGCGAGCGAGGCCGAACTATTAGACGCCTTGGACACCCGCAGAATCAGGCAAGTCGCGTCAGTGTCGGAGCCGCTTCTCGACCGCATTCTTGCGGGGGCGAACGAACGGGCCAATCTCATGGCCAATGAATGTGAAGAGATCCTCCTGGCCCAGGGCTTGATTGACTGATGTCGGTTGCCGGAGGCAAGACGGGGCATGATGGGGAAGCTTGGGGAGAATAAACGGGGAAACCTAGCCTCGTTACCCATGCCTTGGCTCCCTCCGTTTCCTTAGGCGTGGCGGCTACGGCGATTCCCGCCGGGGGCTGGAAATGATGTCCCCCGCCCCGTTTTATCGTGGATGCGATTCTACCGCGCCCGGAGGCGGACGGCAAGGGTCGGTGCCGTCTCCGCCGCCCCGTTGGGGCTCAGCAGGAGGGGCGCTACAGGCCAATCCCACCGATCGCTATCGGTGGGCTTTGGCCAGGAGTCGCACGCGAAGCAGGGGGGGGATGCAGGCGATTCACAGGGCTCTGCTTCATAACCAGCTATCCCTTGCATCCCATGCATCCCTGCGAGGCTGTGATGGCAACACGTTTGCGCGCGCAATCGCTACCCCCCCCTCCCGGCGAAATCGGGGGAAAATGAAATTTTCGGCCGCCGGCCCGGCCGGGAGTTATGGCAAGGGACCCCTCTATGGCAACACGTTTGCGCGCGCAAAGGCTTCCGCGCACGGTAAGGGTGGAGGGGCGCGCCTTACGTGCGCGCCTCCCGGAGTGTTTGACAACAGAATATGAGAGGTCGAAGGTCGGAGGTCGGAGAGCCCCGGCCTTTCGCTCGGGGGCCTTCAGCCCCCTTGCTCAAGACCGGGCTTTAGGGTCCCGCTCGGAACCCATTTCCCCTCTTCGTTC
>CBFCZU010000109.1:0-14003 GCA_965602635.1 uncultured Planctomycetales bacterium | reverse complement strand
GCCCGCCGCGCACCCGCGACTGTTACGAGATTATCCCCCCGGATTCCCGCCGCGGCAACGTTCCTTCCCGCCGGCGGCGAGGTTTGGGGTGACGGCGGGCGCCGGCAGCGGTATCCTCGCCAGCCGTGGAGAGCCAAGGCGTTAAGCAATTGCCGGTGGACGACGGCTACAGGGGCATCTGGTACTTCTGCAACGGCCTGAAGGGGCCCCACAAGTACAAGTACAGCGGCGGTCTGGGCACCTACTGCGCCAAGCACGTCCCGCTGGCCTGCCACGCCGCCGAGGCCGAGACGACCTTCTTCTGCTACGGCGGCCGGCCCGCCGACGCCAACCGCCTGCTGCACATGATCGCCCGCTACGACCACCGGACGGGAAGGGTCTGCCGGCCGAGGGTACTGCTCGACAAGCAGACCGACGACGCCCACGACAACGCGGTGATGCTGCTGGACGACGAGGGATACATTTACGTGTTCTCCAGCTCGCACGGCACGGCCCGCCCCGCGTACATCTCGCGGAGCGCCGAGCCGTACTGCATCGACGCCTTCGAGCGGATCTACTCGCAGAACTTCTCCTACCCCCAGCCATGGCACATCCCCGGCAGCGGGATCCTCTGGCTGCACACCCTCTACCGCGACGGCAGGCGGCTGCTGCACTGGACCACCAGCCGCGACGGGCGGAACTGGCCCGACGAGCCCCGCCCGCTCGCCGCCATCGAGAACGGCCACTACCAGGTCAGTTGGCGGTGCGGGCGGAAGGTGGGGACGGTCTTCAACTATCATCCGTCGGCCGGGCTTGATGCGCGGACGAACCTCTACTACCTCCAGACGGAGGACTTCGGGCAGAGCTGGCAGAGCGTCGCCGGCGAGACGGTCCCGACGCCCCTGACCGAGGTGGACAGCCCCGCCCTGGTCCACGACTTCCGCTCCGAAGGGCGGCGGGTGTATCTCAAGGACCTCAACTTCGACGCCGAGGGCAACCCGATAGCCCTGGTCCTGACCAGCAACGGCTTCGAGCCGGGCCCGGCCAACGCCCCGCGGCTGTGGACGACGCTGCACTGGAGCGGCGGGCAGTGGCGAATCCGCGCCGGCATCGAGTCGGACAGCAACTACGACACCGGCTGCCTGCACGTGGAGGGCGACGGCTCGTGGCGGCTGATCGCGCCGACCGAGGACGGCCCGCAGCCTTACAACCCCGGCGGCGAGATGGTGCTGTGGCGTTCGGCCGACCAGGGCGAGAGCTGGCGGAAGCTTCGCGACATCACCAGCGGCAGCGAGTTCAACCACACCTACGCCCGCCGGCCGGTGAACGCGCACCGCGACTTCTACGCCTTCTGGGCGGACGGTCACGGCCTCAGGCCGTCGGAGTCGCGGCTGTACTTCTGCAACGCCGACGGCGACGCGCTGCGCCTGCCGACCAAAATGCGCGACGAGTGGGCCGAGGGCGAACCGATCAACTGACATGCCGGCGGGACGCCGCCGCCCGCGAAGAGTGTGGGACTTTCAGAAGCCCCGCCCGAGCGGTAAGCTCTACGGACAGATGGCGGTCCACCCAACGGGAGGCCACGCAAGATGAGCAAGCACGTATCAGCCTCGGCGTTCGTGATTGCGGCACTGGCGCTGTTTGCGCAGGGATGCGCTCAGGCCGAGGCGCCGCGGCGCTGGCTCGGCCGGGAGTTCTGGGCCAACCGCCTCCAGGACTGGCAATTCGCCAACGGGCGGCTGGAATGCCTCGCCGACAACCCGCGCCTGCCGGTCCGCACCGCCTTCGTCCTGACGCGAGAGGTCAAGCCCAGGCCCGGCAAGATGGAGCTGAAGGTCCGCACCGGGCTGTTGAACGAGCCCCAAGCCGGCGGCTCGGCGGGCTTCCTGGTGGGCATCGGCCAGGGGCGGCTGGACCACCGCGCCGCCAAGCTCGTGCACCATCTCTCCGGTGAGGGGGGAGGCATCCTGGCCCTTTTCCAGAGTGACGGGCGGTGTGTCTTCCGCGACCACACCAGCGAGTCAAGCCCCGGCTCCTTCGACCTCCTTCGGGCCAAGCAAGTCCCCAAGGAGGTGTCGGTGCGTCCGTCGGCCGGCCAGGAGTTCGAATTGACCCTGACGGCCGAGCCGGCCAAGTCCAGGGCGGGCCACCTCGACCTGACGCTGGCGGCCCGGAGCCTCGCCACCGGCCGGATCGTCTCCAAGGCCACCTTGCCCGGCGTGGCCGAGAAGGAAATCCTTGGCGGGATCGCCCTGGTTTCCCACCCGAGGCTCGGCAAGGGCGCCAAGGGCCCCGGGGGGCGGTTCTGGTTCCGGGGTTTCCGGTCCTCCGGGCAGAAGGTGCGGGTCTATCCCGAGCGGGCCTGGGGGCCGGTCGCGGGTACGCTGTTCTCGCTCAACGGCAAGGTGCTCCGCCTCAACGCCCAGTTCATGCCGCTGGGGCCGAGCGCTCACGACAAGCCGGGCGAGTACGTCGCCGCCCGCCTGGAATACCGCCCGGCGCGGGGGGCGGGGAACTGGCGGAAAGGGCCCGTCGTCCAGATCCAAGCGCCGTCGCAGACTGCCTTGTTTCGCATCGGGGATTGGGACGCCCGTCGCGGCTACGAATACCGTGTCGTCCCGCTCCGGCCGAACGGCTCGGCCGCGCCCGAGGCGCTGCGCTACCATGGGCGGATTCCGCCCGATCCGGTCGATCGGGATGAGTTGATCATCGCCGCCTTCACCGGCAACTTCTTCATGGGCCGGCCGTGTGACGCCTTGAGCAGACCCAAGCGATTCGACCGGGCGGCCGGGCGCTACACGCCGGAAATGATGTGGGTGCCCCACACGACCATGCTCGGGGCACTCGAACACCACCGCCCCGACGTGATGTTCTTCACCGGCGATCAGATCTACCAGGGCGTGCCGACCCGGGTGCAGCCGCCGCCATGCCCGGCCGATGACTTCCTCTACAAGTGGCTGCACTGGGTGGACAGCTACCGCCCGCTGACCCGCCGAATCCCCACCGTGGTTCAGACCGACGATCACGACGTCTATCAGGGCAACATCTGGGGATGGTCCGGGCGGAAGTGCCCCTCGCAGCGCAACAGCGACGGCGGGTACATCTACTCGCCCGAGTTCGTCAACATGGTCGAGCGCTGCATGTGCGCAGGCAACCCCGACCCGTACGACCCCAGGCCCATCCAGCGGGGCATCGGCGTGTACTTCTGCTCGTTCAAATATGGCGGCGTCAGCTTCGCCGTCCTGGAGGACCGCAAGTTCAAGACGCCCAAGTCCGTCCCGCAGGAAGAGGGAGTGCTGCTGGGTCCGCGCCAGGAGAAGTTCCTGGCCGAATGGGGGCGGGACCGGTCGGGCGCCGTCGCCAAGGTGGTCGTCAGCCAGACCACTTACGCCTCTGTCGGCACCGACGCCCAAGGCCTGTCGCCGCCGAACCACGACACCAACGGTTTTCCCAAGCCCGGGCGCGACCGCGCGGTCCGGCTGATCCGGGATGCCGGCGCGATCTGTATCGCCGGGGACCAGCACCTCGCCACGGTCGTCGTCCAGGGGCTGGGAAGCCACGACGACGGCTTTGTGCAGTTCATGGTCCCGGCCGTCGGCAGCACGTTCCAGCGGTGGTGGGCCCCGGCCCGGCCTGGAGAGGACCGCAAGGCGGGCTCGCCGCCCTACACCGGCAACTTCACCGATGCCTTCGGCAGCCGTTTCCGGGTGCTCGCGGCCGCCAGCCCGGCCATCTCCAAGCTGAAGGCCGGTGGGCCGATCATCCGCAGCCGCCGCCTGACCAAGACGGGCTATGGCATCGTCCGCGTCGATAAGAAGGCCGGGCACTTCATCCTGGAGTGCTGGCCGGGCGAGGCGAACCCGGCGGCGAAGCACAAGCAGTTCCCCGGCTGGCCCATCCGCGTGCCCTTCCCCAAGGTCAAGCCACCGGCCGGGGGCCCGGCGAAGTAACGGCCGCCCAGGCCGGGCAGGAGGAGGCAATGGCAAGTTTCGGCTACTTCGACAACGACCGCCGCGAGTATGTGATCACCCACCCCGAGCTGCCCCAGCCCTGGTACAACTACCTGCGCAACGACGAGTACACCGCGCTGGTCTCCCACACCGGCGGCGGGCCGTCGTACTGGAAGGACCCGCTGCGGCTGCGGCTGCTGCGGTACAAGTTCCACCTGACGCCGTACGACCGCCCGGGGCGGTACGTGTACGTCCGCGACCGGTCGAGCGGGCGGTACTTCTCGGCCACCTGGGCGCCGGTGCAGACGCCGCTGAAGCGGACGCGCTACGAGTGCCGCGTCGGGCTGGGCTACAACCGGATCACCACGCGGTACGACGGCGTCGAGGCGGAGATGCTGTACTTCGTCCCGCCCGACGACGCGCTGGAGATCTGGCGGCTGACGCTGACCAACCGTTCCCGCCGGCGGCGGAGGCTGCGGACCTTCTCCTACGCCGAGTGGGCCGTCTGGGGCGTGCTCCGCGACCTGCTGAACATCGACAACGCCGCCGCCTGCGCCCGCTACAGCTACCGCGACGGGGTGTTCTGGCACACCACTCCCAACGACGTCGGCGCCACGATCGGCACGTCGAGCTGGACCTTCCCGGTGGGCTACTTCACCTCGGACGCCGAGCCTGTCGGCTTCGACGGCAGCCGCGACCACTTCCTGGGCCCCTGCCGGGACGAGTCGCGCCCCATCGTCGTTGAGCGCGGCCGGCCGAGCAACCTCTGCGCCAACGGGCTGTACCCGCTGGGGGGCCTGGCCCACGACTGGGACCTGGCGCCGGGTGCATCCCGGACGATCACCTACCAGCTCGGCGCGGGCATGTCGAAGCGCCCGCTCGTCAGACGGATCGCCAAGTACCGCAAGCCCCAGGCCGTCGATGCGGCGTTCGAGCGGCTGGGGCGGGTGTGGGACGAGCGGCTGTCCGCCTTCCAGGCGTCCACCCCGGACGAGCGGTTCAACACGGTAGTCAACATCTGGAACCCGTATCAGGTTATCAACGTCACCTCCGCCGGCACGGGCGTCTCGCCGGTGAGTTGGGGCGCGGGCAACAACATGGGCTTCCGCGACAACGGGCAGTCGGTTCTCTCGGCCGCGGCCCTCGACCCGCCGCTGGCGCGGAAGACCGTCCGCATCCTCTCGCACGTGCAGCACCGCGACGGCACGCTGACCAAGAACTTCGCCCCGCCCGTCTGGGACGGCGAGAGCGGGTTCCTCGACGGCCAGGCGTGGTATCCCATCTTCGTCAACGCCTACCTGAAGGAGACGGGCGAGATGGGCCTGCTGAGGGAGAAGTTCCCGTTCGTCCAGGGCGGCGAGCGGACGCTGCTGGCGAAGATGGTGCTGGCGATGGATGTCCTTTGGGAGCGGCGCGGCCCGCACGGCCTGCCGGCCACCGGGCACGCGGACTGGAACGACTGCCTCAACCCGACGCCGCGAGAGTCGGAGAGCGTCTTCAACGCGATGCTATTCTGCGCCGGCTGCAAGGCGCTGGAGGAGATCTTCGCCGAGCTGGGCCGCCCGCGCGATGTCAGGCTCTGGGCCGGAAGGAGGGCGAGAATGGCCCGGGCCCTCGAAAAGCACGCCTGGGACGGCGCCTGGTACCGCCGCATGTTCCTCGCCGGCAGCGGGCGCGTGCTCGGCAGCCGGCAGTCGAAGAAATGGGGAAAGATCTTCCTCGAGCCCCAGGCCTGGGCCGCCATCTGCGGTGCCCTCGACCCCGCCCGGGCGCGCCGCGCCATGGACAGCGCCCGGAAGATGCTGGTGACGCGCTTCGGCCTGCGACTGGTGGCCCCGCCCTGCCCGCGCTACGATCCGGAGGTCGGCAGCATCGGCATACTCAACATGGGGTTCAAGGAGAACGGCTCGGTCTACAGCCACGCCAACGCCTGGTCGGCCTGCGCCGAGGCCCTGCTGGGGCGGGGCGACCTGGCCTTCAAGACGTTCATGGACTACCAGCCGATCATGCGCAACCAGGAGGCCCAAATCCGCGAGATCGAGCCCTACATACTCTCCGCCCAGGTGCAGGCCGAGCCCTTCATCCAGCCCGGGCGGGGGCGGAACCCCTGGGTGACCGGCAGCGCCACCTGGACGTGGCTGGCGGCGACGGAGTACATCCTGGGCATTCGACCCGAGCACCGCGGCCTGCGGATCGACCCGTGCATCCCGGCGAGTTGGAAGGGCTTCTCGGCCAGGCGGCGATTCCGTGGCGGCATGTACCACGTCGAGGTGCGGAACCCCCGCCGCCTCTGCCGCGGCGTCAGGCGGCTCCGCGTCGGCGGGAAGGAAATTGCCGGATCGCTCGCCCCGCTGCCCGGCCGCCGCGGGCAGGTGCTGAAGGTCCAGGCCGTGCTCGAGGAGTAGACTCTCCGGGGCGCTGAGGCCATCGACAGCGCCCGCCGATCACAGGTCTATCCAGTAACGGGAGGTCATCCTGCCGCTGGCCGCCGGGCTCTCGCTGAGAAGCCTGCCGGCGTGCCTGTGAATCATGCAGGCGGAGGCGACGTTCTTGGGGTCGCAGGTGATCAGCACGCCGGCCAGGCCCATCTCGCGAGCCTTCTGAAGCGCCATCGTCAGCATCCGCGTGCCGTAGCCCCGGCCGCGAGCGCTCGGCCGGACGATGTAGCCGATGTGCCCGCCGTAATCCTCCAGTGCGGGCGTGAGGCGATGGCGGAGGTTGATCGAGCCCAGAATCACCCGGCCGTCGGCGACGAGCCAGTACGTCGTCGCGGGCACCCAGCCTTCGGGCAGGTCTCGCCCGGCCGACATGTCCCGCTGCTTGCGGACGAAGCCGGCGAAGTCGCCCGCCGCCTCGTCCCGGCGGCCGAGGTAGGGGTGCTCGTCGGGGTCGTCGAACTCGGCCAGGAAGTCCAGATAGGCCGACTCCAGCTCCGCGCACGGCTCGACGAGTTCGAGCTTCTCTTCGGTCATGGGTCCGGCGCCCCTGCAAATGCCTGCCGCTTCCTCGTCCCTCGGAGGCAATTATGCGGGCGAACGCCCGCTGCCGCAACGGGTCATCCCGGCTCCGTCAGCCAAGTCAGGTGCACCGTGGAGAATTCTGGTATCATGAGCAGGCCCGCGATCGACCCGTTCGCGCGGCAGAGGCGGAGGCAGCAAAGTGAAGGGGAGGTGAGGCCGATGAGTGCTGGCAAGCGTGATGCGGCGGCGCGGCTGCTGGGCGCTGCGTGCGTTTTGCTTCTCGTCCCGGACCTGGCCCCGGCGGAGGTCACTGCCGCCCAGAAGGCGGCGGCGACGTGGATCGCCCGGCAGGTCAGGCCGGGCAAGGGACTCGCGCTGGACATCGGCTGCGGCGACGCGGGCCTGGCCATCGAGCTTGCCCGGCGGACGGCGCTGAAGATCCAGTGCGTCGATCCCGACGCCGCCACGGTCGAGGCCGCGCGAAAGGCCATCGACGCCGCCGGGCTGTACGGCACGCGAGTGGCCGCCGACCGCGGCGACCTGGCCAGGCTCGATTACCCCGACTACTGCGCGACGCTCATCGTCTGCGGAGACGAGTTCGTCGCCGGCAAGCGAGGGCGGGAGTTCAAGGAGATCCTCCGCGTCCTGCACCCCAAGGGCGTGGCGGTGATCGGCCAGAGCGCCGCCGCCGCGAAGCAGGCCGAGGCGCCGCTGACGAAGGCGCTGCTGGAAGGTTGGCTCAAGGCAGCGGGCATAGCCGGCTACGAGGTCGTCCAGGCCGACGGCGTCTGGGCTCGGATCACGCGGCCCCGGGGCGAGGGCTGGGACGAGTGGACCCACCGCGCCCACGACCCGGCCTGCACCCACGCCAGCGAAGACATGATGGGCGGGCCGGAGCTGAAGCTGCTCTGGTCGGCGGCTCCGCAGCCGGGGCTGGCCTCGGCGACGGTCCTCGTCGCCGGCGGGCGCGTCTTCGAGATCGGCAGGGGCTACGGCGGGCACGAGGAGACGACCCCCTACATCCAGGCGACCGACGCCTTCACGGGCACGCGGCTGTGGGCGAAGCTGGGCCAGAAGGCCCTTGGCATCGACCGCCCGCTGCTGAACTACAGCCCGATCGAGCCGTGCAGCGATGTCGTCGCGACGGACGATCTGCTGTACGTGCTGGGCGGCAAGCTCTGCCACGTCCTCAGCGCCGCCGACGGCAAGCAGGCGGCCGCCTGGCCGATTCCGCCTGACGCCAGGCCCGCCGCCGACGAAATCTGGCTCTACCTCTCGCGTGTGGGCGAGCGGATGTTCGGCAGCATCGGCAAATCGCCGCGCCACCAGATCCGCGGCTTCACCAGTTGGGGCGGGCCTCACTGGCGCGGCGTCAGCAGCGCCGTGTTCGCCATCGACCCCGCAGCGGGCAAGGCCCGGTGGGTTCGGAAGGCCGACGTGGAGACCGCCTCGATCGTCATCGGCGGCGGGCGGATGCTCTTCATCGACACCGGCAAGACCATCCGCGCCCTCGACACCGCCACCGGAAAGGACGCCTGGTCGAAGAAGACCCACATCCCGCCCGAGGCGAAGGTCACTCATGCCGGCCTCTTTCGCGGGCGGCTGTGGATCATGTACGCCCCCGCGGGTGACGTCTCGAGCAGGGCACGCGACGCGGGATGGAAGGTGGCCGTGTTCTCCGCCGACGACGGCAAGCTCATCGCCGAGCCGAAGGGCGAAGGGGCCGTCGCCTGCATGACCTTCTCGGGCGAGACGGTTTACATGGCCCCGCAGCACGGGCGGGGCAAGTTCGTCGCCGCCGACGCCCGCACCGGGCGAATCGACCCCGACCAGGCCCCCGGCCCGGCCCACGCCAAATGCACGCCGCTGCTGGCGACGCCGAGGTGGCTGCTCTATCGCCACCGGGCCGGCGGGGGATTCACCTGGATCGACCGCAAGACCAAGCGGACCCGCCAGTACGACCGTATCCGCTGCTGCTGCCACTATCCCGGCCTACCTGCCTACGGGCTGCTGCTGGTCCAGGGGGCCGGCTGCAACTGCGCCCACCCGATGCGCGCCCACGTCGCCCTGATCCCCGGCAAGCGCGCGATCACCAAGTACGCCGACCCCAGCCGCCGGCTGGTCAAGGGCGAGGCGTTCGGCAAGCCGCCTGCGACGGGCGACGGGCGGGTCTGGGCGAGCTGGCGGGCCGACGGCGCCCGCGGCGGAAAGACGCCCGAGGCGCCGAAGCTGCCCCTGCGGCAGGGGTGGGCCGAAAAGCTCGCCGGCGAGCTGACGCCCCTGGCCGTCGCGGGCGGGACGGTCTTCGTGGGCTCGTCCGACCGGAAGGTCCGCGCCCTCGACGCCGCCACCGGGCGGCAGAGGTGGCAGTACACCGCACCGGGCGCCATTCGCGTCGCCCCGTTCTACTGGCGAGGCCGGCTATACTTCGGCGATGACGACGGCTGGGCCCACTGCCTGCGGGCCGCCGACGGAAAACTCGTCTGGAAGTTCCGCGCCGCCCTCGGCCGCGAGCGGGTCGTGGCCTACGAGAACTTCATGTCCGCCTGGCCGGCGGGGTGCGGGGTGCTCGTCCACGACGGCGTCGCATACGTCGCGGCCGGGTACTTCCCCCAGGAGGGTGGCCGCCTCTACGCCCTCGACGCCGAGACAGGCAAGGCCCTCTGGACCAGGGACAAGCTGGGTTTCCGGCGGGGGATGGACTGCCTCCGCGGGGCGATGGCCATGGGCGAGACGCTGCTGTTCATGCCCAGCGTCGGCGGGCCGCCTGCCGGCGTGTACGTCAACGACCCGAAGCGCCAGCCATACGGCCAGCCGCTGTGGCGCGGGGCCTTCTCCGCCACGGGCATGTGGGTCATGACCGTCGGCGACGACGCGGTCGTGGGCTCGGCCGACAGGCAGTTCGTCCACCACGTGGCCACGTACAACGACCTCAGGCAGCGACTGCCCGTCGTGACGGACGAGGCGATCTACCTCCGCGACGGGCATTTCCTGGCCGCCGAGAAGCGCTCGGCCTACCGGGTCCACCGCAAGCGCGGCTGGTTCACCCACGTCGAGTCGAAGCTGCCCAAGCGCGTGGTGAAATCGCCCGACCCCGCCGACGTGCTTTGGAAGGCGCGAGCGGGCGTGCAGATCGAGGCCGTCATCCTGGCCGGCGAGACGGTCCTCTCCGCCGGCGGAGGCAAGATCGTCGCCAGCGACGCCAAGACCGGACGCGACCTGTGGTCGGCGCCGGCCGGGGCCGAGGTGACGGACCTGGCATTCTGCGCCGGGCGGCTCTTCGCCGTCACCGCCGACGGGCGGGTCCTGGCCTTCCAGCCGGCAGCGCCGTGACGCCGCCACCTACAAGGAGACATCCTGAGATGAGACGATCGACCGCCCTGGCGCTTAGTACGTGGCCTGTGTTGATCTGCCTCGTCGCGTTCGCCGACACGCCAGGGAAAGACCGCGCCGCCAGGGCCCTGCGGCAGTTTCGGGCAGGCAAGCCCAATGCTTACCAGGAAGTCATCTCCGCCGGCGAAGCGGCCGTCGACGGACTGGCCAAGATCCTCGGCGACAAGAAGGCCGACGGCACCCTCAGGTTCACCGCCGCCAACGCCCTTGGCGACATCGGGTCCAGGAAGGCGGTAGGGCCGCTGTTGAGGGCATTGAAGGATCCATACTTCAACGTGAGGCGGTGCGCGGCCCTGGCGCTGGGCAAGATCGGCGACAAGAGCGCCCGCCGCGCGCTTGTGAAGCTGGCAAGGGAGGACCCCTTCGCCTGGCGCGATCCGAAGACCGGGAAAGTGCGCCACCTGGTCCGCGAGGAGGCCAGGAAAGCTCTGGACATCCTCGCCGGCCGCGCCACGCCGGAGACGGCAGGGCTCCGCAAAGAGAAGGAGACCTTCCTCAAGGATGCCGCCAAGCCGCCGGCGTCGCCGGTGAAGGTTCGGATGCGCCGTCTGGGCTGGCCTTTCAAGGGCGGCTTCCGGGATCAGAACGTCTGGAACAACTACCAGCAGCCGACGGACCAGTACGTGCACGCGGGGCTCGATTTCATCCAGCCGGCCGGGGCCGAGGTCCTCGCCGTCGAAGGCGGATACGTCGCGGCCATAGCCACGAACTATCCCAAGTCGAAGACCCACCACTTCTTCATCGTCACGCCCAAGAAGAGCGGCGACGAAGGCTGGTGCTACACGCACGTCGACCCGGCCTCCTACACCTTCAAGGTCGGAGACAAGGTCCGCAAGGGGCAGGCCCTGGGCAAGCTGGTCAAGTTCTACGTGGGAAAGAACAGGGGCGCCGACCACCTGCATCTGCACTACGTCAGGTTCAAGAAGACCGGCGCGGGCAAGGTCGATGTCCACAGCCTCGTGGACCCTTTGCTCTTCTTTGACTGGAAGGACAGCGCGCCGCCGGCCATCGACAAACAGTTCCATTTCGTCCGTGAAGGCACTTTGGATGAGTTCCCAGCAGGCCCCGACGGGCTCGCCAGGGTTTCGGGCATGGTGGACGTGATCGTCGGCATCTCCGACAACGCGCACAAGGATCATGCCTGCACCTGGATGGTGCCGGTCGTCACGCTTGAAATAGCGGGCGATGAGGCCAAGCCGTGGCGGAAGCTGGTGCTCGACCAGCGAGGACCCGTGGAAAACCCGCGCGCAGCCTCCGTTCTATACGTCTCCAACAAGGACAAGCAGCGGTGGCTTAAGGGCCGGCCGCGCTTCCCCGTAGTTCACTTCGTCAAGGCGACCAACACGGACGGGGACGGAATCATCGAACCGGCCGATAGGATGCAGACCTGGGACACCGCCCAGCGCGACCAGAAGGGCCGGCGGCGCTTCCCCGACGGCCTGTACCGCGTGACCGTAAGGGCCTGGGACCTGAAAGGAAACCTGGGGTCCAGGACGGTGAGCGTCCGCGTGCGCAATCTTCGGGGCAAATAGCGCACGGGGCCGCTCCCTGGACTACGGGGACCTGCCAGGAAGGGCCGTTGGCGCAGCGCCGCCCTGGACAAGCCCGAGCCGAAGAAGAAGGATTGACGCCCGCGCGCCTCGCCGAAGATCACGGGATACCATCTCGGCCCCCTGCCGGCCGGCCTGCCTGTCGGGCAGACAGGTGGGCAGCCAGGTCTGTGGTGAAATACCCGCCCTAGCAGCCACGCCTATCGCAGGAACAGATCCGCGCTCACTTTGAAGTGCTTGGACAGCGCCGCGATCCTGGCCTTGCTCAGGCCTCTCTCGCCGCGCAGAATCGCCGAAGCTAAGCTTAGGCTGCCCCCCAACACCCGCCCCAGATCGGCCGCATTCATCCCACTCTCTGCGACGAGGTGCTTGACAACATCCAGCGGGGTCAGGCCAGCCAAGTCAATTTGGTGATGTTCGTTCTCGTACTCTTCGATCATGCTGGCAAGGATCCTGAGGTAATCGCTCTGGTCCCTGGTGGGATTGTCCAGCACGGCCAGCCGATCCACGACTTCGGTGGTGTTCTGGAGGTCTATATCGTCGTTGATCGGGCGCGGAGCGTGCATCTTGATCAAGTCGTCGTACCCCAGGGGAAGCGGCTCAGCACTTTCTGTCCGAACGTTGGTCATAGCCTTCCCTTCCACGCATCCTTGCTATATTCCGCGTGTGTGCCTAACCACAACACGACCAACCATTGGATGTCATAGCGAATAGCGACAGCCATCCGATACTTGCTGCCGCACACATTGAACACGGTTGCAGTATTGCCCGACTCGACCTTCACGGAGTCGGTGTAACGATAGACGCTGCGAACATCGAGCAAGCTTCTCCACTGGGCGGCCTTCACGACGGCATACCATTTCGTCAGCCACCCCTCTGCGTCGGGATGTCGTTGCCAGAAGCATCTTAGCTTTCCCTGCCCCGCGACCCTCATACCAACCACATTATGTAGTCATATCGGCAAAAAGTCAATGCACATTTCAAAAAATATGCGGAAAATGGCGTAAATCGCGCTCGCCCCGGCGGCCACAATATGTAGTAGTGCCGCCACTCTGGAATCCGCGACGGCTTGGGCTCGTCCTGTTGAACGCCTACCGCAAACTAGGCCGTTCCGTTGCGCAAATGCACGGAGGCCCCGGGGGGCGGCTCCCGCCCCCCGCCATACCGCCCCGCGCGCGGGCGGGCGGCGGTATAATGATTTTCTCGGGATCCATTCGGAAATTGACGCCCCACAGGCGTCTGGGAGATGGACGCGAAGGGGACGCATGGGACCGATCGGGCCGGCACAACTGAGTGAGTGGTTCGACGCGCTGGCGCCGCCGCTGGTGTTGTACGCCCGCCAGTGGATGGACGCCGCCCCGGCCGAGGACGTGGTGCAGGACGTCTTCGTCCGCCTGATGTCCCAGCGCAAGGCCCCGGCCAACCCCAAGGGCTGGCTGTTCCGCTGCGTTCGCAACGCGGCGATCAGCCATCTGCGTTCGGGGTACCGCCGACGCCGGCATCACGAGCGTCTGGCGGCCGGCGCCGCGGCGATGTTCCGGCCCGACCCGGCGACGGCGATCGACGCCGCGGCCGCCCAAGAGGCACTGACCGAGCTGCCCCTGGAGCTGCGGGAGGTAGTCGTCCTGCGGATCTGGGGCCAGATGAAGCTACGCGAGATCGCCGAGATAACCGGCCGGCCGGTCTCGACACTGATGAGCCGGTACCAGTCGGCGCTGGAGAAGATCCGGCAAAGGATGGTTCAGCCATGCAAGACGAAAAAGACCTGACCCCCGCCCAGCGGGAACTCGAGGCGGCGCTGGCGTCGCTGGCGCCGGCCAGGCCGGCCATCGACCGCGACCGGCTGCTGTACCAGGCGGGCCTGCTCGCGGGGCGAAGCGCCTATCGCCGCTGGGCGGCCGCGGCGACGGCGGCGGCCGTGGTCCTCGCCGCCATCCTGGCGGTCGTCGCCGCCTTCCCGCGGGGCGCGGCCGAGCGGATCGTCTATGTCCGTCGGCCGGCGGCGAGGCCGGACCAGCCGCTCCACCTCGAGCCCTGGACGCTGGGGACCGCGACGGGCCAGGCGCCCCGGGCAGAGTACCTTCATCTGCGCAGCGAGGTGCTCGCCAAGGGCCTGGGCGCCCTGCCCCCAGCCGCCTCCGGGAGCGGCGACGGCGAGACTGACGAAGAGT
>CBFCZU010000108.1:0-14093 GCA_965602635.1 uncultured Planctomycetales bacterium | reverse complement strand
GGACGGCTTCTTCATGAAGATCGACAACACCAGCCTGCTGGAGGTGTACCGCGCCAGGGTGGTGGCGATCATCATGGAGATGCTCGCGGGCGACTGAGCCGCGCCCCCCGTTGCGGGCGCGTCTTTGCCCCTTTCACATCAAGGCCGTACTCTGCGCGAAGATGGCAGTTGCAGCGTGAATTGCGCCACACCCTAAGCCGGTCGGGCAGATTCTGAGAATCTGGCGCTCCCGATCGCACGCCGGAAGACACATAATGGTGACGGGCCGGGTGGCGTAGCTCAGAGACAGAGCGCCCCCCGGGGAGGTCGCAAGTTCAAATCTTGCCACGCCCGGCCCCGTCGTATTCTCCTCATGAGTGAACAGACGGATGCCAGCCTGGTCGGCGCGGTTCTGGCCGGTGAAACAGAGCCCTTCTGCGCGTTGGTGCGCAGATACCAGGACCACGTCTACGGCGTGACCCTGGGAATCCTGGCCGACTTCCACCTGGCACTGGACGCCGCGCAGGAGGCGTTCCTATGTGCGTACTGCGACCTGCCGAAACTGAGAGATGCGACCCGGTTTAGGGCTTGGCTGTGCGGGATCGCCCGCAACACGGCCTTCGAAGTCCGGCGAGACTGCCGGAGGCAGGAAGCCCTAATGCGGAAAGCGGGCCGCCAGGCGCCGCCCGACGAGGCGCCGTCGGCCCAGCAACTCGCCGCCGAGAACGAGGAGCGGACGCTCGTGCAGCGGGCCCTCCACAGCATCAATGAGAAGGACCGAGAGGCCCTGACGCTGTACTACGCCGACGGGCTGAGCTACTCGGAGATCTGCGGCTTCCTGAGCATCAGCAAGGGAACGCTCAAGGGACGCCTACAGCGCGGCCGGGCGGCCCTGCGAAAGGAACTGGCCATGGTTGAGCAAGCCTGCAAAGACAACGCACCCGACGAAGCTTTCGCCCGAAGCTTGGAGCGGGCCATCCGCGTCTTCAGCGCCAAGGGTCCTCCCATGCATCATCTTCCGTCACTCTGGCATCAATCGCTGCGAGAGGAGACCGGACGAATCCTGGAGGCCGGCGAGGAAGGCTTCCGGGTCGATCTGGCCCTTTCCCATTCCGGGTCGGCACGACAGCGGCACTTCGCCGCTACGCGTTTCGGTCTGCGCCGTGACGACCGCAGCCTCGAGGAACTGGAGCGAATGCTGGAAGACCGCTCGGCGCGAGTTCGGCGGCAGGCAGTCAGGTGGTATGCAGGGCGAATCCACCCAGATCGGTCGTTGTTCTGCGCCATGGGTATCGGTCCACAGGCCCCCTCGGCCCCGAGCGGCCTGGAGAACGTCCTCGCGAGGGGGCACGACCAGAGCCACAACGTCCGGCTCGCAGCCGTGCAGGCGCTTGGTGCTTATGTTAACAGCAGGGACAAGCGCGTGACGCAGGCCCTGGAAAATGCCTTGGGCGACACGAAGCACAAAGTCCGCCACACCGCTGCCCGCATCCTGGCGGTGCCCTGCCCCGGCTGTGGCAGGACGTGGTAAGCGCCGGCAGTCGCCATCGATCATGCCGTGAAGCGGTCATGGCGGGGGCACGCTCATTTGGGACGGCGGCGGAGGATCGCGTCCATGATCCGCCCGCGCCACAGGTCCATCTTGGCCGGGTCGTCGGCCTCGTTATAGGAGGTGTAGGGCGTCTTGGCGCGGGAGGCGATGGCCTCGGCGCCGATGGCCTCGAGCAGCGCCTTGCCGTCGGGGCGGCGGCGGAGAGTCTCCATCCAGCGCCGGTCGTCGAGGCCCTCGCGCAGACCCACCAGCGACGGGGCGAAGACCGTCCCGAACGGCGTGTGCCACCCGCTGCCCCAGTTGACGCGGGCGGAGGTGTCGAACCGGCTCATCCAGTTGTACGCCCAGACGAGGAAGCCTTTGCTGCCGTAGCCGCCGAAGTAGAAGCCGAAGCTGTAGCGCGTGCGGTGCGGCGGGGCCTGGTCGTCGCAGTTGGCGTACTGCCAGAACTCCACCCCGGCCGAGTCGAGCCGCCGGGAAAGGTCCGGCACCTGCCAGGCGCGGTTCGTGCAGAAGATGTCCACGTCCTTGAGGAACACCAGGCAGGGCTTGACGGTGTGGGCCTCGAGCCCCACGCGGACCTCGCGCGAGCCCTGGCGGACCAGCCCGCAGGCGTCCTTGAAGTGGTCGCGGATCCACGGGCCCGAGCCGGCGATTCGGGCGCGGTCGGCCCCCGGCCTCGTGTGTGCCCACTTGCCCGGCTCGTCGAACGGCTGGAAGATCAGCTTGGGCCAGCCCCTGGCCTTGGCCCGCCGGGCCGTCTGGCGGATGAAGTCCACGTACAGCTCACGAATCTCGGGTAGCACCTTCTCCGGGTTGGCGCTGGCGCGGCGGAGGAACTCCTCCCGCAGCCGCCCGCGGTCGCCCGGGCGGGCGCGGTACAGGTCGCGCTCCAGGTTCAGCGTGTCGGGGAAGCCCTTCGGGTCGCCGCCGAGGAACCACATGATCTCCGTCAGACCCAGCTTGCGGGCACCCGCCATCCAGTCGTCCAGGTACGTCCAGTCGAGGACCAGCTTGCCGTCGCGGACGGTCATCCCCGGCTGCGTGCCGCCGAACCAGATGTCCATGCGGTTGTGGTTGTGCGCGACGAGGGTCGCCACCTCCTGGAAGGTCGGCAGCCCGGTGGTGCAGTTGCCCATTGACAGCCCGGCCTGTGTGACCGTCAGCAGCGTCACGGGCAGGACCTCTACCTCGATGGGCAGCGTGGCCTCGGCCGCCCGGCCGGCGACTTCGGCGGTGATCCGCACCAGGCCGGCGTACTTGCCGCCCTTGCTGGCGGGGCCCAGTGTGCGGACGGTGATCCAGAACAGGTGCGACCGCCCGGGCGGGACGTCCACCGGGTAGGCGGGCCAGAGCCGCTGGGGGAACATGCGGTATCGCCCGCAGTCGGCGGTGGCCGTGTAGTCCACCGTCGCCTGCACGGCGGAGTACTCGGCCGTGCGGAGGTCCAGCTCGCACTTCAGCACGCCGGGGGGTCCCTTCAGCGGTCCGACGCGATAGGTGACGTTCCGCAGCGCCTGGCCGTTGGCGTACACGGCGAAGGCCGCCGGCTCGTACTCGTTGCGGGCCATGCGGAGCTTTATCGCCGCGCCGGCCTCACCCGCCTGCGGGGCGGCGCTGGGATGGACCGGCCGCATCCAACTCCGCGCGTAAGGGACGATCGCCTGGCCCTTGAGGGCGGCGGGTATGACCGCCTCTTGGCGCGGGCCCCTGTCGGCGGCCTTGCGCTTGGCTGCCTGGGCGCGGGCGACCCACTGGCGGGTCTCGCGGAAGTACCTCCCGGCCGCGGCTGCCCCGGCCGGCGTCACGCGGATCGACCGCACGGGCAGGTCGCGGTTGGGCCGCAGCGCCAGCTCGGTGGCGTCGCCCGGGGCGTTCTTCCGGCAGAGGAGGTCCCACGAGACCGGCACGTGGGCCGTCTTCCACTTCCCGTCGCCGGCGCCGCCGAAGCGGTGCACCTCGCTGCGCGACCAGTACCTGCCGAGCCCGGCGTGGGCGTAGAAGACCACCGGGGCGGTGGCGGCGTCCTGGTACTCGACCTCCAGGACGTACACCGTCTGCTCGGGTGGTCGGAAGGCCTTGCCCCACCAGGCGGGCACGGTGAGCGTGGCCGTCCGGCCGGCGCGGGCGGCGCGGTACTTGCCCCCGGGGTCTTGGGCGACGGGCCGCCACTGGCCCGCGACCAGCCCGTCCATTTCGGCCAATTGCCAGGTCGGCAGCTCGCCGCCGCGCCCCGGCGCCGCCAGGGTCAGCGCCACTGCCGCCAAAATCGCCCCTCGCATCGTCGGCATTTCCTTCTCCCATCACGCGGGGTCCTGTCTTGCCCGCTGGGGCCATTCTCATGCGGGCGGGGCGCGGCCGCAAGGCACTTTGCTCGGGTGACATGGGGGGGGATTCTCAGGTTACTGCCGGACGTTTCGGAACCATTTCGCCCGCGGGTGCGTCTAACCCGGCAGGGAAATCGGCAGCCCATAGCCATCGCGGCCGGAGAGGATTATCATAAGCTGGAGCGGACATTCTACGGAAAGGCCAGCCATGAGACGCGCCAAGTGGGTCTCCCTTACCGGAATCGTTCTCGTATCTTCCATGGTCCTGCTGCACGCCGCGGTGGATTCCGTGGACCGGCCGGCAATGCGGACCAAGGCCGCCCAGTTGCAGAAAGACGGCAACTGGAAGGAGGCCTACGACCTGTTCAGCAAGCTGGCGGTCGATCCGGCCGACGAGGCGCTCCAGGTCGAGCACGACCTGAAGAACTCCATCCGATGCCTCCAGCAGCTCAACCGGGTCAACGAAACCGACGCCTTCCGCGAGAAGGTCATCGCCGCCCACGCGAAGAACTGGCGGCTGCTGCGGGCGGCGGCGCAGACGTACATGAACGGTCCCTTCCAGGGGACGATGATCGCCGGTGAGTTCAAGCGCGGCCCGCACCGGGGCGGACGGGCCAAGTGGGTCAACTCGTATGAGCGCGACCGGATCCGCGCGCTTCAGTTGATGGTCCAGGCCATTCCCCACACCCGCGGCGACAAGGGCAGGTCCGCCGTGGGCGGCTTCTACATGGACCTGGCGAACATGATGCTGGCCAACCGCGGCTTCTACGAGTCGTGGCGGCTGCAGTACCTCTCGGACCTGACGACGCTGCCCGACTACGACGAGGGCTACTACTACGGCCGGCGCTACTGGGCGGGCAACGCCCCCGGCGCCCCGGTGGACAAGGACGGCAACCCCGTCTTCCACAAGCTGCCCAAGAGCTGGGACGACGCCAAGACCGACGGCGAGCGCTGGCGCTGGGCGCTGTCGCAGGCGGCCAAGACCGACCGCGGCAGGGTCAACCAGGTCAAGCACCACTTCGCGAGCTTCCTGCACCACCAGTTCGGCGTGCAGACGATGCAGCGCTATAGCTGGTACTTCGGCGGGCGCGGGGGCGGCCCCACCGACGACACGAAGAAGGACACCTCCGGCACGTACGAGCTGCACACGCTCGGCGAGGACGAGACCATCGCCCGCCTGGCCACCGGCATCAAGCGGTTCAAGCTGCCCAAGGAGTTCAACTTCATCCGCATCTTCAAGGACGTCGCCGACGGCGGCAACTCCGCCCAACCGGCCATTGAGACGCTCTGCAAGATCTTCGAGAACCGCCGCCAGTACCCCCGGGCGGCGGAGCTATGGAAGCAGAACATCGACCGCTTCGGCGCCGGGCACAACAACTACCGCAAGAAGTGCCTCGACCAGATCGTCAAGAACTGGGGCATCTTCGAGCCGGTGATGACCCAGCCGGGCGGAAAGGGCGCGACCGTCGAATACCGCTTCCGCAACGGCAGGAAGGTCAGCCTCACCGCCCACGAGATCAAGATCAGCAAGCTGCTGGACGACGTCAAGGCGTACATCAAGACCAAGCCCGCCAAGTTCGACTGGGGGCGGGCCAACATCGGCAACATCGGCTACCGCCTGGTGACCAAGAACGAGAAGCAGTACATGGGCCGGCAGGTTGCCCAGTGGGACCTCGACCTCAAGCCCCTCGACAAGCACTTCGACCGGCGGATCACCGTCACCACCCCCCTGCAGAAGGCCGGCGCCTACCTGCTCACCGCGAAGATGGCCGGCGGCAACACCAGCCGGATCATCATCTGGGTCGCCGACACCGCCATCGTCAAGAAGCAGCTCGACAAGAAGGTTTACTACTTCGTTGCCGACGCGGTCACCGGCCAGCCGGTGGCAAAGGCTAACCTGGAGTTCTTCGGCTACCAGCGCACGTGGAAGCGCGGCGCAAACTCGCGCGTCGGCACCTACCTCTACAACATACTCAACTTCGCCGAGTTCACCGACGCCGACGGCCAGTGCATACCCGACCCGGCCAAGCACAAGAACGGATACAGCTGGCTGATCACCGCCACCACCAAGGAGGGGCGGCTGGCGTATATGGGCTTCAGCGGAATCTGGTACGGCAGCTACTACGACCGCGAGTACAACGCCACCAAGACTTTCGTGATCACCGACCGGCCCGTGTACCGCCCGAAGCAGAAGGTGAAGTTCAAGTTCTGGGTCAACCACGCCAAGTACGACCAGGAAGGCAAGAGCGCCTTCGCCGGGCGGAAGTTCACCGTCCGCGTCAACGACCCCAAGGGCGAGAAGGTCTTCGAGAAGGCCTACACCGCCGACGAGTACGGCGGCTTCGACGGCGAGCTTACGCTGCCGGAGGAGGCCGCGCTGGGGCGGTACTACGTCCACCTGCCCAACGACAAGAAGGTCAAGAACCCCGCCCGCGGCGGCAACTACTTCCGCGTCGAGGAGTACAAGAAGCCCGAGTTCGAGGTGAAGGTCGAGGCCCCCAAAGAGCCCGTCATGCTCGGCGAGAAGGTCACCGCCAAGATCGTCGCCAAATACTACTTCGGCGCACCGGTCACCGAGGGCAAGGTCAAGTACAAGATCCTCCGCACCGACCACAGCGCCCGCTGGTACCCCATCTTCCCCTGGGACTGGTTCTACGGGGGGGGATACTGGTGGTTCGCCTGCGACTATGACTGGTACCCCGGCTGGCGGGCCTGGGGCTGCAAGCGCCCGCTGCCCGGGTGGTGGTGGGAGTGGCACCCGCGGAAACAGCCCGAGGTCATCGCCGAGGTCGAGGCCCCACTCGGCAAGGACGGCGTGGTCGAGGTCGTCATCGACACATCCCTCGCCAAGGAGATCCACGGCGACACCGACCACAAGTACGAGATCACCGCCGAGGTCACCGACCAGAGCCGGCGGACCATCGTCGGCGTCGGCAAGGTGCTGGTCGCCCGCAAGCCATTCAAGGTGTACGCCTGGGTCAACCGCGGGCACTACCGCGTGGGCGACACGGTCAGGGCGTCCTTCAAGGCCCACACGCTCGACAGCAAGCCCGTCAAGGGCACGGGCGTCCTGCGGCTGCTGAAGATCAGCTACGAGAAGGACCAGGCCACCGGGCGGCTCACGCCGGTGGAGAGGGAGGTCCGCAAGTGGGACCTCAACACCGACGTGGAGGGCAAGGCGGCCCAGCAGGTCAAGGCCTCCGCCGCCGGGCAGTACCGCCTCAGCTACAAGCTGACCGACTCGAAGGAGCACACCATCGAAGGCGGGTACGTCTTCGTGATCCGCGGCGAGGGCTTCGACGGGGCGGACTACCGCTTCAACGACATCGAGCTGGTCACCGACAAGCGCCAGTACGCCCCCCGCGATAAGGTCAACCTGATGATCAACACCAACCGCGCCGGCGCCGCGGTGGTGCTGTTCGTCCGACCCGCCAACGGCGTCGGCCTGCCGCCGAAGGTGCTGCGGCTGAAGGGCAAGAGCATCACCCAGCAGATCGAGGTGATCAAGAAGGACATGCCCAACTTCTTCGTCGAGGCGTTCACCGTCTCGGGCGGCAAGGTCCACACCGAGACGCGCGAGGTGATCGTCCCGCCCGAGAGCCGGATCATCAAGGTCGAGGTCAAGCCCTCCGCCGAGAAGTACAAGCCCGGCCAGAAGGCCAAGATCGCGCTGAAGATTACCGACTCCACGGGCGAGCCGATAACCGGCTCGGTGGTGGTGAGCATTTACGACAAGGCCGTCGAGTACATCTCAGGCGGCTCCAACGTCAAGGAGATCAAGGAGTTCTTCTGGAAGTGGCGCCGCCAGCACCGCCCGCGGACGGAGACCTCGCTGAGTAAACGCTCGTCCAACCTGACCGCCCCCAAGGAGATCGCGATGGCCTTCCTGGGCGTGTTCGGGCGCTCGGTGGCCGACGAGCTGGGCGACCGGGACCTCCAGGCCGGGGAGGCCCGCTTCGGGCTGCAGCGCCGCGCCCGCTTCCGCGGTGGGGGCAAAGGCGGCGCCCCGCCGGCGCCCGGCATGATGATGGAGGGGATCGTCCTCAACGCCGCCAAGGCCGTCCGCGCGGACAAGGCCGGGGCCGACGGCCTGGCCGCGTCCGCGGCCGAGCAGCCGACCGTCGAGCCCACCGTCCGAACCAAGTTCGCCGACACGGCCTTCTGGGCCGGCGCTCTGGTGGCCGACGGAGGAACGGCCGAGGTCGAGCTGACCATGCCGGAGAACCTCACCACCTGGAAAGCCCGCGTCTGGGCCATGGGCGCAGGCACGCGCTGCGGAGAGGGAACCGTCGAGGTCGTCACCACAAAGGACCTGATCATCCGCCTCCAGGCGCCGCGGTTCTTCGTCCAGAAGGACGAGGTCGTCCTCTCGGCCAACGTGCACAACTACCTCAAGACCAAGAAGAGGGTAAAGGTTGTTCTGGAACTGGAAGGAAAAACACTCCTCGTCCTTTCCGACTATAAGATTGCCGGCGATCCAAGAACGCAGACTGTAGAAGTCGAAGCAAACGGCGAGAAGCGCGTGGATTGGCGCGTCAAGGTCGTCGAGGAGGGCACGGCCAAGATCACGATGAAGGCCCTGACCGACGAGGAGTCCGACGCGATGGCGATGGACTTCCCCGTGTACGTCCACGGGATGCTCAAGACCGAGAGCTTCTGCGGCGTCATCCGCCCCGAGAAGACCGCCGGCGTAATCGACGTGAACGTGCCCAAGGAGCGCCGCCCGGCCCAGAGCCGCCTGGAGGTCCGCTACTCGCCCACGCTGGCCGGGGCAATGGTTGACGCCCTGCCATACATGGTTGACTACCCCTACGGCTGCACCGAGCAGACGCTCAACCGCTTCCTGCCGACCGTCATCACCCAGAAGGTGCTGCTGCGCATGGGCCTGGACCTCAAGGACGTCAAGGACAAGCGCACCAACCTCAACGCCCAGGAGATCGGCGACGACGTCAAGCGCCAGAAGGACTGGCAGCGCCTCATCAAGCAGAAGCGCTGGAACGGCACGAAGTGGGTCGCGCGCAACCCCGTATTCGACGAGGCCGAGGTCCGCAGGATGGTCAGGGCGGGGCTTGCCCGGCTGACCAGCATGCAGAACTCCGACGGCGGGTGGGGGTGGTTCAGCGGGTGGCGCCAGCGCTCCTGGCCGCACACCACCGCCGTGGTCGTCCACGGGCTGCAGATCGCCCGCGACTGCGACGTCGCCATGGTCCCCGGCGTCCTCGAGCGCGGCGTCAAGTGGCTCAAGACATACCAGGTCGAGCAGGTCCGCCGGCTGAAGTTGCCAAAGAAGCACCGCCAGCACAAGCGCAGCGCCGACAACCTCGACGCATTCGTTTACATGGTCCTGGTGGACGAGAAGTCCGACGACGCCGAGATGCGCAAGTTCCTCTACCGCGACCGCAACAACCTGGCCGTTTACTCCAAGGCCATGTTCGGCCTGGCGCTGCACAAGATGGGCCACAAGGCCGAGCGCGACATGCTCATCCGCAACGTCGAGCAGTTCCTCGTCCAGGACGACGAGAACCAGACCGCCTGGCTGAAGCTGCCGCAGGGCTACTGGTGGTACTGGTACGGCAGCGAGTACGAGGCCCAGGGCTATTACCTGAAGCTGCTGGCGGCCGTCCAGCCCAAGAGCGCGAAGGCCTCGCGCCTGGTGAAGTACCTGCTGAACAACCGCCGCCACGCCACCTACTGGAACAGCACCCGCGACACGTCGATCATCGTCGAGGCGTTCGCCGACTACATCAAGGCCACCGGCGAGGACAAGCCGGACATGACCGTCGAGATCCTGCTCGACGGCAAGAAGGCCAAGGAAGTGAAGATCACCGGCGCCAACATCTTCAGCTTCGACAACAAGCTGGTGCTGACCGGCAAGGCCGTCACCACCGGCAAGCACAGGATCGAGCTGCGGAAGAAGGGCACCGGGCCGCTTTACTACAACGCCTACCTGACCAACTTCACGCTGGAGGACCCGATCAGCCGCGCCGGTCTGGAGATCAAGGTCAACCGCGACTACTACAAGCTGGTCCGCGTGGACAAGACCGTCAAGGACTCCGGCAGCCGCGGGCAGGTGGTGGACAAGAAGGTCGAGAAGTACAAGCGCGTTCCGATAAAGGACGGCGAGATGCTCACCAGCGGCGACCTGATCGAGGTCGAGCTGGTCATCGAGAGCAAGAACGATTACGAGTACATCCTGTTCGAGGACATGAAGGCCGCCGGCTGCGAGGCCGTCGAGGTCCGCAGCGGCTACACCGGCAACGAGATGGGCGCGTACGTGGAGTTCCGCGACGAGCGGGTGACGTTCTTCGTGAGGCGCCTGGCCCGGGGCAAGCACTCCGTCAGCTACCGCCTGCGGGCGGAGATACCGGGCAAGTTCAGCGCCCTGCCCACCAAGGCCAGCGCCATGTACGCCCCCGAGTTGAAGGCCAACTCCGACGAGATGAAGCTGGGAATCAAGGACTGACCGGCCGCCGGACGCTGCGGCGGAAACGTCAGGCCGGTTGACACCAAGGGTCGCGCTGATGCAGCCGATGCCGAGTGACTTCAGCCTCCGATACGAGTGGCGGGAGGGCTCGCTGCCGCCCCCTCACCATTACGAATACGAGATTCACGTCAGCCGGGGCGGTGAGGGAAGGATCGTCTTCTGGCCCGATTACCCGATGCACGATCCGCCCGTGTGGACCGAGACGTTCGAGGTCGAGGCCGAAGCGCTGCGCGGGCTCCACGCAATGATCGTGGAGAAAGGGCTGCTCAGGCAAACCTGGGCGGAGGTTGACGACGACCCGGTGGGAAGCAGCCTGGAGTCGGTCCAGATCGTCGCCGACGGGCAGCGGTTCGTGGTGCCGTACCTCATCAAGGAGCCCGAAACCGTGAGGGGCGTTTACGAGGCCGTCAAGTCGCTCGTGCCCGCGGCGATCTGGACGAAGCTGATGTCCCGCCGCGAGCAGTACGCCCTGGATCACCCGGCCTAGCCCCCTGCCGTCAGCACGAGCCTGTGGCCGAGTATCACGCAACTGCGGCGGTTCGCCCGCCAACTTCCCCACGGTCCCCCGGACAGTAATTGTGCCGTCACTCCGAGCCTGTCGGCTATGGCCGGTACGCCGGAGGCTTCGGGTCGAGCCAGTTGACGACTTCCTCCGTCATGTTCATGGCCGCGAACAGGTTGCCGGCGGGACTGTAGTGCCCGAACACGGCCGCGCCCGCGGCGCGAACGTAGTACCGCCCGGCATACTCCTCGAACGGCGCGTTGAACGACCCGAAATCCGACGCGTGCTTCCGCAGAATGTCCACGTAGGGCACGCCGTTGCGGTCGAGGTAATCCAGCAGCGACCGGTCGAGACGCCAGTCGTCCTCCGCCAGCTTGCGAATCTCCGAGTCGGCGTAGAACAGGACCACCATCAGCTTCTTGCCCTGTTTCCCGGCCCACGAGCGCATCTCGTCGAGGATGAACTCGGTGGACTTGAGCCCGCAGGCCAGGTGCAGCCGCGCGGCGTCATCGGCCCTCTTGGCCGGGTCCTTCAGGTCGACGTCGAGGTCGAGCGCGGCCGCGAGCGCCTGAAGGTCGTCCACCTCGTCAACCCGCCCCCCGATGCGAAGCACGAAGAGCCTGACGATCGGATCGTCCTTGAACGTCTCGTAAAAGTGGTCCGGATCGCACAGGGCGCGGAGGTCGTCGGCCGTCTGGCAGACCCCCGGCCGCTCCACGAAGCGTCCCCTCTCCAGATCAAACCGGACGTGTGCCCAGGGCAGCCCGTGCATGGGCAATGGGGCGGCATCCCGGCGGCCCCTTCTGGGCCACTCGGTCCGGATCCACCGGGCGGCGTCGAGGTTGCGTATGTGATCGTCGTCGTAGATGCCCAGGATGACATACTCGGCCGAGCAGTCGGTCGCCTCCATCCGCAGCGCCCGGCGGTAGGCCTGATACACGCCGTAGCCGCCGTTGCCGAAGTTGCGGATCGGCTCGCAGATGTGGGCGGCGAGGTATTCCTGCCACGTCTCGCCGTCGCTGACCTGCTGGCACATGGTGAAGCTGTCGCCGTAGGTGTTGATGCGGCACGGCAGGTCGGCGCCGTTGATCACCCGCCGCTGGCCGGGCGGCTCGAACGTGTAGGTCGAGCGGCGCGAGCCGGCGCCGTCCTTCATCACGATGTCGTCGGGCACATAGCCCAGGACCGGGTCGAACCTGACCCATGAGGGATTGTCGGGATTGAGCAGATTCTCAACGTCGATCTTCCGGAACGCCGTCGCGTGCAGGACGTCCTTGACCGTGTCCATGTTCCAAACACCTCGCCCTTCAACCGGGATCTCCCAACGTCGCGGCTCAGGCGTCCCGATGAACATCGGGATCGCCTCCAGCCGACGCGGTGGGAGCCGCCTTTCGCCTCAGCCAATCAACTTCTTGCCGATCATCCCAACGACAAAACCCAAGACGGCGCCGAGCGGCGGAGCCCAATGCCGCTGCATCTTCGACTGTGGAGCAATGTCCTGAAAGATAAGGTACAGAATCCCTCCGGCCGCGAAGGTCATGATGCCCGCGGTCAAGCCGGCCTTGTCCTGAAGGAAAAAGAATCCGATGCACGCGGCGATCGGGCCGAGCACACTGATCGCCAGGAGGGCGGCAAGCGCCCTGCGAGGTTTGGCCCCCGACGCCAC
The DNA here is from genome assembly GCA_965602635.1 of uncultured Planctomycetales bacterium. Classification (GTDB taxonomy): domain Bacteria; phylum Planctomycetota; class Phycisphaerae; order SM23-33; family SM23-33; genus CBFCZU01. The sequence continues at coordinate 1,583 of CBFCZU010000108.1, read as the reverse complement.
GATTTCTCGGAAGGAGTTGAAGCCTTCGGGCAGGTTCTGCGCGCCGATGAACGCGGCGAGCAGAATGCCGAGGCGACGGTTGTGCCCGAACACAGCGCCCAGGGAGATCGCTTCCGGCACGAAGTCCATCAGCATCGCCATGAACTGAGCCTTTGTCCCGCCTCGCCGGCTGAGTGCGGCGTCGAGGATGCAGAACGCGATGCCGCCAAGGCAGAAGGTGGCTGCGAGGCTGACGGGCCCTAAGGCGGCAATTCCCTCAGGCGCCAGGGCAAAAGCAACAGCAGCGACGAGGATTCCTCCGCCGAAAGCCACCACGCCGTGGATGATTTCCCGCTTTGCTTCCGTCTCCGCCGTGCCTTCGAACCGCGCGACGACCCCGCCGATGAAAGCGGTCCCGCCCGCCAGCCATGATGCCACGACGATGATCGCCAGTTCGCTCATCTCATTTCGTCCCTTTCTTGATGCTCACAACGTTGCGGCTGAGGCGCGCTGTCAAGCGTCGCCTCCGGTCGGTTCTTCGGCTGGCTCCTACGGTTCAAGCCTTCTGGTTGAAAAGATGCTCATGGCTCTTCCAGGAACTCGGCGATTCCCCTTTGCAGCTTGGCCTGCCTTTCTCCAGTTCTGTCAGAGGGAATCTCCCGATAAATATCTTCGATGGCGTCGGCACGGTGTCGAATGTGAAAACATAATTCACGGGCTGTCAATTGGTCGTCTTGTCGGAGGCCAAGTCGTTTACGCCAACGCTGGTCGATGATCCACTGGTTAGAGAACCGTCCCCCTCGGGGAACTGCAGATAGGGACGCAAGGATCATCTACTCAGCTCCGCGCTCCGGCATGACATAGACGACAAGGGCAACCAATTGGCCCTTCGGAGGCAACGTCTCCCAGTTTGGTTTGAGAATTGGCACCGGCTTGACGCATGTTCCTTGATTGTTGCAGATCAGGCCGCCGGAGCAATCCTGCTGGCATACTAGGCACCCGTAGTTCTTGTCCAGGTTGAGCACCCCAGAGCCATGATAGACAAAGTGAGGCGTGAAGGGCTTGACGATCTCCTCACCGTTTGGCGCGAGAGCCTTCTCCAAGAAGCACCGCTCGAACGGCACTTCATGTAGCCGCCCGTCTTGCCTCCAGCGTAGCGATACCATGACGGGGGTCCCGTCCAAGTAGCTCTCCTTTGAGAAGTGGCCAGACTTCATCTTCTGAATCGCGTCAACCACCGGGAACTGCTGATATGACTTGGCGCCGACCTCCAGGAGTTTCCGGTTGCAGACGAGCAAAGGAACGTCCGTCTTGATGATGAAGTGCGGGGCATTCGTCCCCTCACTACAACCAGCCCACCCCTGTGTACGTCGGCTGAATTCGAATAGACCTGTGGCCTCGCTTCCTTGGCAAATACGGCAGCCGATGAGCACGATGCCGGCCTTGGGATATGCCGCAATCGCATTCATATCCTCCAGAAACGCGGCTCTAGGATCGTCCTCGACGGTTGTCATATGCCGATTGGTGCAACCAACGCCCAGGCCACACAGTACTGCAAGACAGAGACAATATGATCGAATGTGACGCATGCCCGCTTCCTCCTC
>CBFCZU010000107.1:0-14129 GCA_965602635.1 uncultured Planctomycetales bacterium | reverse complement strand
TCGTGACGGCCAGGTCCGCCCGCCCGTCGCCGTTGAAGTCCGCCGAAACGATTCCGTGCGGGGCATTCCCCACGTCCACGTCCTGCTGGGGGAAGGCCAGGAAGGAAACGTCCAGCAGCAGCCGCGGCTCAAGCTGCTCCAACATCGGCCGAATCCGCGAGCCATCCACCCTTTGCCCGTGCATTGATCTCACCCTCTGTGAACGCGCCATAACCCTTGTGGACGGCATTACGCCCCGGCAGGAGGGGGAACAGACCCGCAATCAACCCCAAGCCCCGCCCGACGACCTTGCCATTGTACCACGTTTCCAGGAATGGCCAAGTGTCGTTTCCGGTACACCTTGTGCTTGCCGCGAATGCTCAGGCCTGGGCTGATCGGGCCGCCCCGGCCTGAGAAGGCCGTTCCCAGCGCGCCAGACTGTCTGTCACCGCCTACGCCGGATCAACGTCACGCTCCGTAGCCGCGCTTGCGGCGCGGCGGAGGAGGGCCAGCGCCCCGAGGCCCAGCAAGGCCAGCGTGGCGGGCTCCGGGATCGATGCGATGCCTGCTGGAAAGAAGCCTTCAACGGAGGACATGCCCCCTACCCGTATTGCTTGCCCAGTGTGTGGGTCGATCTCATAAAGCGATGGTCCAGGGCCTGTGACCGAATAGCGGGAAATCGCTCTCAATTTCCCATCTACCCCAAAGTCGAGCCCGCAAAACGCCTCGCTGAAACCATTGTCCACAGGGTCCCCAGGCGGAAACACATCCTCGCCCAAGGGAGTCAAACGATCCGTAAGACCTGTCACCGGATTGATAGCATAGAGCCCATATCCGATGCCATACAACACGCCATCTGGACCGAATTCGATCGCAGAAAGCTCTCCAGGAAACGGGGAACCGGTCATGGAATGCACTGTGCCGGACACCGGCACCCAGCCGAGACTAGCACCCGTGGCTTGGTCGATGCGGTAGATTGTGTCGTTACCGTTAGCCAACACATAGAGGTCCCCGGTTGGACTAAACGTGATTCCCACCATTAGCTCGGGCAATGGGCCAACAGTAGTGGCGTGACCCGTCGCCAGATCGATGACCTTGAGGTCGCTCGACACCCCATAGAGGGTACTGTCCTGGTACGGAAAATCCAGCCCAAAGGTCAGCCCACAGTATCCGAAGGGGACATTTGCCCCCGTATTGGGGTCAGCCCGGCACAGCCAATACGGACCGCCAACGTATAAGTCCGGCGGGCCTCCCAGCGCTCCGTTCCGTTCGCATACCAGGACACAAAGGATAGCGGTTAAGGCGAGAGCGCGCGTTTTCATCTCCGGTCTCCAACCTGCGTAGATCGGCGGGAACGTTGGTCGCGTATCACCGCAAGGCCGCCGAGGGCCAGGAGCAAGAGCACGCTTGGCTCGGGCACCTGCCCCGGGCAGCCTTGCTCGTAGTTGGTCGACCACACGATGTAGTCCAGGCCGTCAACGTAGCCGTCGGCGTTGAAGTCGCCCTCCTGCCAGGTACCGCCCGTGAGGTAATTGCTGGACCAGGCGACGTAGTCCAGGCCATCCACGCAGAAGTCGAGTGTCGCGTCGCCCTGATACGTCGCAAACAGCGTCAGGGCGTTCGCGCCGTGGACCTTCACCAGCGCCTTGTTGCCGTCGAACGGCCAGCTCGTCGTGTCGGCGAACTCGCCCGCTGCGGAGCCGTACGTCATGATCTCGAACTCATCGCCCACCTGCGGCGTGAAGTTGTTGATCAGCGATAACGCCAGCGTGCCACCCAGCGTGGCGGCCCCGCCGATGTTGAGCTGGTCGTGCCCGGTGCCGGGGGCAAGCCCGCCCAACTCGATGTGCATGACGCAGCCGCGCCCCAAGACGACATCCCCCTCGAAGCCCATCTGCCCGATGTACGAGCCCGGACGGACGTCGCCTTCCAGCCAGGTCGTGCCGGCGCCCGTGGGGCCGTTGCCTGTGAGCCCGAGGAGGTGGACTTCGCCCCCGGGGGCCACCTCCACGACGCCTGTGTTCGCCAGAGGGCCGTGCATCCATGCGTTCGCGCCCGCCGGGACGAGGATCTGGCCTCCGGGGCCGTTGGTGACGTCACCCAGGACGTGCCCCTGGCCGGCCTCGAACGCGAGGATTCCCTGGTTGAGCAACGCGCCGGCCGTAAGCGCCCGATCCGCGCCGACGAGGATGAGGCCGTTGGGCCCGATCGCTATCTCTCCCAGTGCGGTAAGGTCGCCGCCGCCGGTGAGATTCAGCGTGGCCGCGCCGCCGTCGGGCGTACCCAGCGTCAGGGACTTGATCGTTGTGTAGGTTCGCGGGCCGGCCACCTCGACGCTGTGGCCGGGGGCGATGACCACGTCGTGGACCTCGGCGGCTGCGATTCCGAGCGTCCAGTTGTCTTTGTCGGACCAGTCGCCGTTGGCCCCGCCTGAGTACTCGACCAGCGGGGTGGTCAGCATCAGCGCCTCGCGACCGTCGGCCAGAACGACTTTGTACGCGACCTGGCAGTACTCGTTCAGCCCGTTGCGGCCCTGGGGTCCCGTGGCAAAGTGCAGCTCGGTGATGGTGCTGCCGAGAAGGGAATCGCCCTCGCGCGCCACCGTCAAGAGGGTCAGCCCGTTACCGACGTAGATGACTTCGTCGTCGGAATATCCGCCGGCCGTGTCCCAGACCCATGCCTGGAAGGCGACCTGCCCGGCGGAGTTCGTAACGGGCGGGTAAAGGGTGTTCAGCACGCCGTTGCCGTCGGGGGCGGGCTCGCCGGCTCGGGCGATCTTGACGATCTGACCGCCGAAGCTGCTGCGGTATATGCCCTCGCTGTCAAGCCCGGGGTTGCTGGTGTTCCGCATTTGGACACGGAACGCAATCCCGTTGAGGGTCTGGGAGACATTCGATCCGAAGTAATGGTACTGGCCGTTGCCGTCCGGGGGGGATTCGCCCGTGCGGACGATCTCCGTGATGAGGGAGGAGGGGCTGCTGGGACTGGCGATTCCGTGTCTGAAAAGACCGATGTCGTCATCGCCGGGGCCGCCGAGGGTCTCCGTCATAAAGGCGCGGAACACCACCGAAGAACCCTCATACGGGGTGATCTCGACTATGCTGAGCCGGCTGAAGGTCGAGAATACCCCATTGCCGCCCGGCACGGCCGTGTTTTCTCGAACCAGCATGTGCATGGTATTCCGCCCACCGAAGATCGCGGTCGCGGGCTCGCCCCCCGAGGACCCAGTGGTGCTGGCCAAGAAGGCGACCCCGCCGACGCAGCCCAGTGCAACGTGGCTGGGGAAGTCGAAATGCACGTACTCGCCGGCCCCGTCCGGCGCCGGCGAGCCCTCCCGCGCGACCACTCTGGGGACGCTCCCTTTGGTCACGACAATGCCGGTGTTGTCGGCGGCGCCTCCGGCTGTGTCCTTGAAGACTGCCTGGAACGCCACGTTCCCCGCCATGTCCAACGGGATCGGGTCGTACGGGGGTATGCTGTCGAAGCGCCCGTTGCCGTCCGGCAAGGGATCGTTTTCTCGGACAACCTGCGTCGGCCAACCGTCGCCGGTGCCGCAGTAGATCCCTGTCAGGCCATCGGTGGATTGGGACCAGAAGGCCACCTGGCCCAGGTCGTTGATCGTGGACGAGCAGTAGGCGAAGGACTCAAAGCGTGCGTGCCACGAGGGCAGGAAGAGGCCCTTCTGGGCGATGAGCCTCCCCTCTTCGGAGTCCACGCGAAAGATGGCCGTGTCGCTGTCCTCCCCATAGTACGTGCCCTCAAGGTGCGCCTGGAAGGCGATCTGCCCGAAGGAGTTGAGCACGGGGGCATTCGTGAAGGTAAGGTAGACGCCGTCCGGGTCGGTCCAGCTGCCCGGGAAGGACCAAGCCGAGTCAGGCGAAGGCGCGTCCTGGCCGGTGCGGGCAAGCACGATCGTCTCGCCCCGTGCCAACCCGGCAAGCGACACCACGATGCACGCCGCCATTAGAACACCAGATATTCGCTTCGTGCTCATCGCTCTCTCCTTGTTCCCAGGACGTTATCCGTGCCGCTAAGCACCTGTGGCCGTCGCAGCCGCACCGCAACACCTTCGACGGAGCAGCACCAACGCGCCCAGAGCCAACACCAGTCCGGAGGCGGGCTCGGGCACGGCCCCGGGCGACGCCGGGCAGCCCTGGAGGTAGTTGGTCGACCAGACGATGTAGTCCAGGCCGTCAACGTAGCCATCGCCCGTGTAGTCGCCCTCCTGCCAGGTATCGCCCGTGAGGTAGTTGCTGGACCAGGCGACGTAGTCCAGGCCATCGACGCAGAGGTCGAGCGTGGCGTCGCCCTGATACGTCGCGAAGAGCGCCAGGGCGTTCGCGCCGTAGACCTTTACCAGCGCCTTGTTGCGGCCGAACAGCCAGCCCGTCGTGTCGGCGAACTCCCCCGTTCGCGACCCGTACGTCATGATCTCGAACTCATCGCCGGGGGCCGGGAGGAACCTGTTGATCAGCGAGATCGCCAGCGTACCGTCCAGCGTGGCGGCACCGATGACGTTGAGCTTGTCGTGCCCGGTGCCGGGGGCAAGTCCGCCCAACTCGATGTGCATGACGCCGCCGCGCCCCAAAATGACATCCCCCTCGAAGCCCATCTGCCCCACGCCCAGGCCCGGACGGACGTCGCCTTCCAGCCAGGTCGTGCCGGCGCCCGTGCAGCCGTTGCCTGTGAGACCGAGGAGATGGACTTCGCCCCCGGGGGCTACCTCCACGACGCCCGTGTGCTCCAGAAGGCCGTGAATCCATGCGTTCGCGCCCGCCGGGACGAGGATCCGGCCTTCGGGGAGGTTGGTGACGTCGCCCAGGACGTGCCCCTGGCCGGATTCGAAGGCGAGGGTCCCCTGGTTGAGCAGTGCGGCCGCCGTAAGCGCCCGCCCCGCGCCGACGAGGATGTGGCCGTTGGGCCCAATCGCTACCTCTTCCAGTGCAGTTAGGTCGCCGAGGCCGGTGAGATTCAGCGTGGCGGTCCCGCCGCCGGTCGATCCGATCGTCAAGGACTTGACCGTTGCGTAGGTCCGCGGGCCGGCGACATCGGCGCTGCCGTCGGGGGCGATGGCCACGCCGTAGATTTCTTTGGGCACGATGCTGAGGGTCCAGTTGACCGCGACGGCCCAGGCGCCGGAACCGCCCTTCCACTGCAGCTCCGGCGTGAACAGCACCAGCGCCTCGCGACCGTCGGCCAGAACGGCTCGATACGCGACCTGGGAGTGCTGGTTCATCCCGTTGCGGCAGTCGGGGCCCTCGGCCAGGTGTAGCTCGACGATGGTGCTGCCGAGAAGCGGATCGCCCGTGCGCGCCACCTGCACGGTATCGAAGCCGTCGCCGATGAAGATGCCCCTCTCGTCGGTCGATCCGCCGGCGGTGCCCTCGAGCTGTCCGTGGAAAGCTAGGTGGCCGGGCTTGTTCATGACGATGTCCCAGACGGAGCGGAACACGCCGTTGCCGTCGGGGGACGGCTCGCCCGTCCGCACGATCTTCCGGGTCGTGAGGCCGTTGCCCCGGTACAGCCCCTGATCGTCCAGGGGGGCGCCGCTGGTGTTCCGCAGCCATGCACGGAACGCGACATAGGAGTCGTTCTGGGCGATGTCGGAATCGAAGTTGCTGTACTGGCCGTTGCCGTCCGGCGGCGACTGGGTCTCCCGGGCGATCCGAGCGACGCCGGCGTCCATGGCCAGGAAGATGCCGCTGTCGTCGTCGGTGCCGCCGCTCGTATTGCGGAGCCACGCGTGAAAACCGATGCGGCCGTTCCCCATGTTGTCCAGTGTGGGACTCAGAGAGAAGGACCGGTATTCGCCATTGCCGTCCGGCGGCGCGTCGCCTTCCCGCACCAGCTCCACCAGATTGACCCCCGAAGACCATGGTCGCGCACTAAAGATGCCCACGTTGTTGTCGCTGCCTGCGGTGGTGTTGCGCAGGGTGCCCAGGAAGGCGACGTTTTGGTCCATGTTCGCTGCGATCTGGAGGAACCCGGCGAACCTGCCATTGCCGCTCGGCACCCACTGGCCTTCCCGCACGGCGATCTTCGATATTCCCCAGCCGTTCACGACGATCCCCGTGTCATCGCTGTAGCCGCCGGCCGTGTCCGTGAACCCCGCCCGGAACACCGTCGCCACGTCGTCGTCGAAGAGGATCTCATAGTCCATGACCATGAAGCGCCCGTTCCCGTCGGGCGCGAGGTCGTTGCCTCGAAAGAGCTGGTCGAGCACGCCGGGGCTGCCGCGGTAGACGCCGATGCCATCATACGGCCACAGCGGCGTGTCGGCCGCTTCGCCCCGGAAGGCCAGCTGGCTGGCGTTGTTCATCGCCGGGTCGTACAGCTTGTTAAACCACCCGTCGCCGGCGGGCGTCACCCAGCCTTCGCGGCAGATGACCGTCCCCCCGCCGGCGTCCACGCGGAAGATGCCCCTGTCGTCGTCGTACCCGCCGGCTGTGCCCGCGAGGTCCCCCGCGAAGGCTATCCGGCCGAATGCGTTGAGCACGGGGTTCCGGAACTCCAAGTAGGTGCCGTTGCCGTCCGGGGCCCCCTCGCCGGTCTGGGCGAGCACGACCATCTCGCCCCGTGCCAACCCCACGACTCCCACCACCACACATACTGCCACCAGAGCGCCAGGTAATGCCTTCGTGACCATCGTTCTCTCCCTTCCCCCGCTTGATCTGTGGACGGTGCCCTACGGCGCATGCAGTCTGCGCACCGCGGCCAGAGCCGCCGTCACCGCCATGTGTGCGCAGAAGTGATTGCTCGAGAGCCTGGACATCTTGCAGTCTCCTCCTGCATTGACTCCGTTTCCGCCTGGTTGAGCGTGAGCTGTTCGTGCTCGGGGCCGGCGCAGCAAACCTCCGCCGGCTATCCCGAATCGAGCGCGAACATTATATCACCGTTCGCGAATTTGTAAAGGTTTATCTGCGCGGCGGTTGAATCCCGCCAGCCGTGCTGATCAGCCCCGCCGCCTCGCCTAGTAGAGCCAGTCGTCCCGAATCGATCTTTGCCGGAGCCCCTCGGCCAAGCGGCAATGAGCCTTGAACCGAAGGGAGCAGGCGATGAGCAAAAGGTACATCGGCATTGCACTGGCGTTAGCCGTGGGGCTCTCCGGATGCATCAGCATCCACCGGGTGGCGCAGAGGGGCGATCTCGAGGGCGCAAAGGCAAACCTGGACTGCGGCGTGGATCCCAACGCCCGCGGAAAGTACGGGACCACCCCGCTTCACGCGGCCGCACATAGCGGCAGCGTCGAGATCGCGAGACTGCTGGTTGAGCGGGGCGCGGGGGAGACGTGCCAGGAACCGCCCGAGCCATTTCTCAGCCATTTGCTTTGGGCGGCACTGGCCCCAGGCCACAAGAAAGGCCCGTCCGCCGAGTCGGGGGAGACTCGTGCGAGCGGGCCATTGAGGCCACCCGGCCGGGGGAAGCCAGGCGGCCTATCAACTCCGTCCGGCCGGGGTGAACCGGACGGGTTCAGCACCGAGGCTGATTCTACCGCCTGCGCCGAATCAACGCAAGACCTCCGAGGGCCAGCGGCACCAGCGCGGCCGGCTCGGGGACGTAGTGGGCGTTCATGTGGATAGACAGCATTGGCGAGCCCGGATCCTGCGACTCCCCCTCGATGCCGTCTATCGTAAGGAATGCGTCGAACGCCTTGGCGGGGCGGACCCGAAACCGACCGTGCCCAGCGTCACCGGCCCTGAGAGGCCGACCTGACCGTAGAGATGATGGGTAAGATACGCTCCACTGGCCATGTGCGTTGTGAAATATGCATCGAAGTCATTCTCGGTGTAGGTCAGAGCCGGCCATTGCAGCAGGAATCCAAGAATGCCTTTTCGCGGTTTCATGAATCTATTCTCCTTCCTTTCAGAGGGCCTGCGAGCGCGGGGGAGGGCACAGCCGCCGCTTCGCGCTGCTTCAGCTCATTCATGTGCTCTCCTGGCGGTCGAGCAGAAGACCGGCAGAATCGACAGCATCCTTCCAGCGATGCAGACAGATATCGTGCTGGAGCACCGCCTGGCAGGTCGCCGCATCGTGATCGATACGAAATTCACCTCCGTCCAGACGAGCAGTCGATTCAGAGAAGGAGTCCTCAAGAGCGGCTACCTGTATCAGATCTACGCCTACCTGAGGTGGCAAGAAGGCGACGGTGATCCCTTGTCGGGCTATGCAGCCGGCTGGGCAGCATCGGCAGTTCCCCTCAACAGGGATCGCGCCGCTGCCCCGGCCGGGCCTCCTGACGAAGTGGCGCAGGTTCTCCTGACGGGCACTGGCGCCGCAGGGATGCGTAGCCCCTCCCACGGCCTTGCTGCCCTCGAAGACGACGTGGTGGACACCCTCGGCCTGGTCCTACTGAAGGCGCCCCTCCCGGTCTGACCCTGACGGCAGCGTTTGGGCTCCCCGGCCGGAGGCGGCCCTATTCGCCTCCAGGCCTGAGCATTCGTGGCAAGCGCAAGGTGTGCCGAAACTGACACTTGGGCATTCCTGGAAACCTGGTGCAATTGCAGGGTCATGCGGCTTGGGAGCCATCGAACCCGTTTCGCGGCGACGCCGCAGAAGCTTCTTGATCCACCTGGCACTCACACCAAAAAGCTTCGCCAACTGTTCCTGCGTTCCGACCTTCTGATCGTACGCCCGTATGCCCCGTTCCCTCAGGTCCATCGAGCAGGTTTCCATGCCTACTCTATCGGAAAAGGGCACATCCGAGCGCGAACTGCTCCAGAATGGAAAAGTGTCCCCTGGCGTCGAAATCGGAAAAGCAAAAGGGCTCAGAATTTCTCCTAAGCCCTTTTCCCAAAATCGCATGGGCCGTAGTGGACTTGAACCACTGACCTCCTGCGTGTCGAGCAGGCGCTCTAGCCAACTGAGCTAACGGCCCGGGAAGTCGGTTTCAGGCCTAAGTGTAAGGGGGGCGGGGCCGGCCTGTCAAGCGGCGCGGTGGCCGGGCCTCGAAGTCCTGACTTTGCCCTTGGCCCTGTTGCCCCCCGCGCCCGATCTGCTGCTATCCGTATCCCTCCGGATGCGACTGGTGCCACTTCCAGGCGTGGGCGACGATGGTTTTCAGGTCGGGGAACTCCCGCTTCCAGCCAAGCTCGGCCTGTGCCTTCTCGCAGGAGGCCACCAGGCGGGGTGGGTCGCCGGGTCGGCGCGGGGCCGAACTGGCGGGCAGCGGGTGGCCCGTGACCTCGCGGCAGGCGTCGAGCACCTCCCGAACGGAGAACCCCTCGCCGTTGCCGAGATTGAAGACCTTCACGGCTCCGGCCTCGGCGGCGCCCAGCGCCAGCACGTGGGCCGAGGCGAGGTCCATCACGTGGATGTAGTCGCGGACGCAGGTGCCGTCGGGCGTGTCGTAGTCCTCGCCGAAGACGCTTATCGACTCCCTCTGGACCAGCGGGACCTGCAGGGCCAGCGGGATGAGGTGCGTCTCGGGGTCGTGGGCCTCGCCGATGTCCCCGTCGCCGTGGGCACCGGCGACGTTGAAATACCTCAGCGAGACGAAGCCCATGCCGTGTGCGGCGGCGAACCCGCCCAGCATCAGCTCGACGGCCAGCTTGCTGGCGCCGTAGGGGTTGATCGGTTCGGTGCGGTCGGTCTCGCGGCTTGGGACGTGCTCCGGCTGGCCGTAAACCGCCGCCGTCGATGAGAAGACCATCCGCGACACCCCGGCCGAACGCATCGCCTCCAGCAGCGCCAGCCCCCCGACCGTGTTGTTGCGGAAATACTTGCCCGGCTCGACCACCGACTCGCCGGCCTCGATGAACGCCGCCAGGTGGATGACCGCCTCGGTGGAGTGCTCGCTCATGGCCCCGGCCAAGGCCTCGGCGTCGCTGATGTCGCCGACGACCATCGGGACGTCGCCCACGGCCTGCCGATGGCCGGCGCTGAGGTTGTCGTACACGAGGCAGCTATGCCCGGCAGCGGCCAGGACGCGAACGACGTGGGAGCCGATGTATCCGGCCCCTCCGGTGAGCAGGACGTTCATTGCGCACCCTCGGAGCGTCTAGGTGCCCGGTACGAGCGCCGCGCGGGCGGGGGTGCTTCCGGCCAGTCCGGAGCAAGCCCCAGCCCGTGGGTGGGCGATGGCCCCAACGGGATTCGAACCCGTGTTGCCGGCTTGAAAAGCCGGTGTCCTAGGCCTGACTAGACGATAGGGCCTGTTGTCTTGCCGCCGTCTTGGGCGCCGCCGTCGGGCTACGCGCGCCCCCTGCGGCCGCGCCAGAATCTTCCATAACTTCTTGCCTCATAATGAATGAGGGAGCTGGGGCTCGAACCCAGGACCTACGGCTTAAAAGGCCGTTGCTCTGCCAATTGAGCTACTCCCTCGCCATTCAGCCCTCGGTGATCTCCTTGGTCTTTGCCTCCAGCACCTCGTCGATCTTCCCGGAGTATTCGTCGGTAAGTTCCTGAACCTCGTGCCTGCATTTCTCAAGGTCGTCCTCGGTGAGGACGGACTGGCTCTTCTCCTTGTCGGCGGCCTTGTTCGCGTCCCGCCGGACGTTGCGGACGGCGACGCGCGCCTGCTCGGCCATCTTCTTGATCTGCGAGGCCAGTTGCTGGCGGCGATCCACCGCCAGCGACGGGACCGGCAGGCGGATGATCTTGCCGTCGGTCCGGGGCGTGATGCCCAGCTCGGAGGCCAGGATCGCCTTCTCGATGTCCTTCGTGGTGCCCGGGTCGAAGGGCTTGACGACGATCAGGTCCGGCTCGGGGACGGCGATCGAGGCGAGCTGCCTCAGGTCGGTCGGCGAGCCGTAGTAATCGACCTTGATGAATTCCACCAGTCCCGCCGACGCGCGGCCGGTGCGGATGCCGCGAAGCTCGCGCTGGAAGAAATCGACGACCTTGTCCATCCGTTCTTCGCAATCCAGGAGTATGTCATCCATCGGCATGACCGGATTCTCCTCAGAATCAGTGCTGACAACGCCCGCGCCGCCGCGATTGCATCCGTCGTGCCGGGCAGGATACCACGAATTGCACGCGGCGGGCAGGGATTTTGGGGGCCTCCACGAGATGCCGCCGGGCGCGGCGGGGCTATTCGGCGCAGACCAGCGTTCCCACCGGCTCGCCGCGCATGGCCGCGGCCAGGTTGCCCGGTTTGTCCAGCTTGAAAACAACCACCGGAATCCGCGATTCCATGCACAGCGACACCGCGGCCAGGTCCATCACGCCCAACTGGCGGGAGAGCACCTCGCCGTAGGTGAGCCGGTCGAACTTGGCGGCCTGGGGGTGCGTGGCCGGGTCGGCCTCGAAGACGCCGTCCACCTTCGTCGCCTTGAACAGCGCGTCGGCGCCGATCTGGCAGGCCCGCAGGGCGGCGCAGGTGTCGGTGGTGAAGAACGGCTGGCCGGTGCCCCCTCCGAGCAGCACGACGCGCCCGGCCTCGAGATGCTCTATCACGCGGCGGCGGTCGAAGGGCTCGCACATCTCGCCCATGGCGACGGCCGAGGTGGCCCGGGCGGGTATCCCGACGGCCTCAAGCGCGTCGGCCAGCGCCAGGGCGTTCATCACCGTCGCCAGCATGCCCATCGCGTCGGCGGTGTGGCGGTCGATGGCGCCCCCCTGGGCCAGCACCCGGCCGCGGAAGAAGTTCCCGCCCCCGGGAACCATCGCCAGTTGGACGCCCATTTCGCGCGCCCCCGCCAACTCGCCAACCAGCGCCTGAAGCGCCGCCGGCTGGATGCCGGACCCGCCCGGCGCGCAGAACGCCTCCCCGGAAACCTTCAGGAGCACACGGCGATAGGCGGCCTCACCGCCCATGACTGCGATCAACCCTCTCCCACGGCGAACCGCGCGAAGCCGGTCACCTTCGCCTGACCCAGTACCTGCTTGACCTTTTTCTTGTCGTCCTTGACGAACGGCTGCTCCAGCAGGGCGTTTGCGGCGAGGAACTTGCGGACCTTGCCCTGGACGATCTTCTCGACGATCTCCGGCGGCTTGCCGGTCTCGGCCGCCTCCTCGCTGGCCAGCCGCTGCTCGCGCTCGACCACGTCGGCGGGCACCTCGTCGGTGCTGATCGCCAACGGGTCGGTGAAGGCGATGTGCATGCACAGGTCGCTGAGCGTCTCCGGGGCGATCTCGCCCTCGACGCCGACCAGCACGCCGACCTTGCCGTTGTGGTGAACGTAGCGTCCGACCGTCGCCGCCGAGAGCTTCACCCCGCGCGAGTAGCCCATGTTCTCGGCGATCTTGGCGAAGCAGCCCTGCACGGCCTGGTCGATCTCGTCGGTGGCCTGGACGTCGCCGTCGGGCCCGCCCGCCGCCAGCGCCGCCACCTGCTGAACCATGGCCTTGAATTCATCGTTGCGGGCGCAGAAGTCGGTCTCGCAGACGACCTCCACCATCGCCGCCATGCCGGAGTCGGCGTGCACGGCCACGAGGCCCTCGGCGGTCTGGCGGGCAGCCTTCTTCTCCGCCTTCATCAGCCCCTTCTTGCGGAGAAAATCGACCGCCGCCTCGATCTCGCCGCCGGCCTCGGCCAGCGCCTTCTTGCACTCCATCATGCCCTGCCCGGTCATGTCGCGCAGGGCCTTGACCTGCGCCGCGGTAATCTCAGCCATGATTCGTCTCGCTGTTCCTGTCCGTCCCGCCGATCGGCGGGAGCGATGGGGAATGGTCGCTCATCTATGCCGGGGCGGCGCCAGGCCCGGCCTCGTCAGCCTTGCCCGGGGCCTCCGGGCTCGGGGCCTGGGGCGCCACGGGGGCGGGGGCTGCCTGGCCCTCGGCAGGCGGCGCGTCGGCGGCCGCCGGAGCGGGAGTTGCCTGGCCCTCGGCAGGTGGCGCGTCGGCCGCCGCTGCAGGCGGCGCTTCCTCTGGGGCCTCTGCCCTTGCCGTGACCTGCCGGCGGCTCCGCCTACGCGGGGCACGCTCCTCGGGCTCGGGGGCCTTGTCCGTACGCCCCACCTTGCCGACCTCGATGGCGTTGCAGAGCTCCCGGGTAATCAGGTCGATCGCCCGCATGGCGTCGTCATTGCCCGGGATCGGGATGTCAACCATGTCCGGGTCGCTGTCCGTGTCGATAATCGCCACTGTGGGAATGCCCAGCTTGCGGGCCTCCCGCAGGGCAATCACCTCGCGCCGGGCGTCAACCACGAACACCGCCCCGGGCAGGCTATTCATCTTCCGGACGCCGTCCAGGTTACGCTTGATCTTCCGCATCTCGCGCCGCAGCCGGGCCTCTTCCTTCTTCGACTGCTGGTCCATCGTTCCCGCGGCGTCGAGGCCCTCGAGCGTCTCCAGCCTTGCCAACCGGGAGCGGACCGTCTCGAAGTTCGTCAACATCCCGCCCAGCCACCGGGCGGTCACGAAATGCATGCCCACACGCCGGGCGTGCTCCTCGATCGCCTTGCGGGCCTGACGCTTCGTGCCAACCAGAAGAACGTCCTTGCCGCCTCCCACCACCTGGGAAAGGAACTTCTTCGACGCCAGGATGCCCCTGAGCGTCTGCTTCGGGTCGATGATGTGGATTGAGTTGCGCTTCGAGAGAATGTACGGCTGCATCTTCGGATTCCATCGGCTCACTCGGTGGCCGAAGTGAATCCCGGCGTCAATCAATTGCTTGATGACACTGTCCGCCAACGTGCACCTCCATCGGGCCCGGATTCAGGCATCCGGACGGCAAATGCCTTGGCCGAAAAGTTTTCCGGAAAGGTTAACACACCACATTCGCTGCGAGCGCACACTAAACACGCTCCCCGCAGCTAACAAGTTTAGCAAGAGTAAGTTCTGGCGAGAAGGCCGTCAAGGCTATTTGTCGAGATTTTCCCGGCGATCGCCCGCTGCCTGTCGGGCGCCGCCCGCATCCTTGACCCGATACGCGTGGATGCTTCCCTTCGACAGCACGCCGTACACGTATAGCAGGTTCTCTTCCTCATCGAAACACGAGCCGGCGATGTAGGACAGGTACGACAGCGGCAGGCCTCCCGCCAGGGTCACGTTGGTCCGCGACCGGGGCACGACCTGGCCGGGCTTCTTGAGCCCCTTGGCCACCGCGCCCATATCCTTCGGATCGTAGAAGTACCACCAGTTGGCGTACCCGGCGGCCGTGCCCGCTCCATAGTCGTAGCCCACCCGGCCCATCTGCTGAAGGTAGAAGGCGATGAACCCGTGCTTGGTGGGCGTGTCGATGAATATGCCGTTTCGGACCAGGTCGCCGG
>CBFCZU010000106.1:0-14175 GCA_965602635.1 uncultured Planctomycetales bacterium | reverse complement strand
GCTCGGCGGCGGCCTTGCCCATCTCCGCGCGGAGCTTCTTCAGCGCGGCTTCGTCGTTTTCCTCGCGCGCCTTGGCCAACTTGGCTCGCCGTTCCGCCGGGTCGCCCTGCTTCTTCTGAAGGTTCGCGACGGCCTGGGCGTGCGTGTCCAGCATCTGCTTGATCTGCGTCTGCTGGGCGGGCGTCAGGTCCAGCTCCCTCTGTAGCCTCTGGTAGTACGCCTCGGTGCGGAACGCGCCGCCGCGCGCCGGCCGGTTGCGTGCCGGGCGCTGCCGCGCGGGGCGCTCGGCGGCCTCGGTGCTTGCCTCACCCTCCTGCGCCGGGGCCGGTGAACCCAGCATCAGCATGCCGATCAGCGCCACCAACGCTGTTGCGATTCTCATGACACTCCCTTTCCTTTGCGGGCATCGCCTGGTGCAGTTTTCCGATGCCAGACGGGCTGCCCTATCATCCCGTCCGGCACTAGGCCAAACGCACGCCCCGGCGATCGTATTGCCCGCCGGGGAGAAAAAGCTCACGCTCCGGGGCCGGGCTGGCCCGCTCATCGCCGCCCGCAGCAGTGCTTGAACTTCCGCCCTGAGCCGCAGGGGCAGGGGTCGTTCCTCCTGGCCGCGGGCTCGTCGGTACCGCCCGGCTTGGCGGGGGCCGGCCGCTGACCGGCCTTGAGCTTCTCGGCAATCCGCGTCAGTTCCGGCAGGGCCTCGCGGAAGAACATCTTGTAGCCCTCGCAGAAGTGGTTGACCCGGGCCGGATCGCCCCCGGCCGCATCGGGAATGTGATGCTTGGGGCAGCCGCCGTTGCAGTACGCCAGGAACTCGCAATCGCGGCAGGCGGCCGGCAGGTCCGTCTTCAGCGTGGCGAACTCCTCCAGCCGCCGGCAGCGGACCAACTCGGCCAGCGGCGTCTCCATGACGTTCCCCAGCCGCCACTGCGGATACACGAAGTGGTCGCACGCGTACAGGTCGCCGTTGAACTCCAGCACGTAGGCGTTGGCGCAGCGTTTGGCGTTGCAGCACAGCGACGCCTCGCCGTGGACGATGGTGTGCAGGACGCTGTCGATGAGCCGCTCGGAGACCACGCCCACGTGGCGGTCGCGCCACAGGTCGAAGACGTCGAGCATCAGCCGCCCGAACTGCTCGCCCGTGCACGAGAACTCCTCCGGCCGCCCCGACGAGTCCTTCTCCAGGATGGGGATGAACTGGAGCCAGTGCACGCCGCGGTTGACGAAGTAGCGGTAGATGTCGCCGGCGTGCGGGGCGTTGCGGCTGTTGATCGTCACCAGGACGTTGAACTCGACGCCATGGCTGCGGAGCAGCTCGAGCCCGGCCCAGGCGCGGTGGAAGGTGGGCCGGCCGTCGTGGTCGAGGCGGAATCGGTCGTGCCACTCGGGCGGGCCGTCGAGGCTGATGCCGACCAGGAATTTGTGCTCGGCCAGGAACTCGCACCACTCCTCGTCCAGCAGCGTGCCGTTGGTCTGGAGGGCGTTGGCGACCGTCTGGCCGGGGCGGCCGAACTGCTTCTGAAGCTCCACCGCGCGGGCGAAGAACTCCTTGCCCGCCAGCAGCGGCTCGCCCCCCTGCCAGCCGAAGTTCGCCTGCACCGGCATCGCCTCGAGGTACTCGCGGGTGTAGCGCTCGAGCAACTCGCCGGACATCTCGAAGCGCTCCACGTCCGGGTAAAGCTCGCGCGGCTTGGCCGTGTAGTAGCAGTACTCGCAGGCCAGGTTGCACACGCCGCAGACCGGCTTGGCCATGATGTAAAAGGGTCTTATCTCACTCATCGCCTCCTAGTCTATCCCGGCCGGCGCCGGGCAACCACCTGGAACCGCCCGGATCGGGACGGAACAAGGCGGAACGAAACGGAAAGTTTCGGAACAGAACGGAACGAAACGGAAAGTTTCGGAAATTTCCGGAACGAAACGGAACGTTTCGCGACGGGCCCGGAAATCCGTAAGTCCCTGTCGCACAAGGCCTTTCCTGTTTTGAGCCGCGAATCCGGCTTCGCCGGACAAGCTTCGCGAACGGAAGAGGCACCGGGCACCAGGCATCCCGATGGATCGGGACGGAACAGAACGGAAAGAAACGGAAAACTCCGGAACGAAACGGAACGAAACGGAAAGTTTCGGAAAGTCCCGGAAAGAAACGGGACGTTTCGCAACCGCCTCGAAATACGTAAGTCGTTGTGTGTCCATGCCTTCCAGGTTTTGAGCCGCGAATTCCGCGAACACAGCGAACGCTGTTGAGTGTGAACGGCCCAGACTGCCCGCCTTGCCGCCGCCAACCGAAATCCGAATTCCCAAATCCGCAGTTACCACGTCTCTCACCTCTCACCTCTAACCTTCGCTGCCGTTGCCTCGCCTATTCACTTGTCACCTCGTCCGGGGCGCACACCTGAGGCGCGCCCCCTCCACCCTTACCGTGCGCGGAAGCGTTTGCGCGCGCAAACGTGTTGCCATAGAGGGTCCCCTTGCCATAACTCCTGGCCGGGGCGGCGGCCGAAAGTTTCATTTTCCCACGATTTCGCCGGGAGGGGGGGGTGCAGATTGCGCGCGCAAACGTGTTGCCAGGACAGCGGAGAAGGTTGATCGGTTAATCGGTTAATCCGTTAATCGGGGGGTGCCATGCCCTCGCGCAGTTTGCGTGGGCATGTGTGATGCGGGTGCCGTGGGCTGCGAAGCGCCGCGAAGCAACCACGCAGGTCCACGCCACACCCCCGGCCTGCTCAGTTGACTGAGCAGGTGCATGGGTTCACCACCGACCGAGGGGCCCAAGCCAATCGACGAGAAGGACGCTAAAGCGCCCTGCAATGGGTGGGGGACGCCCCCCGAACCACGGCTGAAGCCGTGGCCTATGACCAACAGCTACCCCTTGACCGGTGTCACGCCCAGCCCGAAGGGCTGGGAGATTCTAGCCCAGGGCAACGCCCTGGGTGATGGATGCGGGAAGACGCGCAGCCCTGAAAGGGCGCAATACCGTCGTCGCCGCGCCAGATTGCGGCGCCCTTTCAGGGCTTACACCACGGTGGCCGAGGTGACCCAGGGCGTTGCCCTGGGCTAGAGTGCTTGAGCCCTTCGGGCTCGCCCGTGACGTCTCCCGGCCCCGGCGGGCCGGCGGAGAGTGGCCGTGGGCGTGAGCCCACGGTCCCGGCCGCCGCAATCGGACAAACCCCGGAGGGGCGTCGGAGACAGCGCCCCGCCGCCCTTGCCCCCCGCCCCCGGCCGGGGTGGCGCTGGATCGCTCGGCGCCCACGGTCCTGGCCGCCGTCACCAGTCTGCGGAAAGCCGCGCTTCGCTGTGCCCCCTGTGTCCTCCGTGGTTCATTCGAGATGCGCGCTAGCGACGCACGCCGATGAGCTGGAGCAGTGTCTGCTCATCCTGCGTGGGCTTGATCCAGCCCACCAGCGCACACGTCAGGCCGATGCTCAAGCCGGCACAGAAGCCGCCAATGTGCCCCCAGAAAGCCACTCCCATGTTGGCTCCAAGCGCCAGGTAGATAATATCCCACGCTACCCAGAAGAGGATGATCCATATGCTGGAAATCCGCCCGATGCCGAGCCGCATCCATATGAACCAGAAGACGGTCACATCATTCCTGGGAAAGAAGACCACGAAGGCCCCCATAACACCGTAGATGGCCCCCGAGGCCCCCACGATCGGGCCGCCGCCGTAACCGTAGTGGACCATGCCTCCCGCCAGGGCGGCCGCGAGGTACAGGCCGATGTAGCCCAGGTGCCCGAACTTGTAGTTGGCGGCATTGCCGAAGATCCAGAGGAAGAGCATGTTGCCGATTAGGTGCAGCCAGCCGCCATGCAAGAGAGTCGAGGTCACCGCCAAGACCGGGAGGGGCAGATGCTCGGTCGTCAGCGACGACCCGCTCACGTCGGACCCGAGACCATAAGTGTAATGTATCTCTATGCCCGCCAGCTCGCACAAGAATTCGAGGTCATAGAAGCCGTAGATGCTGACCACGACAATGACGCCCATGAGTGCGTAGTTCACCCATGGCCCGCGCGACATCGGAACATCCACCTTCAGCGGAATCAGCATCTGCCCACGTCCCCATCAACTGATCTGAAGCCGGGGAGAATGGTATCACGTCCGGGCGCGGGAGTGCAAGTCTTGCCCAGCGGGCTGGAGCCGGTCAGTCGGGCATGTGGATATAGTCGCCGGTATCGTGCATCCACTGGCGGAGGCGGTCGCGGAGGGCTTTGGCCCGCGGCGGCGGAGCGTCGGCCTGGCAGAGGTTGACGGTCTCGGCCGGGTCGGCCCGCAGGTCGTACAGCTCCGGCGCGTAGCCGTGATTGTGGATGTACTTGTGCGTGGGCGTGACGACGGCCCGCTGCTGGAAGCCCCGGCCTGAGTTGCCGTTGAATTCGGCGAATACCTCGTCCCGGCCGGCGGCGGCGGGGTCCTCGACGACGGCCCGGAAGCTGCGGCCGGCGCTGCCTGGCATGACCTCCAGGCCGGCGTAGTCGCAGATCGTCGCGGCGACGTCGAGGTGCTGCGTGAGTTGCTCGCGCACGCCTGGAGCGAACACTGGTTGCGAGCAACCAGTGCCACCCTCGCTCCGGTCCGCGGCCGGGGGCTTGACCAGCATCGGCACGCGGATGGCCGACTCGTACATGCACATCTTCTGGAAGAGCCGGTGGCAGCCGAGCATCTCCCCGTGGTCGGCGGTGAAGACGACCAGCGCATCGTCCCACAGCCCGCGGGCCTTGAGTGCGGCGACGATCCGGCCGAGGCCCTCGTCCATCAGGCGGACCATGCCGAGGTACACTGCCCAGGCCTTCCGCCAGCCGGCGGCGGTGGTGCCCGCCGCGACGTGCCCGGGCAGGTTGACCAGTTGCATCGGCGACTGTCCCTCATACCACCGGCCGACGGTCTCGGGCAGGTCGATCTCGTCCGGGTCGTACATGCTGAAGTACGGCTCGGGGCAGCTCAGCGGCGGGTGCGGCAGCCAGAAGTTGCCCATCAGCGCCAGCGGCTCGGCGGGGCTCGCCTGCTCGATCGTCTCGACGATCCGGTCGGTGATCCAGGGGTCGAGGAACTCCTCCGCCGGCCCCGGCCAGGGGATCGTGTTGGGGTTGGTGTAGTGTCGCATGACGAGCCGGCCGTCGATGTAGTCGGGCGTGGGGCTGCGGCTGTCGGAGTAATCGACCTCCAGGCCGCGGGCGCGGAGCGACTGGTGGCATTCGTCGGGCCTGGCCTGGAAGCGTATCCGCTCGTGGCGGCCTTGGACCGGCGGGTCGCAGCGGAGGTGATCGACGCCGAGGTGCTCGACGCGGTAGCCGCCCTCGGCCAGGACCTCATACAGCGTCCGGACGTCGCGGCAGGTGCCGTAGGGCCTCTCGGGCTCGTCCCAGCCGTTGACGATGGCGCCGTTGACGTGCGGCCAGGCGCCGGTGACCATCGAGATCCGCGACGGCACGCACAGCGGGCAGTTGATGGTGTGGGCGCCCAGGGCGGCGCACTCGCCGGCGAGGGCGTCGATGTTGGGCGAGGCGGAGTGGCCGCCGCCGTAGCAGCCGAGAACGTCACGGCGGAGCTGATCGGCCATCAGGACGACGACGTGCGGGCGATTCATGGCAACTCCTTCTCATCGGCTTCAGGGCTTCTCCGTGTCGATCACGGCTCCAGCGGGTGCAGCACCATTCCCGTGGCGGGCTTCGGGAAGAAGTATGTGCTCTTGTGCGGCATGAAGCCACCGTCGGCGGCGATCTGCTTGACGGCCTCGAGCGGGGTGGCCTGGAGGAAGACGACCAGGTCGGCCCTGCCGGTGCGGGCGGCGGTCAGGGCGGCGCGCCCGTCGGCGACGTAGTCGATGAACATCTCCCCGGTCGCCAGGTCGTCCAGGTGTCGCTCGATCAGCAGGCGGTGGAGGATGGAGACGTCCAGCTCGCGCCACGGGCGGCTCTGGTCGGCGGCGAGTTGGTCCATCACCGACAGGTCGGTCGGCGTGGCGACGTATGTGGCGGGCGGGTCGCCGGCCACCAGCGCCATCGCGTGAGGCCCGAACCGGCGGAGGTAGGCGTCGGCGTCGTCCACGTCGTCGGCCCGCATGCCTACCTTGCGGTAGCGCATCACCTTCCGCGTGGCCGACATGAGCCGGCCCATCTCGAAGCCCTTCAGCCCGCTGATGACGCGGTGGGCGGGCAGGATGATGAGCCCCGGGTCGTCCATCGCCGCCAGGACGAACATGACGAAATCGGCGGGGTGGTCGCCCGGCAGGTCGCCGAGCCCTTGGCGGTAGCTCAGGGCGGTGGCGTAGCGGTGGTGGCCGTCGGCGATGAACACCGGCAGGTCGCGCAGGGCGGAGGCGATCTCCTCGACGACGTCGGCGGCGGTGACGACCCAGAGCTTTTCGCCTACCCCGCGAAGCTCGCCGCGGAGGTCCGGCTCGGCGGCGGCGCCCGACCAGAGCGCCTCGGCGGCGGCGCCCGTGGGGTCGTCGAAGAAGCCGAAGACCGGCGAGAGCTGCGTCCGCGTCTGGCGGGTGAGCATCAGGCGGTCGGCCTTTGGGCCGGCGAAGGTCTGCTCGTGCGGGATGACGTCCCCGCCCAGCTCGGTGGCCCGGACGGCGCAGATTATCGCCCGGCGGCGATGGGTCCTGCCGCCCCACCGGTACGTCTGCTCGTAGGCGTACAGCGCGGGCATGGGGTCCTGGCGGAGCACGTCGAGCGACTTCCAGCGTTCCAGCAGCTCCGCGGCCGAGCGGTAGGCCTCGCCCGGCCCCGCGTCCCGGGCCGGCACGTGCGGCAGGTCAACCGCCACGATGTTCCGCCCGTCGCGCGCCAGCAGGGACGCCTTGTCGGCGGGCGAAAGCACGTCGAACGGCGGGGCGATCAACCTGCTGACGTCACCGTCGGTCGTGCGGTACCGCCAGCCGCGGAACGGCCTGATCTCCATCACTATCCTCAGCCTAGCCTGCTTATTGCATGACCCCTTCCGGGTCCCTGCAGTAAGCACCTTTGCGAGAGACGGTTCTCTCGCAAAGGTTTCGACTCGGCGCTTCGCGCCTCGCTCAAGGCTAGCCCTGAGCAAGAGCGACGTAAGTCGCTCGCGTCGAAGCCCGGAGGGCGGATGTTGCACGCTCGTCGTGCAACATCCGGGCTAGGGCCCGGCCAAAGCGGGAAGCCTAGCCGATCAGGGAGAGCAAGCACAAGCGCCGGGAGTGCGGGCAGCCGAGAACGCGCCGCGGCCACTACGGCCGAAGCGTCTCCTCCAGGGCAAGGACCGCGTAGCAGGTGGCCAGCACGGGGTTGCCCTCGAACCACCGCTCCTCGTCGGCGTTGACCCACGAGCCGTCGCCGGCCTGGATGTCGGCCAGAACGTCGATCAGCTCCTGGCGCCAGTTGTGCTTGACGCCGCGCTTGTCGGGGATGACGTCCTGGCCCCAGGCGCGGAGGGCCTTGGCGAAGACGTGGTAGTAGTAGAACAGCCCCTGCCTGGAGCGGAGCTGCGGCATGTTGGGGTTTGCGTCCAGCCGCCAATACTCGCGGATCCAGTCGAAGGCGGCCCGGACGCGCGGGTCCTTCCGGTCCACGTTGGCGTAGAGCATGCTCTTGAAGCCGGTGTAGGTCATCGAGCCGTAGCTGCGCAGCCCGCGGTCGTCGGAGCCGGCCATGGACTCGGCGACGAACTCGCCGTCCTTCCTGCCGATGGCGTAGCCGAAGCCGCCGTCGTCGGCGCCGCGGATGACGAAGACCTGCCCCTCGGTTCCCTCGGTGCGGTTCTGGAGGCGCTTGACGAACGCCAGCGCCCGCTGCATGGCGGGGTCGTCGCCGGGGACGCCCGCCTCGTGCAGGGCCTCCATCCACATTCCCTCGTTGCTGAGGTCCGGCCGGCCGTGCTCGCCGTAGCTGACGCCGCCCGTCCAGGGATGCTTCTCGCCGATCTCCTCGCCTTTCGGGGACTTCGAGCCGGGGACGATCTGAAGCCCGCGGAGGAACTTCACCGCGTCTGCCAGCGGCTGGCCGTACTCCGGGCCGGCCTCGACCAGCGCCATCACCGCGACCGAGGTGATGTAGTTGCGGTTGCCCTGCCCGGGGACGTAGAAGCCCCCGTCGCCCTGGCGGAACTTCATGAGGCGAGCCAGGCCCTTGCTGACCGGCTGCGAGGCGGGGGTGTACTGGGGATGCCGCAGCAAGGCCTTGACGGCCATTGCGGTCAGGGCCGGGTGGGAGGCGCCCGGCTGGAAGCCCCACCCGCCGTCGGCGTTCTGCTTGGAGAGCAGGAAGCCCAGGCCGTTGTTGATGGCCGTCTGGACCTTGACGAGGTGCTCGTGGTCGATGGCCTGGGTCCGGGCCGCCGGGCGGGAGGTGGGCCCGCCGGCCGGGGCAGTCGCCGTCGCCGTCGCCGGGGGCTCCTTCTCGCGGCACCCGCTCATGCCGGCCCAGCAGGTCGCACAGGCCAACAGTATCACGACCGCCTTTTTCGCTCCCATCGGCTCACTCCTTCCGCCTGCAATCCGCCCGTCCCTGGGCATGCAATGCCCACGCCACATATTATACGAGCGGGCAGATGGCTGGTGCGGGAGATTAAGCCCGCACCCCGCCGGTCGCGACTTGGCCAGCGCGGGCAAGCTTTGTCCGGCCGTCACCGGCGGCGGGCAAGGATGAAAAACGTCAGGGCCGCCAGTTGCAGCACGCCGGCCGACAGCAGCGACACGTGCACTATCACCTGCCGGTTGTATGCGGCCGTGAAGTCCTGCGCCACCGTCATGCCCGGCATGTTGATCAGCGCCCAGGCCAGGGACATCAGGGCCAGGATCTGAAAGACCGTCGCGACCACGCTGGTGGCGGAGAACTCCGCGTCGCGGCTGTCCCGGTCGCGCTCCCGCATGTAGCGGGTGATCTCGCGCAGCAGTTGCGTCTCGGACATCGACTCCAGCGGCAGGCGGCGGCTCGGGTCGGCGACGGTGGCCCCGGCCGTCTTGGCGCCGGCGACGTCGAACTCGCCGTCGGCGACGGCCTGCTCGCCGGCGTCTGAGCGGATGACCACCCGGGCGGCGTCGACCAGGTTGCGGACGGTGAAGTCGGCCTGGGCGTCCTCGTCGCCGGCCGGTTCGAGGCCCGCGGCGTCGCGCCCTTCGCCCTCGGCCGGGCGGACGCGGATGGTCCGGCAGCCCGCCCGCTGCCCGGCCTCGACGTCGCGCGCCGAGTCGCCGATCATCCAACTGGCGGTCAGGTCGATGTCCAGCTCCTTGGCCCCGCGCAGCAGCATCCCCGGCTGCGGCTTGCGGTCAACCGACTCCCGCGCGTACTCCTCGATCGTCCCCTCCGGGTGAAACGGGCAGTAGTAGATGCCGTCGAGGTACACGCCCCGCTCGCTGAGCTGGCGGCGGAGCTCGGAGTGGATCTTCTCCAGCCCCTCCTCGGCGATCATTCCCCGGGCGATGCCGGACTGGTTGGTGACGACTACCAGCTTGAAGCCGGCCTCGGCGAGGTTGCGCAGGGCCAGGTCCACCCCGGGCAGGAGCTTGACGGCCTCGGGGTCGGTCAGGTAGCCGGGATCTTCCGTGATCGTCCGGTCGCGGTCGAGAAAGACACACTTTTCACCCATCGGAGAACCTTTCATCCATCCTTGGAGAAATGCTCGTCGATCAGTTCGCAGATGACGTGATAGGCCAGTTGGTGAAGTTGCTGGACGAGGTCGGTCCGCTCGGCGGGCGCCCGGAAGCACAGGTCCGCCAGCTCGCCCAGTGCGCCGCCGGCGGCGCCGGTCATGGCGACGACCTTCATGCCCGCGGCTGCGGCTGTGCGGGCGGCGGCCAGGACGTTGGGGCTGTTGCCGCTGGTGGAGAGCGCCCAGAGCACGTCGCCGGGTCGGCCCAGCGCCTCGACCTGGCGGGAGAAGACCTGCTCGTATGAGAAGTCGTTCCCCACGGCCGTCAGGACGCTGGTGTCGGTGGTCAGCGCCACGCACGCCAGGGCGGGCCTGTCGCGGCGGAACCGCCCGGCCAACTCGCCGGCGATGTGCTGGGCGTCGGCGGCCGATCCGCCGTTGCCGCAGACGTACACCCGCCCGCCGGACTCGAGGGCTTCCATCAGCATCCCCGCGATCGCATCAAGCGTCTGCCGCGCGGTCGCGTCCAGCCGGGCGACGGCGGCGACGAGGTCGTCGATCATCTCACTTATCTTCGGATTCATCTCTGCCGCCCTTGGCCGCCGGGTCGCGCGAGTTGACTATGCGGTCGATTATCTCCGTGGTGCTGAGCCCCTCGACGGCCTCCACGTTGCAGACCTTGCCGCCGTAGCCCTCGACGTATTCCCGCCCGACGATCACCGGCGTGGTGCCGCCCTTGATGAGCACTTCCGGCTTGAGCAGCTCCAGCAGTGCCTCGGGAGTGTCCTCATCGAACACGGTCACGTAATCGACGCACTCCAGGGCGGCGAGCATCTCCGCCCGCTCGTCGGCGCCGATGATGGGCCGGCCGGGGCCCTTCAGCCGCCGGGCCGAGGGGTCGGAGTTGATGGCGACCACCAGGCAGTTGCCCAGCTCGCGGGCCTGCTGGAGGTAGCGGACGTGCCCCATGTGCAGCAGGTCGAAGCAGCCGTTGGTGAAGACGACCGTCTCGCCCCGCCGCCGCCGCCGGGCGACCTCCCGCGCCAGACGCTTCCGCGGGACGACCTTGCCGCCGCGCAGCCCGATCGCCCGGCGAAGCTCATCGACCAGGTCGTCGCGGCTGATGGGCACGATGCCGAATTGCTCGACCTCCAGCGCCCCGGCGACGTTGGCAAGGGCGACGGCGTCCTCGAACTCGCACCCCTCGGCCAGCGCCACGGCCATGGCCGCGAGCACCGCGTCGCCGGCGCCGGTTACGTCGTACACCGCCCGCGGGCGGGTGGGCACCATCTGGCCCTGCCCGCCCCGCCGGTGCAGGTAGGCCCCTTCCCTGTCCAGGGTAATCACCACCGCCTCGGCGTCGGTCGCCAGCCGCAGCCCCTCGGCGCAGCGAGCAAGCGAGTCGTCGTCGGAAATCTTGATGCCCGAGGCGAGCTGCGCCTCGTGCCGGTTGGGCGTTATCACCGTCGCGCCGCGGTAGCGGCGGTAGTCGTCCAGCGGGGCCGGGTCGGCGACCACGACCAAGCCCGCCGACCGGGCGTCGGCGATCAACTGCGGCGTGCTCAGGTCGGTCAGGACGCCCTTGTCGTAGTCCTCCAGGGCCACCACCTTGCAGTCCGGCAGGATCGAGCGGAGCGACGCGCGGATGGTCGCCAGGGCCGCCTTGGGCAGCGGGTCGGTGGCCTCCTCGTCCAGGCGGAGCATCTGCTGGCGGTGGCGGTGCTGGGCCAGTCCGACCAGCCGCTGCTTGAGCGTTGTCGGCCGGCCGCGAAGGCGGGTGAGCGTGGCCGTGCCCGCGCCGTCGCGGCTGAGCTGGCTGAGAAGCTCGTCCCCGGCGGGGTCCTGCCCCACCACCCCCACGCAACTGACCTGCCCGCCGAGCGACAGGACGTTCGCCGCGACGCTGGCCGCCCCGCCGCCGCGCGACTCGCCCCCCACCACGCGCAGCACCGGAACGGGCGCTTCGGGCGAGATCCGCTCGCTGTCGCCGTAGAGGTACTTGTCCAGCATGAAGTCGCCGACAAGGGCGATCCGCGGGCTGGCGAACTTCTCCACTAGCTCCACGAGACGGTGCATGCCCGGATTCTATAGCTCCCCGCCGCCGCATGCAACGACGCGCCGGTTCAAGGGCTCAGAACCTTCTTGACCCGCTCGATCAGCAGCGCTTCGCCCTCCGTCAGGCCGATGGCCACCTCCAGCGTCCACAGCGGCGCCCCCAGGGCGGCCGGGTCCTCGATCTTGACGCGGTCCTTGGCGGTGGTGACGAGTATCTCCGCGCCCCCCTCGCCGGCTGCCGATGCGATCTTCTCGGCCGCGGGGGGATCGTAGGCGGCGTGGTCGTCGAAGGCGATTCGCCCCACGACCTCGGCCCCGGATCGGGCGACGGTCTCGAAGAAGGCGTCGGGATTGCCTATCCCGCAGAAGGCCAGCACCTTCTTCCCGGCCAGCGCCGAGGCGGGCGCCCGCCGCCCGGCCGGGGCTATGACCGCCGTCGGTACGTGGCCGGCCAGGCATATCTCCGCCCGCCGGGCGAGCCGCCCCAGCCGGTCGCGCAGGACCTCCAGCTCGCCGGCCCCCACCAGGTCGCATCGGGTGATGACGATCACGTCGGCGTCGCGCAGGGCCGAGGGCCGCTCGCGCAGCATGCCGCGCGGCAGCACGTGTCCGTAGCCCAGCGGGTTCGTCGCGTCGATCAGCACGATGTCCAGGTCGCGCTTCAGGCGACGGTGCTGGAAGCCGTCGTCCATTACGAGCACGTCGGCTCCGGCCTCGACTGCCGACAGCCCGCCGCTGACGCGGTCGCTGTTGACGATCACCGGCACGCCGGTCTGCTTGAAGAGCATTTCGGCCTCGTCGGCCCGGCCGGCGCGGGCCTTGTACCCGCGGGTGAGGATGGCGGGGTCTCGCCCGGCCTTCTTGAGCTGCCCCACGAGCCAGGCGACCATCGGCGTCTTGCCCGTCCCGCCGGTGGTCAGGTTGCCCACGGAGATGACCGGCGCGCCGACGGCGCGGGAGCCGAACACGCCCCATCGATACATCCGGCGGCGCAGGCCCATCATCAGAGCGTACGGCCCGGAGGCCGCCCACGCCGACGCACGCCACGCCGACGCCGCCGCGCCGCGCCGCCGGCCGCTCATGATGTCACGCAAGCCCTGCTCGGACATGGGTCGGCGGACATGGTATCGCCCCGGCGGCGCAAACGAAAGCCCGCGAATCGTCATACGCGGGCTTTCCCCTCTCAAGGGTAATTGTCGCCGCCACGATGGGCGGACGTTTTAGCCGTTCGTCATTGGTCGGGCAAGCCGCCGGCCGGACGCACACCGCAAACCGGCCGAAAAGGCTTCAGCACTTGCCCTCGATCATCCTCCGAAAGCGACGTGACTTCCCAAATGCCCGGCCGCGGACTCGTGAAAGCCTCAGGCCGCAATCCCCTTATACACCAACTGCCCGTTTTCGTCAAGGTGTGTTTCACGCCTGCGCGCGGCGGCTACATCTCGGCGATGATGGCGTCGGCCATTTCGCTTGTGCCGACGGCGGTGGGGTCGTCGCGGTGAGGCTTCATGTCGTAGGTGACCTTGTCGCCGGCGGCGATGACGGCGACGATGGCCGACTCGAGCCTCTCGGCCGCCGCCCGCTCGCCGAGGTACTCGAGCATCAGCTTGCCGGAGAGGATCAGCGCCGTCGGGTTGACCTTGTTGAGCCCCTTGTACTTGGGCGCCGAGCCGTGGGTCGCCTCGAAGACCGCCGTCGTCTCGCCGATGTTCGCGCCCGGCGCCACGCCCAGGCCGCCGACCAGGCCGGCGCAGAGGTCCGAGACGATGTCGCCGTAGAGGTTCGGCAGCACCAGCACGTCGTACAGCTCGGGCTTCTGGATGAGCTGCATGCACATGTTGTCCACCAGCCGCTCCTCGAACTCGACGTCCGGGTACTCGGCGGCGACCTGCTCGGCGACTTCCTTCCACAGGCCGTCGGTGTGCTTCATGATGTTGGCCTTGTGGACGCCGGTGACCTTTTTCCGGCCGTTGTCGCGGGCGTAGCGGAAGGCGAAGTGGAAGATCCGCTCCGTGTTGGCGACGCTGATGGGCTTGATGGAGATGCCCGTCGCGTCGGGCGCGGTGACCACCTTCTTGTCGGTCGAGAGCCGGTTGACGGTCTCGATCAGCTCGGCGGTGGCCGGGGCGCCCCGGGCGAACTCCACCCCGGCGTACAGGTCCTCGGTGTTCTCGCGGACGACGACCAGGTCGATGTTCTCGTAGCGGCTGCGGACGCCGGGGTAGCTCTTGCAGGGGCGCAGGCAGCAGTAAAGGTCGAGCGTCTGGCGCAGCAGCACGTTGACCGAGCGGAAGCCCGTGCCGATGGGCGTGGTGACTGGCGCCTTTAGCGTGGCGTCGGCGTTGCGGACCGCCTCGATGGTCGCCTCGGGCATGGGGGTGCCGGCGGTCTTCATCACGTCGGTGCCGGCCTCGGCCTCCCGCCAGTCGATGCTGCCGGCGCCGCTGGTGGCAGCCAGGGCGGCATCCACGCACCGCCTTGCCGCGGCCGCGAGCTCCGGGCCGACGCCGTCACCGGTAATCAACGTCACTGCATGCTTGCTCATCGCAGTCCGGGCCTTCC
>CBFCZU010000105.1:0-14209 GCA_965602635.1 uncultured Planctomycetales bacterium | reverse complement strand
CGTCGAAGCCCCCGCGGCGGATGTTGCACGCGCATCGTGCAACATCCGGGCTAGCACTGCCTGCGCGGAATCGACTCGCGCGACGCTCAGCCGCCGGCGGCCGCCGGGGGGTAGTCCACTGACATCAGGCACAGCCCGCCGGGAAGGGCGGTCGGACCGGCGTAGCCGCGGTCGCGCGTGCTGACGATCACGTCGATCTGCTCGGGCCCCCAGCGCCCCCGAGCGATCTCGACCAGCGTGCCGACGATGTTCCGCACCATCTTGTAGAGGAACCCGTCGCCGGCGACGAAGATGCGCACCTCATCGCCGCACTCGGCCACTTCGCAGCGGGTGACGATTCGGACGGTGTTCTCGCGGCTTTCGGCCGCGTAGGCGAAGCCGCGGAAGTCGTGCCTGCCCACAACCCGGCGGGCGGCGGCGCCCATCCGCTCGAGGTCGAGCGCCGCCCGGCAGTGCCACACCTGGTCGGCGAACATCACGGGCTTGGCCGGGCCAAGGTGGATGCGGTACCTGTAGGTCTTGCCGATGGCCGAGCGCGAGGCGTGGAAGTCCTCGCCCGCCTGGGCGGAGGAGAGGGCGGCGATGTCGTCGGGCAGCTTCGAGTTCAGCGCCCGCCGGAAATTGGCCAGCGGGATGCTGAGGTTGGTGGTGCGCAGGTTGGCGACCTGCCCGAGGGCGTGGACGCCGGCGTCGGTCCTGCCGGCCCCGGCCACCGAGACGGGGTGTCCCAGGACGCGCCCGGCGGCGGCCTCGATGCACTGCTGGACGGTCGATACGCCCTCGGCCTGGCGCTGCCAGCCGTGGTAGCGCGTGCCGTTGTAGGCGACGACCAGCCTGACGTTCCGCGCCCCGGCAGGGGCGTTTTCCTGTGCCAAGTCCATGGGAGGTTCGCCGCGCCGCCCAGCGGCGGCCCGGTCCGATTCGCAGCTACGGCGAGCGCGCGCGTGGCGCCGACGGGCCTTCAATCATATCTCCCTCGAGAGTCACGTCGTCAAAGCCCGCCGGCTTGCCCTCCGTCTCCAGGCCCGCCTGCAACCACGCCTCAGCGAGGGGGCTGCGGGAGGAACTCCTGAGCTTCTGCTCGCAGATCTGCTTTCCGTCGATCGACCAGGTCACCTTGCCCGCCCCGTCCCAGACGATGTCAATCTTGTAGGAACGGTTGCGTATGACCTTGAGCCTGCTGTCCCACCAGCGATGCCATCCGTCGTCACTGAGATGGCTTCTGCGGTTCCTGCTGGCGCCGAAGCGGAAATGCACGGCGACGGGGCCGCGGCCGGAGGCGCTGGACGTCTTGAAGAAAAGGGCGGCGTTCAGGTCCTGCTCACCGCTGGCACGGAAGCTGAATGTCAGGGGCTTGTTGGCTCGGAACCGAAGCCGGCTCTCGATGCACGCCTTTCCGCCGGCCGGGGGGCCGCCCGCCAGGATGTTCTTGCCGGCGAGCACCCGCCAGGCGCCTTCCTGGACCGTCCAGTCGCCGAGTTGGCCGGCGCCGGCGAAATCATACGAGGCGCGGACGATTCCCGGCCTGGGCACCTCAAGCTTCCCCGCCAGTCCACCGTAGCTGGCCTTCAACTTGCGGATCAGGCGGTGCTCGGGCGTATCCTCGGCGAGGGTCTCGGCCTGTTTCAGCAGCAGGCGGGCCTTGGTGGCGGCCAGGCCCTTGGGCTTCGTGGCGAGGAAGGCCCGGCAGATGTCCGTGGCCAGCCTGCCGAGTCGCAGCCGCGCGTGATCGTTGGCGGCCGCCTTGGCGACCTTGCACAGGTTGGACACAAGCTCATTGCACTGGTCGGCGGGCGGCAGCTTGGCCGGGGCCTTGAGGTACTTCGCCGCCGCCGCGGCCACCGACTCGTGCTCGTCGCCCGTGCCGGCCAGGTGCTCGCTGGCCTTGACCACGTCCCCGGCCTGGAGCAGGTGGATCGATCCAAGCTGCCGCCTGGCGCCGAGGATGGCCTTCTCCTCGCTGATGAGGCGGGCGCTCTTGAGCCTGGCCTCGGCCCTGCGAATTCGCCCCAGCGTGGTGCGCAGGGTGCGCAGCTCCTTGCTGAGCATTCGGATCTGCTCGGCCCGGACAGCGAGCTCGTGCCGGGTAGCCGCGCCGCTGGCGGTTTGCAGCACGTCCTCCGCCTCCTTGAACTCTTTGTTCTCCATGAGCGCCCTTGCCAGGGCGATCTCGGCATCAACCACCTCGCCGATCACGTCAACGAGGGCCTTGCCTTTGGCGCCGGTGCGGCGGGCATACCTCTGGCACCCGCGGGCGATCGTCACCTCGACCCGGCTTTTCTCAACGGCTCCCAGCCGGCGCACCCGATCGGCAAGCGCCAGCGCGTCGCGGGCGAGCTTTGCGGCCTCGGGCGTGCCGATTGGTGCGGTGAGGTTGACCGCCTCCATGGCAAGGATGTGGCGGACCTGGACGGGGTTGGCCGCTTCCGCCCCCGCCGACGTCAGCTCCCGGGCCAGGGAAATGTTGTCGGCCGGGTCGGCCGAGGCCTGAGCTGCGGCGATACGCTTGCCGTAAAGCTCCTTGACGAGCTTCTCGTGGGGATCGACCTTCGCGGCGGCCTGAGCCAACGCCCCCGCGGCAAGTCCGCACACCACCACCGTAATGACGATCCACCTGCTCATGGACTACCTTCCACCCAACGGACAGTCCATCCGGGCACGCCCGGAACCTGCCGCCGAACCTATTGGGTGCAACACTCGCCGGCGGCAAATGGCTCGCGGACCGGCGCCAACTTCGCCGGCGCCGCCCAGCCGGCTTACCCAAGCAACTCGGCGATCTGCACCGCGTTCAGGGCCGCGCCCTTGCGGAGCTGATCCCCGCTGACAAGCATCTCCAGCCCGCAGCCGTCGCCCTGGGAGACGTCCTGGCGGATTCGCCCCACGAGTACGTCGTCCTGCCCGGTCGCGTCCCGCGGCATGGGAAAGTAATTCTTCTCCCGGTCGTCCACGATCTTCACGCCCGGCGCGCCGGAGAGAATCTCACGCGCCTGGCCGGGGGTGATCGCCCTGGTGAACTGAAGGTTGATCGACTCGGTGTGGGCGCGCATCACCGGCACGCGAACGCAAGTTGCGGCAATCAGGATTTCCGGGCAATGGAATATCTTCCGCGTCTCCAGGACCATCTTGCGCTCTTCGAGGTTGTAGCCGTCCTCGCCGACCTCGCTGCCGTGGCTGAAGACGTTGAAGGCGACCGGGTGCGGCAGCACCTTCGGCTCGTAGGGCTTGCCGTCGAGGAACGCGCGGGCGGCGTCGGCCAGCTCGCGCATCGCGGCGGCGCTGTGCCCGCTGACCGACTGGTAGGTGCTCACGACGACCCGCCGCACCGGGTTGACCTTGTGCAGCGGCCAGACCGGGACGTTCATGATGATCGTCGAGCAGTTCGGGTTGGCGATGATGCCCTCGTGCGACTTGATGTCCTCGGCGTTGACCTCGGGGACGACCAGCGGCACGGCGGCGTCCATCCGGAAGGCCGAGGTGTTGTCCACGACCACACACCCGGCAGCCACGGCCGCCGGCGCGAGCTTCTTCGAGACCGCCGACCCGGCCGAGGCCAGCACAAGGTCCAGCCCGGCGAAGCTCTTCTCGGTGGCCTCCTCAATCACCATCTCCTCGCCGCGGAACGTCCGCTTCTTGCCGGCCGAGCGGTGCGAGGCCAGCAGCTTCAAGCTGGCCAGGGGGAAGTCCCTGTCGGCCAGGACCTTCAGAAACTCACTGCCGACCGCCCCGGTCACGCCCAGGATTGCAGTCTTGTAACTCATTGTTGCACTTCAACCTTCCTCAGCTTGCCAAACAGAATGCGAGACAGAAACGCTTTGCAGACCGGACAACAGGTTACGAATATCGGCCTTGTGCGCCAAGGGGTTTTGCCCCCTTGCCCCGAGACGAGCTCGGCTATTTCTCCATTTCCGCCAGTCGGCGGAAGTATTCCTCGAGGACGAGCCTGTACTCGGCCGGAACCTTGGCCCGCATGGCGTCGGCCACGTCTTCCCTGACGTACTTGGGCCTGTCGGCGGTGGCGTCGGTGGTCACGTCGATCTTGCCGGTGAGCAGCTCGTGCGTCCGCCGAAGGGCCGAGAGCGTCACGCGCCGCTGCCGCAGGGCGTTCACGTACCGGTAGTTCACCAGGTCGCGCTGGACGCGGTTCATCAGCGTCACCGCCTGAAGGAACTGGTAGTTCGAATAGTCGGAGACCTTGAACTGGGCCTGTATGCGCTCTGCCTTGTTGCGGATCTGGGCGTGCTTGCCCGCCAGGCGCTTGAGCTGGTCCTGAAGCTCCTTGGGCAGCGGGCCTTCCAGGCCTTCCGAGCCGGCGCCGGAGAGCTTTCCGCCCCCTGTGGCCCCGCCGGCGGGCTCGGCGGAGGTGTCGTTGACCTGCCCCTGCTGGAACGGCTCGGGCGTCAGACGGGTCGGCGTCCGCCGCCCGCCCTTGCCCACGGCCTTGTCTTCGACGAACTCGCCGAGGCTCTTGCCCTGCCGGCCCTCGCCGCTGCGCCCGGAAATCTCAGAGGTGTTCGGAAGCTGGTTGCCGGTCACGCCCTGGGCGTTCATGTTGGAGATGGGCCCGTCCATGGCGTCCCAGCCGATGCCCTTGTCGCCGCTCATGGTGTACTTGGCGGTGATGTCGTCCATCTCCTCGAAGAGGTCCTCTTCCTCCTCGAGCAGGTCGCCGACCAGGTCTTCCAGCTCCTTGGGCAGCTCCGGCTGCTCGACGTTGGTCTGCCCGGCCGGGTCTTCCATGTCCCACTTGATCCGGTCCGGCTCGTCGGGCAACCACTTCTCGATGTTGGCCGTGAGCGTCTCGGCGTTCTCGATGCCGTTGTCCTCGATGGCGGTGGCGATCTCCACGGCCTTCTTCTTCAAGGCGTCCTTGGCCATGGTCACGTCGGTCTTGACCGAGATCAGCTCCTTGAGCATGGAGGGCTTTGAGAAGTCCTGCTGGGCGAGCTTGGAGAAGTCGGCGAAGGCCTCGTTGAGGAATTTCTCCCACTTGTCCTGGGCCAGCTCCAGCTCCTTGAGCAGCTTCTGGTCCTCGGGGTTGAAGTCGTCCACGGGGCGCTTTGCCAGGCGCTGCGAGGCCTGGATGATCTTCTTCTCCTCGTCGATGAACTTCTCCAGGGCGGCCTTGAGGTCGGCGAGCTTCTCGCGCGCCTCGGGAGGCATGTCGGCCCCGGCGGCGGTGCGACTGGCCGCTTCGGGGTCCTTGATCGAAGGCAGGATGGCCAACAGCGTCTGGAGGGCGCGGATGATCTTGTCCTGGGTCTCGCTGAGCGCCTGGCAGGCCTTGTCCCGCCCGCCCATGTCGTCCAGCCCGGCCAGCAGCCGCGCCTGCGTGACGGCGACGGCGGAGGCGTTGTTGCCCAGCAGGGCCAGCGCCTGCTGGATGGTGATCATCTCCGGCTCGAAGGGGAAGTGGTCCACCGCATCGAGGATGTCCAGCCTGATGGCCTGCTGGCCGACGGCGATGACGTTGCCCGTGGTGCGGACCGACAGCAGGTCGCGGTCCTTCCGGGCGGCGATCTCGCTGTTGACGCGCTGGGCCTCCTGCGCGGCGAGGATCTTCAGCAGCCTGGCGCGGAGCTGCTCGTACCGCTTGGCCCGGGCGGCGGCGACCTTGGCGGCGTCCTCGACGGTGATCTTGATCTTGGCCGTGCTGGCGGTCTGGGGGCCGCCGAGGCGTCCCAGGTACCGCCCGTCCGTGGCGGTGGCGTGGAAGACCAGCACGTCCCCCTCGCGGTAGTGCCCGCCGACCTCGATGACATGGACCAGCTCGGCCGAGGTCATGCCCTTGACGTCAGCGAAGTCATTGACCACCCGGGCCGGCTGACCCTCGAGCCCCAGGAAGAACCGCACGGCCTCGAGGCCGTGGTCGTCGGAGACCCTCAGGCGGGTGGTGAGCTTGGTCCCCGGGGCGGCCGAGACGTTGCGCGTCGGCTCGACGAAGCCGATCTTCGGCGGGAGGTCCGGCACGGCCCGTATGCGATACCAGCCGGACAGCTCGGGCACGTCGGGGATGCCATCGCCCGGGTCGGGCAGCCGCTTGAGGCTGCGTCCGGACTTGTCTGCCAGGACGATGCGATAGGCCCCGTCGCCGGCCACGTCGATCGTGCCGGAGAAGGTCTTGCCGCCGTCGCCGCGCATCGGGAGCGACTTGCCGTCGCGCATGACCAGTTTCGCGCCGGGCACGGGGGCCGACAGCCCCAGGGTCGCCGTGACCGCTGTGCCCAGCGGCGCCTCGATGTACCCGCCCGCGTTGGTCACGACGCGCTCCTTGCGGGCGATGTACCGCGGGTAGGTGTAATGCAGGTCGAATCGCTCCACCTCGACCGGCTGGTGGACGGTGACCGTGTAGTAGGGCCTGTCGGCGGGGAACCTCGAATCGCCGATGCGGATCGCGTACTTGAAGGACTGCTCGACCTTGCCGAGCCGACAGGTGTACCTGGCGCCGTCCGGGGATGCGATGGCCGCCCTCTGCGCCGCGCCGGCGATTTCAACGCGGGCCTCCCAGCGGCGGCGGGTGGGGTTATCGATGGTCGCGGTGATGGTGAGGGTCTCGCCGGCGAACATGGTCGTGTCGCCGCCTTCCGGCTCCAGCGCCAGCAGCTTGATGGTGCCGAGGTGGCGGACGTACCCGCCGGGATTGAAGACCGCCGCCAGCCCGCGCGACACGGGCCCGCCCTGCAATAGCGCAAGCGCGGCGAAGACGACCACCGCCGCCGCCGCGGAGATAGACCAGCGCCTCATCGACCGTGTGCTGACGGCCCCGGCCAGGGGCAGCTTGCCCGTCCTGCGGCTGGTCTCTCGGATGGCGCCGGCCACCAGCGAGGGAGACACCTGCATCCGGTCGGCGCTGAGCTGGATGGCGTTGATCAGGGCGTTGTCGAGCCCGTCGAGGTGCTGCTCGATCAGCCTGGCGGTCTGGGCGTGGTTCAGGCGGCTGCGGAGAGCGTTCAGCGCCAGCCATACGACCGCCGCCACCCATGCGGCCAGGGCGGCGATCAGCATGGTCCATCGCAGCGCGGCGGGGGGCTGGCCCGGCCAGTATCCAGCCAGGGCGAAGATCACCAGACTGCCCACGACCACCGTCACGGCGGCGGCGGCCGAGCGGACGACTCCCACCAGCATGTACCGCGCCCGCACCGCCTCCAGGCGGGCCAGCACTGTGTCCATTCCCTGGTATCGCCCGAGCGCCGTCATCTCGGCTCGCTCCCTGGCAGCGCGGAGACCGACTGCCTTGCCGTAAGACGCCATTATTGTAAACGTCGGAATCGCCGCGGGTATGCGTGAAAATCCCGGAAGATCGCGCGGGCTACCCGCGGGGCGGTCGGCTCTGCCCAGTCCCGAACGCCTCCTCGTACCAGGCGATCATCTCCTCCTCGGAGATGGTGCTGGTCCGCCCTCCCTCGTATTCGGCGTCCACCTTTTCCTTCATGGCGACCAGCCGCGAGTCGTCCTTCGGCACGTTGACGCTGAACCGCCGTTCGAGCCAGTGCTTGATGCCGGCGGCGCCGCTCTTGTCGGTGATGGCGACCCCGGCCGCTCGCCCGAGGATCTTCTCCGTGTCGAAGCAGTTGTAGATTTCCTCGTTCTTGAGCAGCCCGTCGGCGTGAATGCCCGCCCGGGTAACGTTGAAGTCGCGCCCGACCAGCGGGTAGTTGGCCGGTATCGCCTGGCCGATTTCCTTGGAGAAGTACTCGGCGATCTCGGTGATGACGGCGTAATCGACGCCGGCGACGTGGCCGCCGTTGAGCTGGGCGGCCTCGATGACCATCGCCCCCAGCGGGGTGTTGCCGGTCCGCTCGCCGATGCCCAGCAGGGCGGCGTTGCACCCCGCGCAGCCGTAGAGCCAGGCGGTCGCCGGGTTGATCAGCACCTTGTGGAAATCGTTGTGCCCGTGCCATTCGAGCAGCTCGCCCGGCACGCCGGCTTCGTGGATCATGCCGTGGACAAGCTTGGGCACGGAGCGTGGCAGGGCGGCCTCGGCCCAGGGAACGCCGAAGCCCATGGTGTCGCACAGGCGGATTTTGACGTCCCGCCCGTACTCCTCGCGCAGCTCCATCAGCTCGGCCGCGAACGGCACCACGAAGCCGTAGAAGTCCGCCCGCGTGATGTCCTCGAAGTGACAGCGCGGCGTGATGCCCGCGTCCAGGGCCGCCCGGGCGATGTCGAGGTAGCCGTCGAGGGCCTGCCTGCGGGTCTTCTGGAGCTTCAGGAATATGTGATAGTCGCTGCACGAGGTCAGGATGCCCGTCTCGTCGAGCTCCATGTCCTTGACGAGCTTGAAATCGCCCTTGACGGCCCTGATCCAGCCGGTGACGCGCGGGAACTCAAGCCCCAGCTCGCGGCACTTCTCGACGGCCTCGCGGTCGCGCCGCGAGTACAGGAAGAACTCGGCCGAGGGGATGATCCCGCTGCCCCCGTCGAGCTTGCTCATCAGGGCGAACAGGTCCACCACCTGCTTGAGGGTGTACGGCGGGCGTGCCTGCTGGCCGTCGCGGAAGGTCGTGTCGGTGACCCAGACCTGCTCGGCCCGGGCCATAGGCACCGCCTGGGCGTCGAACGGCAACCGCGGCAGCTCGGCGTACGGGAAGATGTCCCGCAGCAGATTCGGCTCTTCAACGTCCTGGAGAGGATACTTGCTGTCGTCTGTGGGGATCACCGCGACACCGTCCTTTCGCGCATCATTATACGGCATGCGCCTCGGCGGTGCATGCGCCGCGGGTGGCCGAAAATCGGCCCGCCCGCAGGCGCGATTGACTCGCCCGACTCCGAGCCGGTAGGATTGAGCCGTTGACCTGGCCCCAGCAAGGAGACTCTCGATGCGTATCTGCCTGATCCTCTTGTTGATGGTGTTCCTCCCGGCCGTGGGGCTGGCCCAGGTGGCCTACTGCCCCCGGGTGACCAGCGAGCACAACGCCGACACCACCGACCTGAAACGCTTCCGCAGCTTCCACGCCTGGAAGGACAAGACCGGCAACGCCCTGGCCATCGCCGTCTGGCAGTACCTCTGCGGGTACGAGACCGGGCTGTACCACTTCTACGAGGTGCACGACGGGCCCGATATCTTCGGCGAATACTCCACCATGCGCGAGCCGCTGAAGATGCTCAACGTGTACAACATGGGCTACTGCGGCATCTTCGGCCCGACGGTCGAGGGCATCTACCACGGCATGGGCTTCACCAAGGGGCGGAGCTTCGCCGTGAACGCCTGGAGCCACTGCGCGACGGAGATCTTCTACGACGACGCCTGGCACTACATCGACGTGGACATCCGCGGCGTGCTGATCAAGCAGGACGGCACGATCGCCAGCCTCGCCGAGGCCAAGACCAACAAGCAGCTCTGGATCGACTCGATCGGGCGGATCAAGCCTAACTTCCCGCACCACAACACACCGGCCAAGGCCGCCAGGGTCGCCGGCATCTACGCCCGCAGCGAGATCGGCAACCAGTACCGCTGGTGGCAGGGCAGTCACACGGCCGACTACTCGCTCCGCCCGGGCGAGACGTTCACCCGGTGGTGGCAGCCGCAGGGCGGACGATGGAACCACCGACCCGAGTACAACAAGAAGGCGTGGGTGCGGAAGCTGCTGCTGACCAAGCCCATCGGCATGAAGCCCAACCACCGCCACTTCACCAAGTGGAACCACGGCAACGGGCTGTTCCACTACGCCCCGAAGCTCACCGGCGACAGCGGCGACTTCGCGGCGGGCGCCTCCTCGGCCGAGGGGCTCAAGGCCGGCAAGAAAGGGCTCGAGCTGACCGCCGACAAGGCCCGGGTTGTCTTCGAGGTCTTCACGCCGTTCGTCATCGTCGCCAAGGTCAACGACCTGGACAACTTCGACGACGACTCCGAGGCGTCGGTGATCACGCTCGACACGGCCGTGGCCGTCGGCGTCGAAGTATCGACGGACAACGGCCTGACGTGGGCCGACGCCGGCCGGATCAAGCCCGGCGACAAGGGCCTCGACGTCACCAGGCACGTCAAAGGCACCTACGGCTACCTGGCGAGGCTCACTGTCGCGGGCAAGGCGGGCCAGCTCGCCATCCGCTCGATGGCCATCGACACCTGGGTGCAGGTCGCCCCGATCTCCCTGCCGCGGCTCAGGAAGGGCGCCAACGCCCTGCGCTACGACGCCGACGACCGCTACGGGTTGAACACCAGGCCGATGCTGGTGCTGCCGGACGTATCGAACCCGGCCGATTTGAAGAAGCACGTCGTGGCGATGCCCAAGCGGTACGACCACAAGAACATCTGGACGCGGATCAAGGGCGAGGTGATCGTCAAGCTGCCCGCCCCGGCGGGGACGAAGATCTCATGGTTCAGCGTCGGCGCCACCTTCAATACCCACCAGCGCGCCGCCGCCAAGAACACCGCCAACACCATCGGCTACGCGATCGATCAGCCCAAGGACTTCAAGGAGATCTACCGGGCCAAGGCGCCCACCTGGGCGAATCACTGGCGGTACAACCACGACACGGACGTTCGGCTGTCCGAGCCCGCCGAGGTGGTGTACGTCCGATACGTCGGCCGGCCCGCGGTCAACGTCGTCCGCGCGTGCCTCCACCTGCTGCCCGCGGTCAAGCACGACGCGGGGGTCAAGATCACCCACAGCTACAAGCTCGACGGCAAGGCGACCAGCAAGGCGGTCACCATGAAGGCCGGCGGCGACTACAAGATCGACTGCCCCGGCGAGGTGGAGAACGTCTTCATCCGCATCGAGAAGCCGTCGAGCTGAGCGGCCCCTCACGCCGGCAAGACGTGACAGATGTTTCCCTCGATCTTCAGCCTGCCTTCGGCGAAGAGGCTGATCGCCTCGGGATAGGCCAGGCACTCCTGCTCGAAGATGCGAGCGGCGAGCGTGTCGGGCGTGTCGCCTTCGAG
Source organism: uncultured Planctomycetales bacterium (assembly GCA_965602635.1). Classification (GTDB taxonomy): domain Bacteria; phylum Planctomycetota; class Phycisphaerae; order SM23-33; family SM23-33; genus CBFCZU01. The sequence continues at coordinate 3,330 of CBFCZU010000105.1, read as the reverse complement.
GACGGGCACCGCCTTCTGGACGACGATCGGCCCGGCGTCGTACTCGTTGTTGACGAGGTGGACGGTGCAGCCTGAGACCTTGCACCCGGCCGCCAGGACCGCCTCGTGGACGTGGTGGCCATACATGCCCGTCCCGCCGAAGCGCGGCAGCAGGGCGGGGTGGATGTTCATCACCCGGGCGAGGTAGCGGTCGGGGATCTCCCAGAAGGACAGGAACCCGGCGAGGCAGACCAGATCGACCGCCGCGTCGTCGAGCAGCCCCGCGAGCTTGGCCGAGTAGGCGGCCGAGTCGGGCATGTCCCGATAGGGCACGACGTGGACGGCGAGGCCGGCGGCGGCGGCCCGCTCGACGCCCTTGCACTGGCGGCTGGCGATGACAACGGCGACCTCGGCGGGCAGCTCGCCCGCCTTGATGCCCTCGAGCATGTTCAGCAGCGTCCGCCCGCCGCCCGAGAGCAGCACTCCCAGGCGGATCGGCTTGCTGCGCGACTTCCTGTCACTCATTTCACTCATCGCGGGGGCCCACCCGCGGCCGAATCGAATGGCGGTAGGTCAATATGACTTCACCGCGGCCTCGGCACGCCCCGGGGCCTTCTATTTGCCTTTCGCCTGCCCGCCGGCCTGGCCGCCGGTCGTTTCCCGGGCCTCCTTGGCGAGCCGCCCGAGGAACTCGGGCAAGTCCAGGCCGACCTGCTTGGCCAGCTCATGCATGGGCGGCAGCGCGCCCATCAGCCGCCCCCCCAGTCCGCTGAGTCCGCCGCCGTCCCCGCCGCCGTCCCAGACGATCACCTTCTCGATGGGCAGGTCCTGGATGGCCTGGGCCTGGATGCCGGCGATGTCCGCGAGCTTCTCGATTATCAGCAGCGCCGCCGCCCCCTGGCCGTCGCCGCAGGCCGCGACCAGCCGCTCGTACCCCTCGGCCTTGCCGTCCAGGATGGCCTGCACGCCCTTGCCCTGGGCGGTCATCTTGGCGACCGTGGCCTCGGCCTCGCCCTGGGCGACGCGAACCGTCTCCTGTTTGCGGGCGTCGGCGGAGATGACGACTCTCTCGCGGTCGGCGTTGGCCGGGACGACCACCTCGGCGTTGAGCCGCGCCTGCTCGCGGAGCGCCCGGGCCTCCTCGGCCTTCTTCTGCGCGTTCTCCTGGGCGACGCGGATGGCGCCGTCGGCCTCGCGCGACGCCGACTCACCGCGGTCGCGGGCCTGCTCCTCGGCCACACGCTGGTTGGCGCGGAAACCGGCCTTCTCCGCATCGGCCTCGGTCTCCTTACCGACGGCCTGCGCCTCGAGCCCCGCCACTTCCTGGCGCTTGTCGCGGTCGGCCGTCGCCTCGCCGATCTGTGCCGTCGCGTTGGCCGCCGCCACCGCAACACGCTCGTCACGCTTCCGCTCCGCCACGCCCGTCTGCCCAAGCTTCTCCTGCTCCGCCACGTCGATGTTGGCCTGGTTGATGGCCTCGGCAGCGGCCTTCCGGCCCAGCGCCTTGATGTAGCCCGATTCGTCCTCGATGTCGCGGATGTTGACGTTGATGACCGCCAGCCCGATCTTCTCCAGCTCCGTCGAGACCGCGTCGTTGACCTTCGCCATGAAGGCCTGACGGTCGCGGTTGATCTCCTCGATCCCCATGGTGGCGATCACCGCACGCATCTGCCCGAGGATGATGTCCTGCGCCTGGGTGCGAATCTCCTGCTCGGTGAGCCCCAGCAATCGGACGGCGGCGTTGTCCATAACCCCGGGCAGGTTTGATACGGCCGCGGTGACCGTCGTGGGCACGGCCACGCGGATGTTCTCGCGCGAGAGGGCGTTGGACAGGTCGATGGGCACGACGAACGGCTCGAGGTCCAGGAAGTCGCACGCCTGCACCAGTGGCCAGACGAACGCCGCCCCGCCGTGGACGCAGCGTGCTGCCCCGCTGCCGGTCTTGCCGTAGATGACGAGGATCTTGTTGGACGGGCACCGCTTGTAGCGGTGCGCGAATGCGAGGATGACGCCCAGGACGACGACGGCCAGAATGAGCCCCAGGATGAGCGCCGGCATTCCGGTATCATCCTCCCCGGCCTGGGCGAGCATCGCGGGCACGTGCAGCGATAGGGTCAGTAGGTTCATTTCGCATTGCCCCTTTCGGACTGTGTCTCGTTGATCGGTTCGATCTCGATGATGTTCGTGCCCAGCGAACGGACGACGCGGATGGGCGTTCCGGCCTGGATTTCCCGCCCGCCGACGCCGCGGGCCTTGACGTAGCGGATGCTCCCGCTGACGGTTACCCGCGCCTCGCCTTCGCCGCCGGCGGGGACGTTCAGGTAAACCGTCCCGGTCGTCCCCACGCTGGTCGCTAGCCGGGCGGTGCCGGTCTCAGCCAACCGGCGCATCATGTTCACCACGACCGCCACGGTCAGAAAGCCGCCCAGGCCCCACAGGGTGGCGTAGCCGATCGCCCAGTTCGTCCCAACGCCGACGTCGAGGTACAGCGCCCCGGCCCAGGCGAACATGGTGAAGAACGCCAGGATGGCCCGGATCGACAGCAGCCGGAAGGCGGCCATGCTCTCGGCGGCGTCCCCGGCCGAGGCCGCCTCCATGTCCCCGTCCACGTCCACGTCCGCGTCCACGTCAATGTCCACGTCCGCGTCCATGTCCCCGGCGTCCACGTCAATGTCCTCGCCGCCGCTGAGGCCTATCAGGGAGGAGATGAACTGCCACAGGAAGAACACGCTGAAGAACACAGCCGCGCCGTAGAACCACTGGGCCACAGCCGTCAGCTCTTGCCACCACTCTGTCATGGCGGTGCTCCTCAATTTGCCGCGCGTGCCGCGCTCAGGCGAACAGCCCGCGCTCGCAGGCACACGCGAACGCCTCTCCGTACTGCTTCAGTCGCTGCCATTCCTTCCTGATCCGGCGGGATTCATCCGGGTCCACCTTGCCGTCGTCGGCGATGGCCTGGGAGACCACGCGGAGCAGCTTGGAGAAATCCTCGATGATCCGCTGGGTGTTGGCAATATATTCCGCATCGACGCGGCGACCGCTGACCTCCGGGTCGCGGACGAAGAAGCCGCCCGCCTGCCGGCTGAGCCACTGCATCAGGTCCGGGTCGCCGGTTATCTCCACCAGGGCCTTGACGCGGTCCAGCGGGTTCCGGGCGCCGCTGAGGCCCGTTACCGAGGCGTCGGCCGCCGGCGGCTGGCACCACTTGTACACCAGCGAGGACGAGACCTTCATGTCCGCGGCCACCCGCTTGGCACCGAGTTCGGCAACAGCGTTTTTCAGGGCTTGATGTGATTCCATCCCTGGGCTTTCCTGTATGACTTCCCGCACATCAAAGAATACCGTTCAGCC
>CBFCZU010000104.1:0-14269 GCA_965602635.1 uncultured Planctomycetales bacterium | reverse complement strand
TGGGCCTGAAGATTCCCCGCGGGCAGGTGTACCTGGGCAGGGACATCGCCCGGGTGACCGGCCTGGGCAAGGGCGCCGTCATCGACGATCTGGCGGAAGGGAAGACCTTCACCGTCGCCGGCGAGCTCGTGCCCAAGGAGCCGATCGACAACATCCGTATCGCCGGGCACCTGGACGACGTCCAGGAGATCCTCGGCAAGCCCGGCACGATCAACGAGATCGAGGGCCTGATGTGCCTTTGCCCGGGCGCCAAGGTCAGCGACATCGACGATGACATCGCCAGGATCATTCCGGGCGCCCAACTGGTCAAGCGGACTGACATCGCCGAGACGCGCGAGCAGACCCGGCTGATGATGGAGCGGTATTCGGGCTTCATCATTCCGGCGGTGGCGGCCGTCTGCGTGGTGTGGGTGGGCCTGCTGATGCTCAGCAACGTCCGTAGCCGCCGGGCCGAAATCGGACTGCTGCGGGCAATGGGCGTCGGCGGGGCGAAGGTCGCGGCCCTGTTCCTGGGCAAGGCCGTGGTCGTCGGACTGGTAGGGGCGGCGGCAGGGTTCGCGGCCGGTACCGCCCTGGCGATGACCCTCGGGCCGGAGGTATTCCCCATCACCGCCGGGAAGATAACGCCCCTCTGGCACCTGCTTGGCTGGTCGCTGCTGGGCGCGACGCTGCTGTGCGCCCTGGCGGCATATCTGCCGGCGATGCTGGCCGTCGCCCAGGACCCCGCCGACGCGCTGAGGGAGGAATAGGACGTGATCCGCCTGACCGACGTGAGCAAGGTGTACCGCAAGTCCGGCAGGGAGATTTGGGCGCTTGACGGCTTGAGTCTGTCGGTCTCGCGGGGCGAGTTCGTCGCCGTCCGCGGGGCGAGCGGATCGGGCAAGACCACGCTGCTGCTGACGATGGGGGGGATGATCCGCCCGACGGCCGGGCAGGTGCTGCTCGACGGCGAGGACCTGTACTCGCTCCCGGCGCGGCGGCGGGCGCGTCTGCGGGGCGAGAAGATCGGCTTCGTCTTCCAGATGTTCCACCTGCTGGGGTACCTCAGCGTGCTGGAGAACGTCCGCTCGGCCTGCTTGGTGGGCGGGCGGCGGCCGGGCGGGAAGGACCGCGCCGTCGAGCTGCTCGAGCACGTCGGCCTGGGCGACAGACTGGCCCACCGCCCCGGCGAGCTCAGCGCCGGGGAGAAGCAGCGCGTGGCCATGGCGCGGGCACTGATGCGCCGCCCGGAGCTGATCCTCGCCGACGAGCCCACCGGCAACCTCGACCCCGACAGCGCATCAGCCGTCATGAGCTACCTCGGCGAGTACCACCGCGACGGCGGGACGGTGCTGCTGGTCACGCACGAGAGCGTGGCCGCAGAGCACGCCCAGCGGGTCGTCGAGATGACGAAGGACTGAGCTGCGCGGGCCCGGCCGGCAGGCTGGGCAGGTGCAGATTGTGTGACGTTGGAGCCACTTGGCCGCCGATGTATTGGCGACACGGGCCTGACCCGAGGCTTTTTTTGTTGCCCCCGAAGGCCTTACGTGCCACACTCTGCTGCGCATGCGTCGAAAAAAGTACAGGAATTCCCCTATGCGTGCGTCAAGTCACTGGCTGAAACGATTCTGGCTCTTAGCGGCGGGGGTCGCGGTCTTGCTTCCAGCCGCGTGGGCGGCGGGCCAGGATAACGGGCGGACAGTCTACGACGAGCAGCTTCGTCTTCGCCTCGATGAGCAAGTGGCCGCCGCCCGGGAGATCGGCCTGGACGCCGGCGGGTGGTTCAGCTTCGCCGTCTTCAACTACAACGACACGACGGCCAGGAAGACCAGAATGCTCCGCCAGTACCAGATTCGCGGCTGGGCGAGCGTGGACGTTCACGGTGTGCACAAGGGCTACGTCCGCGGCATGCTGGGCTGGGACGACTGGAACTCGGGCCGAAACCCCAGCGGCAGGGGCGACGAGGACGCCGAGGAGGTCGAGCGGGCGTGGTATCAGTTCGACCTGGGCCAGATACACCGCAACCGGACCGGGCAGGAGCCCCCGCTGGCGTTCAAGATCAAGGTGGGGCGCCAGTATGCCACCATCGGCACCGGCCTTGCCCTGGCCATGCCGCTGGACATGATCAGGATGGACCTGGCCGCCAGCCAGTGGGAGATGATGGCCCTGCTGGGCAAGACCAGGCGGCACTCCTCCAACCTCGATAGCTCCGCCAACGTGGCCACGCGCCAGAAGCGGAGCTTCTGGGGTATCGAGGTGAAGTACACGGGGCTGGAGGGGCACCGCCCGTTCGCTTACTTCCTGAGCAACGAGGATCACACCACTCCCAAACCACGGGACGCCACGCAGTCTTACGCATACGACTCGCGGTACGTCGGCGTGGGCAGCACGGGCAACGTCCTGCTGCCCAACCTGCGCTACCAGGTCGAGGCCGTCGGCGAGTGGGGCAAGACGTACTCCGAGGGCGTCACCAGCGGGCGCGACCGAATCGAGGCGATGGCCGTTGACGCCATGCTGGAGTACTTCTTCAATGCCCCGACGCACCCGCGGGTGAGCGTGGAGTACCTCTGGGGCAGCGGCGACGGCAACCGCCGGGCCAGCTCCACCTCCACCGTCGGCGGCAACCAGGCCGGCTCGCCCGACCACGCGTTCAACGCCTTCGGCTTCCGCGACACCGGGCTGGCGTTCAACCCGGCCGTGTCCAACATGCACATATACCAGATCGGGGCGAGCTTCTTCCCCTTCGAGCAACACAAGCTGCTCAAGAAGATGGAGGTCGGCACCAAGACCTTCTTCTACCATAAGTGCAGCCCCAACGGCGCCATCAGCGACACCACCGGGACGAACACCTCCCGCTGGGTCGGATGGGAGTGGGACGTGTACTGCGACTGGCGGATCACCTCGGACCTGTCCTGGACGATCCGCTACGGTGCGTTCCGGCCCGGGGCGGCATTCGCCAACAACAGCTGCAGGCGGTTCCTGTACACGGGCGTTACCTTGAGCTTCTGATCGGATCGGTACCATGCGGAGCATATCGAACATGGTGGCACTGGCGGCGCTGGCGCTGCCGGCCTGGACGGGCGGCTGCTCCGGGACCGGCACTGTCGAGGCGCCAAAGGCCGAGCTGGTCGCCGGCGAGGGGTCGCCGGGCTTCCTGGACCGAATGTCCTCCCAGACCGAGGTCTCGGAGAACGACGCCATGCGCGGCATCCTTATGCTGCTGGATGGGTCGGACACCGCCAAGACCTTCGCCGACCGGGTATCGGCCCTTCGCCAGCGCGGCGTCGTCGCGAATCATTGGGACTGCAAGGCCGCACGCCCCATAGCCAGGGGCAGGCTGGCCTACATGCTCTATCAGGCGTGCAAGGTTCCCGGGGGCGTGGTGCTCACCCTGACCGGCCCGTCGGGCCGGTATTGCCTCAGGGAACTTCAATATTGTGGTATAATGGATTCCGGCTCCATGTTCGGCTCCGTGACAGGCCTGCAATACGTGACGGCCTTGACGCGCGCGGACGTGTATATGGAAACGGGCAAGGTGCCGGAGACCATGAACCCCGTAGGAGGAAGATGACATGTCTCGGAGCGGGATAGGCGCGTTGTGCCTGCTGGCCTTCTCGGCGGCCGCCTTAGCCGCGGCGCCGGCCAAGGCGCCCGACGCGGCAAAGCCGCCGGCCAAGGTAGAGGCAGGGAAAGTCACGGTTGTGTCGGTTTCCGGCCCGGCGCAGAAGCTCATTGCCGCCAAGGGCAAGGACAAGTGGGAGGCGGTCAAGGCTGGGGAAGAGCTTCCGGAAAACACCATCATACGCACGGGCCTGCGGGCCAAGGTTGTGCTGAAGTTTGAGGATCGCGTGGAGGTGACGGTGAAGTCCGGCAGCCAGATGGGCGTCAGCGAGTTCCGCAAGGCCGGGGCCGCCTCGAAGGTTCGTATGGGGCTGAAGTACGGCCGGGTGCGGACGACCATCAGGCGGGAGAAGGGCCCCAGCGACCTGAGGATTGCCACGGCCGTGGCCACGCTGAGCGTCCGGGGCAGCGGCTGCGACTCCGGCTTCGGCAGCTCGGGCCTGATCGTCAAGTCCTTCGCGAGCGACTGGAACCTGCAATATGGCACCCACCGCCGCACGGTCCGCCAGGGCGAGAAGCACAAGGATCCCAAGAAGCTGGGCATCCTTGCCACTCAGCAGGACAACGACCCGGGGATGCTGGACCCCTTCGGATCGACAAATACCGAGAAGAACAAGTACCTGCATTGGAAGGGCGCGAGCGGCTTCCTTGGCGGCGGGATGAACCCGTCGGGCTTCAAGGGGATTATCCCGGGCAAGAAGCCCGCGAAGCTGGTGATTCCCACGCCGACGCCGACGCCGCCGCCGGTCCAGCCGGTTCCCACCCCGGTCCCGATACCCGACCCGGTCCCGGACCCGGACCCACCTCCGAACGGCAACGGCCACGATTACCAGTGAGTAGGTTCGGCTCCCGCTGCGGCGGTCTTGCCGGGCTTGTGGGAGTGCAGGCCGGCGGGTTAGACTCTGGCCATGTCTGAAGCTACCGCCACGTCCCGTGCGACCAAGCCCGTGCTGCTGGGACTGGCCGCCACCGTGGTCGTCATTTGCCTGCACGTCAGCGGGCTGGAGGACAGGCTCGAGCTCCAGGCCCTGGACTTCCGCTTTCGCCACTTCGCCGCCGCCCCGCAGAACGACGACGTCGTGCACGTTGACATCGACGACGGCAGCCTGGAGGAGCTGGGGCGCTGGCCCTGGCCGAGGGAGTTGCTGGCGGGGATCGTCACCACGCTCGACGAGTGCGGGTCAGCAGCGCTCGCGGTCGATATCATCATGCCCGAGCCGCAGAAGACCCGCTACGTCTCGGCCGAGCATGAGCTTTACACCACCGACTCGGCCGGGCTGATCGGCCCCGGCAAGCCCCGGGCGGTCTTCGACGACGTGGCGCTGGCCGAGGCGCTGCAATCCGCCGGTCGCGTGTTCGTCCCCATGCACGTCAGGTCGGGGGAGGACCAGACGTCGCCGGCCGTGGCTCGGCTGGCCGAGTGGATTCTCGCCAAGCCGGGCCTCTCCGCCGCCGAAGCCAGGGCCGCCGGCGCCAAGAGCGGCCTGCTGCCCGGCGACGGGCGGATCGACGAGGAGCAGTTCACCAAGACATACCTGGCCGCCCGCTCGCTGGCCGAGATGCAGCGCTTCGGGATCGCCGCCGACCGCGCCGCGGGATACCCGGCCAGGGGCGGCACGATCGTGCCCCCGCTGGTGACCTTTGCCCGGCGGGCGTACCGCACGGGCTTCGTGACCGTCGAGCCTGACGCCGACGGAGGCGTGCGCCGGATACCGCTGCTGGCGCGGCGGGGGGCGGTCCTCTGGCCGCAGTTCGCCCTGGCCCTGGCCGCCGAAAGGCTGGCACGCGACCACGGAGGCGGCTACGAGATCGCCGCCGACGCCTCAGCCGTCACGATCGTCTGCCAAGACGGCTTCAAGCGCCGCATCCCGGTTAACCAGGCCGGCTCCATGCTCATCAACTGGATCCGCCGGCGCGACGAGAACGCCCGCCCGCGGCACATACCCGCCTCCGCCGTCGGGGCCGTCTGGAAGGCCAGGGCAGACCTCCGCGCGAACACCACGCTGAGCAGGGCGCTGCACCTGGAGTTGCTGAGCCTGGCCGGCGAGCTACGACCGAAGCAGTTCGAGGACCTGAACTTCGAGCTGGCCGCCCTTGCCGCCAAGGCCGACGAGCTGCACGAGAAGCGCGTCGCCGCCGAGGTGAGGCTCCAGCAGGCGCTGCTGTTCCGCCCCGTGGCCAAAGAGCTAAAGGCACTGCGGGCCGAAGTCCAGGCGCTGAAGCAGCAGGAAACGCAGCTCGAGACGAAGCAGATGGACCCTCTTCGGTCGAAGCTGCTGGCCGAGGCGCTCGCCTGCGCAAAGCAGGCCGGCGACGACAAACGGGCGGGGCGGATAGCCGAGATGTGCGACATTCTCAGCCGGCAGATCCCCCGGGCCAACAGCCGGCTTGCCGGCCGGATAGAGAAGGACCTCGTCAGGCTGCGGGCCTACGTGGAAGGCAGGATCTGCCTGATCGGCTCGACCGCGACCGGGGCGGCCGACTTCGTCCCCACGCCCATCGGCCCCCGGACGCCCGGCGTCGTCGTCCACTCGAACATATTCAACACGATCGCCTCCGGCGCGTTCGTCCGCCAACCTCACCCGACCATCGACGTGCTGGCGATCCTCTTTGCCGGTGCGCTCGTCACGCTGATCACCGCCCGCCGGTCCGTGCTCCAGGCCTTCCCGCTGGCCTTGGCGCTCGGCGGGGCGTATGTGGCCTTGAACGCACTGGTCGTCTTCGCACTGTTGAACGTGGTGCTGGTCTTCTGGATGCCGATCCAGGCCATGGCGGCGAGCTTCGCCGTGGTGACCGCCTACCGCCAGCTCACCGAGGAGCGGGCCAAGCGGAGGATTCGCGGGCTCTTCGCCCACGCCCTCTCGCCGGCGCTGGTGGACCGGCTGATAGAGGACCCCTCGCTGGCGCGCCTGGGCGGCGAGCGGCGCGTGCTGAGCTGCTTCTTCTCCGACCTCTGGGGGTTCACCGCGCTATCCGAGGCACTGGGCGAGCAGCGGACCGTGCAACTGCTGAACCGCTACTTCGACCGCATGACGGAAGTGATCCAGACCCGCCACGGAGGCTACCTCAACAAGTTCCTCGGGGACGGGATATTCGTATTCTTCGGCGCGCCCGTCTTCCAGGACGACCACGCCGCCCGGTCGGTCCAGGCCGCCGTCGATTGCCAGGACGAGGTGGCGCGGATCAACCGCGAGCTGGCCGAGGAATCTCAGCATGCGCCCCGGCTGCGCAGCCGAATCGGCATCGCCACCGGCGAGGTCATGGTGGGCAACTGCGGCTCGACGCAGCGGATGGACTACACCGCCATCGGCGATACGGTCAACCTCGCCAGCAGGCTGGAGTCGGCCAACAAGTTCTTCGGCACGGGCATCCTGGTCAGCGACCAGACCTGGCAAGCCGCCGGCGCCGAGGGGATCCTCGCCCGCCCGCTCGGGCAAGTGTTGGTGGTCGGCAAGACCGAGCCGGTGCAGGTGTGGAACGTCCTTGCCCGCTCTGGCGAATCGGACGCCGCGATGGAGGCCGCCTGCGTCGAGTTCGCCCGGGGGATGGATCTGTTCGCCGCCGGGAAGTTCGCCCAATCGGCCGAGGCGTTCCAGGCCGCGCTCAAGCTCAGCCCGGACGACGGGCCGGCAAAGGTGTACCTCGACCTGTGCCGTGCATACCTCGCCTCGCCGCCGGCGGGCGACTGGGACGGGGTGGTGCAGCTGACTGAGAAGTAGCTTAGACGCGGCGGATGATCACGGCCGTCAGGTCGTCGGCCTGGGGCTCGCCGGCGGTGAACTCCAGCACGGCCCGGCGGAGGTTGGCGATCATGTCGGCGGCGGGCAGGTCGCGGTCGCGGGCCAGCAGCTCCATCATCCGCTCCACGCCGAACTCCTCGCCGGACGCCTTGGCGGCCTCGAAGAAACCGTCGGTGGTTATCGCCGCGAAATCACCGGGGGCGAACCGGTGAGTGGGGGCATCCTCGAACCGCGTTTCGGCCATGATGCCCAGCGGCAGGGCGGTGGCCCTTACCTGGGTGAAGCGTTCGCTCTTGCGGTCGTAGAATAGCATCGGCCCGTGGCCGGCTGAGGCGTAGGTCATTGCCTCGGCGGCCGGGTCGAGCACGCCGAAGAAGCACGTCACGAACCGCCCGCCGTCGAGGTCCTCGGCGAGCAGCGTGTTGGCCGTCTCCAGCACGTCGGGCAGGCCCGCGCCCTGCAGGCTGACGGCGCGAAGCATCGCCCGGGTGGTGGCGACGACCAGGGCCGGGCCTATGCCGTGCCCCGAGGCGTCGGCCACGACTATCATCCACCGCCCGCCCGGCAGGGGCATGAAGTCGTAGGTGTCGCCGCCGGTCTCGTCGGCGGGCTTGGAGAATCCCGCCACGTCGAAGCCCTCGACCGCCGGGTCCGAGCCGGGCAGCAGGTCGCGCTGGATGTCCCGTGCGATCTGCATTGCCCGCTCCATCTCCTGCTTGCGGAGGTAGTGGTCGATGAGCCTGGCGCGCTGGACGGCGACGCCGGCCTGGGCTGCGAGCGTCTCGGCGAGGATGATGTCGTAGTCTTCGAACGCCCCGCGGCGCTTGTTGAGCACCTGGAGCACGCCGACCAGCGAGCCCTCGTAGTCCTTCAGCGGGACCGACAGGATGTTCCGCGTGTGGAAGCCGGTCTGGCGGTCGATCTCGGGGTTGAACCGCTCGTCGGCGTAGGCGTCGGCGACGTTGACCGTCTTGCCGCTCTTGGCGGCGGCGCCCGCCAGCCCGCGGTCGGCCGGACAGCGAATCTCGTCCTCCTCCGCCGCGATCCGGCTGACAAGCTCGTCCGTCTCCTCCTCGTACAGGAACAGCGTCGCCCGCTCCGCGTCGAGCAGCTCCATCGCCCGGATGATGATCAGCCCCAGGAGGCTGTCGAGGTCCACCATCGCCGCCATCGACCGGCTGATCTTCAGGACCTTCCGCAGGTCCGCCAGCTCATTGTCTTTCTCATGCTTTCCCATCGCAGCGAGTGTCCCAGCGGCCTCCTTCCGCCGCCAATCTAATCGCCCCCGCGGCCCGGTGCAACGGCGATGCCGCCGGCGGTCAGTGGTGGGCGGCGTGGTCGTCCACGGGGCTATGCTTGTGGTAATGTCCGGCCCGGTGCATGCGGTTGTGCAGCTCGCGGTGGGCGGACGTCAGGATCAATCGCATCCGCTTGCAGGCGGCGGCCTCGGCGCGGGTGCCGACCGTGTCGAGGTAGGCCAGGGCGCCTTCTATCTGCTCCAGGATGGTCAGGGCGTCGGCGGCCGCCAGGAAGGGCGTGCCCGCCACCTTTACCATCACCGGGGAGGAATGGGCGGCGATGATCTCCGGCTTGTCGCGGTAGTGCCCGCGCACCAGCAGCGCCAGCCAGGAGCTCTTGTCGAGCTTGACCGACCAGCTTCCCTCATCTTCCCACGGGCCGGCCGAGCGGCTCTCGCGGATCTCGCCGTTGACCACCAGCTCGACGCGCGAGATCGGCACGGTGACCGACGCGAGCTTCCAGGCCACGTCCACCGTTCCGCCGGCGGCGGTCATGCTCATCCGCGTGCCCGGCGGCTTGCCCTCGACGCTGAACTCCATCAGCGGCCCGTACGAGACGAAGGTGTGTCCGCGGCGGACGGCGTCCATCCACGCCCGGTAGTCGAACTCCCGGTGCGGGTTGATCCGGGCGTACGTCCTGACGGTGCCCACGGCCGTGGTCGCCGACATCTTGTCCGTCCCCCCGACGGCGGGGACCAGGTAGCCGCAGTTGAGGTAGCGGTACCAGTCGGAAAGCGAATACGGGCTGATGCCGCCGTAGAGGCTGCCCCAGGAGGTCATCTCGAGGGCGTCGATCTCGCCACGGATGATGCACGCGGCGTTCTCGGCGCGGGGGTTGGGGAAGTGGGGCAGCACGACCAGCCCGCCCTGGGCCTTGCACCGCCTGGCCCACTCTGCCAGCAGCAGCTCGATGGGGTCGCCGATGGCCGATTCGTCCGGTCCGCCGGTGGTCATGGGGGCGATGATCCTGCCGTCATATCCCAGCAGCGAGATGTGCCCCAGCACGTGCTGGCGGTTCTCGGTTCCGACGCGGACGAGGTACTCGCCGTCGCCGCCTGACTCCCTCGACCCGTAGGTGGTCTTGCCGTCGAAGTCGCCCACGTTGGTCATCAGCTCGCCCCACTGGCTGGCGAGCAGGTTGACCACGTTGACGCCCTCGCCGGCCCCCTCCAGCAGGGCCGACGGCGGCGAGAGGAAGTGCACGTGCGTGTCGGCGCTCACCCAGCCGGCCTCGCGCCAGGGCAAGACCTTCTCGATCTCGACGGTGATCTCGCGCGTCGCCCGGGTGACGCGGACGGCCTTGCGGACCGGGCGGATCTCGAAGCCCTTGGACACCTCGATGTAAACTCTGCCCAGCGGCAGGTTGATGGTGGTCTCGCCCGGGACGTAGGTGCAGTGGTGCACGCCCAGGTGGCTGAAATCCACGCTGTAGTCCTGGAACCAGTCGGGGTTGATTATCCGGTGGCGGTCAACCGGGGCGAGGTACTCGCCCGCCTGCCCGTGGACGTGGAGCTTGACGGCGACGGGTTGGCCGCTGCGTTTCTCCACCGCCCGCAACGTCACCTTCTGCGTGGCGGGCGCCACCGGCCGAAGCGGGCCGGAAAGCTTCGCAGCCGCGACCGTCCTGCCGCCGGGCAGGTGGAACCGCCCGTCCGGGTGGGCCGTGTATTCGACCAGCACCTCCCGCGGCGAAACCTCGGGCAGCCTGTTGTTGTACGTCCGCGTCCAGTTCGCGTCCGGGTAGATCGTCCGGGCGACGGCGGAGACCACCTGGCCCATGTCCAGCCTTATCTGCTTGAGCTGGCCTGTCTCGTCCAGCGACGGGTCGAACTTCGCTCCCTTGGGCAGCGTGAGGACGGCCTTGCGGCGAGTCTCCCAGCGCAGCGGGTGCGACGAGGCCCTGCCCGCCGCCAGGGCGGAGATCACCACCGCGGCGCCCTTCCCGCCGGCCGGCTCAAAGCGAACGCTGACGATGTCCTTTCGCGGGTGCGGGTTCTGCCACGCCCACAGCCAGTTGGTCCAGGGGTGCGAGTCGTTGGCGTCGGCGCGGGTCTGCAAGCGGCCCCAGGCGTCGTTGCGGTTGACCTCCCACGAGCCGGACCTCAGCGGATGCGGCTTGCCGGCCGCCACCGCCTCGAAGCAGTTCTCGCCCCAGATTCGGTTGATGGCGCCGATCTGGTGACGGCGGCGGATGGACTCGCGGCACTCGCTGCCGTCGGCGTATATCAGGACGTAGTCTGCCGCGTGCTCGCCCAGTTGCCCCACGCCGCGCATTGGCGAGATGAAGCCGTCGGCGTTGCATTCGGGCGGGCGGATGTCGGAGGTGTGCACGAAGACCAGCCACTGTGCCCTCATCGGCGCGAGCTTCACGGTGACGGGCTTGTCGGTCAGCAGCACCACCTTGCCGACCTTGAATGGGATTCCCCACCCCACGCAGGCCCCGCGGGGGGCGCGGGGGGCCCGGGCGGCCATCTCCTCCGAAACGCCGCGCCGCCGCAGCCGGGCGAGGTCGGCGTTGCCCCTCAGCGTCAGCGGCTTGAACTGTTTCGTGCTCGGTCCGTCCTTTGCGGCGGGCATGTCTGCTTCCTTTCATCAGGCGATAGGGCCGGGCGATCTGACCCTCCCGCGGCCGGCGAGGTGCCCTCTCCATCCTGGGCTTGGCGGGATTATCCTTGCGCGCGCCGCCGAGAATGTCAACTGCCCGGCGGCGGCCCTTGTGGCGCGGGCCGCTGCGCGTATGATTGTCGGCGAGATGAAGATCGCCCTGGCCCAGGTCAACCCGACTGTCGGCGACGTCGCCGGCAACGGCCGGAAGATCGCCGACTGCATCGAGCGGGCGGAGGCGGCCGGCACCGAGCTGGTCGTCTTCGGGCAGTTGTCGCTCATCGGCTACCCGCCGGGTGACCTGCTGGCCGATCCCAAGCTGGCGGCCGCTTCCGTGCGGGCCGTCGAGGAGCTGGCCGGGCGGTGCGGGAACGTGGCCGCGCTGGTGGGGTTCGCCCAGCCGGCGGAGGAGGCCGCCCCCCGGGTGCTGGTCAACGCGGCGGCCCTGCTGGCCGGCGGCAAGCTCGCGGCCGTACACGTCAAGACGAAGCTGACGGCCTGCGACGCCTTCGACGAGACCCGCTACTTCCGCCCGGGCGCGGCGCCCGAGCTGCTGGAGGTCGGCGGGCGGAAGATAGGCGTGTCCATCTGCGAGAATTTCCCCGGGCCCGATGCGGGGCAGCGACTCCGCCAGGCGGGCGCCGAAATCGTCGTGAGCATGTCGGCCGCTCCGTTCCGCGTGGGCGGCTCGCCCGCCCGCCAGGAGTCTTTCTGCCGCCTGGCCCGCCTCTGCGGCCGCCCGGTAATCTTCGTCAACCAGGTCGGCGGCAACGATGAGCTGGTGTTCGATGGCGCCAGCCTGGCCGCCGGGGGCGACGGGACGCTGCTGGCCAGGGCCAAGGCCTTCGAGGAGGACCTGCTGCTCGTCGATACCGACGCGCCGCCGGGGCGATGCGAGCCGGTGGGCGAGCAAACGGCCCAGCTCGCCGCCGCCCTGAAGCTGGGCCTGCGGGATTACGTCCGCAAGTGCGGCTTTCAGTCGGTGGTGCTGGGCCTGTCGGGCGGGCTCGACTCGGCCGTGGTGGCCGCCATCGCCGCCGATGCCCTCCGAGGCGATAACGTGCTGGCGGTGGTGATGCCGTCGCGCTACACCAGCGGCGAAAGCCTCGCCGACGCCAAGGCGCTCGCCGGCAACCTGGGCCTCCGCCTGGCGACGGTGCCGATCGAGCCGATGCACGCCGCCTTCGAGCGGGCGTTCGAGGCCCACCTGCCGCCCGACCGGCCGGGGACCACCGACGAGAACGTCCAGGCCCGCATCCGAGGCGACTTGCTGATGGCCTTCTCCAACGCCGCCGCACACCTGCCCCTGGCCACCGGGAACAAGAGCGAGCTGGCGACCGGATATTGCACCCTCTACGGCGACACCTGCGGCGCACTGGCGGTCATCGGCGACCTGACCAAAACCGCGGTCTGCGAGCTGGCGCGGCACCTGAACGAGGGCGGGCGGCGCATACCCGAGCGCATCATCTCCAGGCCTCCCAGCGCCGAGCTGAGGCCCGACCAGACGGACCAGGACACGCTGCCGCCGTACGAGGTGCTCGACGCGATCCTGCTGCGCTACCTCGAGCAGGGCCGGAGCGTCGAGGAGATCGCAGCCGAGGGGTTCGACGCCGACGTGGTGCGGCGGGTGGCCGAGATGGTCGCGTCGTCCGAGCACAAGCGCCGCCAGACGCCGCCCGTGCTGCGGGTGTCCTCGCCGCCGCTGGGTCCGTGGCGGCGGATGCCCATCGCCTGCCGGCGCGATTGGCAGTGAGGATCTCACCGTGGAGGCGATGAAGGGACCGTGACCGCCCAGGCCCACAACGAGTTCGAGTCGCTGATGCGCGAGGCGCTCGCCGAGGCTCGCATCGCCCAGGCGGGGGGGGAGGTGCCCATCGGGGCGGTCGTCGCCCGCGGTGGCGAGATCATCGCCCGCGGCTACAACCGCCGCGCCGCCGACGCCGACCCCACCGCCCACGCCGAGATGCTCGCCATCCGCGCTGCCGCCGCCGCCGTCGGAGACTGGAGGCTCACCGGCTGCACGCTGGCCGTCACGCTCGAGCCGTGCTGCATGTGCGCCGGCGCCATTGTGCTGGCGCGACTCGACCGGCTCATCTACGGCGCCGCCGACCCAAAGGCCGGGGCCGTGGAGACGCTCTACAACATCTGCACCGACGAGAGGCTGAACCACCGCGTGGAGGTCGTCGGCGGGGTCCTCGCCGACCAGTGCGCGGAGCTGCTCTCGGACTTCTTCACCCGCCAGCGGGCGGCGGGCAAGAAGTAGGCCCCGCGCGGCCGCGCGCCGCGCTCGTCACTCCGCCTGCCGGCCCGAGAACTTCTCGCTGGTGAAGGTGTACACCTTGGCCGAGCCGTCGCGCCAGGCGTCGGGCGACAGGCCCCCCTTGCCGGAGCAGCACTGTGAGAGGAACTCCTCCTTGCTCCAGCCGGTGTCTGTGGCGACCTCCGGCAGGAAGCATCCGGACCCGCTGCCGCCGACGACGTAGATCCCGTGGACGCCCAGCTCGATGTCGAGCGGGTCGGCGATCTCCTCCAGCTCGCTCAGGACCGAGAGCTGGATGGCGAGGTCATCCATCTCGGCGGGCGTGACCGGGTCGAAGGTGAAGCGCGGGTCGTGAGCGGCGGCGGCGGCCATTTCGATGATCTGCTCTGCCAGCGGCCTTTGCGGGTGGAAGGTGCCGATGCACCCCCTCAGCCGCCCGGCGTTGGTGAGCGTCACGAAGCAGCCGCGCCTCTGGCTGAGCAGCCCCTCGCCCTCCGTGGCGGCCCGGGCGACCCCGGCCAGGTCCTCCGCAGGCCCGCCGCCCGCCGCCGCGGCCACCGACTGCCTGGCCAGCTTGAGCAGCGCCGCTCGATCCTCGTCCGATATGGCCATGACGTGTCCCTTTCGATTCCGGCTGAATGATAACACCGCCGCCGGCGGGTTGCATGGGTTACTGGCCCGGTTTTTTAAACACGGGCGGGCGACAAACCCCGCGGGGGGGTCGACGCCGGGGGCATAACTAGCGATTGCTAAGGGGCCGCCCTTTG